>JAQBXL010000126.1 GCA_027624135.1 Chloroflexota bacterium
AAATAAAGGGTGTCCCAAACTTAGGCGTAAACGCCACGCCTAGCAGCCAAAACAAACAACCGACCGTTTTTCGCGAATTCGCAGATGCTGGCGGCCAACCGCCAAGGCTCATCCCTCGATTAAGCCTAGCAGTGGAAGGAAGGTCAGGCCAAGGGAGGGTATCTCATGAGAGATTGGGCGACGCCTTTCCGAAGAGAACATCAAGCAGCTTTGTCCATCGCAGACTGATTTTGGGATGATTTACAAGAGCCAGTCTTTTCTCCTTACCCGGGGAGAGCCATATCTGTTCAAAATAGCTGCAGGCACTAAGGACTCCTTATACGGCTTGCTCTCCTCTACCCATTCGTAGCGGCGGAACACACGCGCCGGAATGTCCAGTACAAGAACCGTGTCTCCCGCTGCTCCTTCGTTGATGTCCAGGGGAACGTCCGAGAGCCATACGCCCCGCCAGACTTTGTCGGTAAAGTAGGTGCCCTCTCCGTCTCGGAAACCATGGGCCAGGATAGCTGAAGCGGCCGATGTCCTGTGGTAGACCTTGATAACAACACCTGCCACTAGGCTACGCTGGAATCGATACCTACCAAGCTAGGAATTTCACCCTTGCCCCAAGGATTCCTTTGTGAAAACGTGTGGAGCCATGGCGAGGAGATCCACTAGAGTCGGGCTTGCCTGAAACACGGGCTGGCGGTGTTCGTGGTTCTAAGTTCGGTCGCAACGCGTTGCCAATTTGCGTTTAACTTGTCGGCAGATCGGACTCCACTTCACACCTGGCTTTCCATTCCATGATGTCGGCATCGATTTAGGCCATCGTTGACATGAGCCGAGTTATCTAACTCAGCTCCCACTTCTTGAACCACCCGGCCTCCAAGTCGAGAGCGCCGACGTAGGTGTACCGAAGGGTTGTACCATCCCAGATGGGACAGAACATCTGGCAGAACTCGTTGATGTAGAATCGACCCGAGGATCCCTTAACCTCCGCAACCTGTCGCGCTACTTGTCTCGCACGTATAGGCGAGGTCTCGCCGCTAAGGTTAATTTTTCGAATTCTGACAGGCGACACAGCTAACTCGTAATACACATCTTGTAGATTCGCGGCTAGCACGTAAGGAATCCCTGGGTGTGGGCCGACCCAATCGTCACCTGAGGCCAATCGCTGTCCGTCGCGGTCATTCCCGTCACCTGAAATGACCCACCCCGCCAGTTCGGGATCGTCGTCGGGCTGGAACTCGAGGCGAGCATTGTACTCCCCAGCAAGGTAATACTGTCCATCAAGTCCGCTCGGCACTATGACCTGTGAGTATTCGTTGATGTAGAAGGCACCACCCGGTTGACCTCGACTCTCTTCTTGGACTTCTCGTACCATTCGGACCAGCTCTGGATGTTCTTTTGTTGAGAGCAGCAACTTTTCGTTGTTGTCTATGCGGTACTCGAGACGAACTACCCATTGCCTCCCGTGCCTCCGCAAAGAATATTTGGCATCTCGGGCTACGTTCCCAGGACAATTACCATGAAATTCGACTGCCGGCATTTGCGTTCCTCCCATTCTCACGACTCACTAGCTGCCAGTTAGTGGTTTGGGGAACCAGCCAGCGGTCAAATCCAACTCACCGACGTACACCATTTCCCACCCTTCATCGTCGGTTCGACGAGGCCCAAACATCTGCCGTTGCTCATTCAAATAGAACCGTCCCGCGTGATTTTTCACGCTTCTGATAAGGCGACCCAACTCGTTGACCCGTTGTGGAGTGCAATAGCTGCTCAATCTGACTACTTCCATATCTCCATTTGCGAGCTGACGCCAATAGTCAATGTCCCAGGTCCCGGACATGTACCTTAGGCCATAGGGAATGCCGTGGCGAGGACCTGGCCAAGGATCCCCCGCAAGTGGCAGCCTGGGTGGTCTGCCCACACCGCACGCGGAGATAATTACTCCTTCAACGTTGAACTCTAGAAGATCGTGGTACTCTCCGGCCACGGAGTATGGACTTCCTTGCCTCCCGGGGAGTAAGACCTGCCCATACTCGTTGATGTAAAATGCGCCACCCGAAGCGCCACCGCCCGATTGCCGTCGACCTCTGATGATTAGATCGATCAGGGTTTGGTGGCCTAGGGCATTCGATCTGATCACATCCCCTTCGACGACATAGTCTAGCTGGACGCGCCACCTACCTTGCACTCTCCGTAGGTGATATTTCCCCAAGGTGGAGACCGTGCGAGGGCAGTTACCGCTGAACGTCATATCGAAACCTTTGGCCTCACGCTCGATTAGCCGCTGGTTTCACTCGTCCCGCAGTGGCCGGGAAAGAGTGGTCAGAAGTTGCCAGCGACCAGCGAAAGCTCCAATGGCGTCGCCATTTGAATTTACCTGAAATCGTCTTAGTATGACTCCCTTGCGCTGAAGCTCTTCCACGGCGTTCAGAACCCGCGACACATCGGCGCTTCGGGGATCATCGCTATCGGGCGCAATGCAATGTTCTTCCTTGTGGCCGTTGGTGCGGACCTCCCAACACACTATACGCCTGCCCGACCGCTGCCTCACGCGGTACTCACCTCCTGCCTTATCCGTGGGTCCTGAATAGCCAGAGTCTGATTCTGATGATGTTGTGAAAGAGGTAAGCCCCCAATGTCCGACGTAACGGGTAGTCCAGGAATCTCCTTCAAGTGTTCTCACCAATACGAAGTGCCTTTGAGGGGTCACGACGAACCGTCCAGGGCCGCCCCGTACATCTACGATGGATTCCCAGATGTCTTTGGCCCCGGGAACAAGCGCTCCTTCTAAGCTTTTAATGTTCCCCTGTGTATCTGAAGTAAATTCTTCGCCCTCGTACCTCCCGGGATAAACATCACCCTTCATCAAGCCTGCTTCATCAATTTCCTCTTCGCTGGGGAGTGGCAGACGGGGTGGACCTGCCTCCGAAGCCGGCTGGTCAGGTGGGAGGAAATGGAAATACTCGTTGCGTTCGTAACCCGTTGACTTGCCCCAATCCTCCAATCCGTAGATGGCGTCGTCCACTGTGTCTCGGATATAGAACACGTGCATCCTAGGGTGTTTTTCTTTGCCATCAGCGGTCGTGTGACGTCTGAGTACCCTTCCCATTGTCTGCACACGTTGCCGGACAGATGTAGATGAGGCAACCACTATCCCAAGGTCGGCCGCAGGCACATTGAACCCCTCAATCAATGACTTGACCGAGACCAGGACTTGTACAGTGGCGTCGCCAAAAGCCGATATTGTGGCGGCCCGCTGCTTTCCTGGGAGTCGGCTGTGCTCAATCGCGATGCGGTCCTTGTATGTAGGTAGTTCTTCCTTTAATCTCTCAGCGAGATGTTCCACCTCTTCAATACTCTCATGGAAGAGGATAGCTCTCGCCCAAGGGTTCTCGGCCAACTCCTCTTGCAGGAGGTATGCGGTCGCCTTGGGACGAGCTGATGCTCGAAACAGCAACCGTTTCCTCGCCTGGGCATCATTGATAAACCGCCTTGCCACCGGCGCCATTTCCCCAGTACCGGCAGCAATCTTGCGGGCAAATGAAACAAGTTTCCGTGCCCCCCCGAAAACCCCCTGCAATTCCCTGCGAGCATCAGTAATGGAGTGCGACAATGCGTCGTATTGGGCCCGCTCTTGCTCGTTAAGGGCCAAGCCATAGTGGCGAACATCGAACGCTGGTAAGACTCCCAACTCGATAGCCCGGTTGAGCGAGAGTTCGTACACTATTGGCCCTAGCTCCTTCCCTAACGTAGTCCTGTGATATTCGATATCCTCCGCAGAACCTTCATCCGTTGGCAAATCCTCATCGTTTATGGGCAAAAAGGCATCTTCATGGCGCTCAGGGGTGGCGCTTAATCCCAGTGACCACTTCCGGGGGGTCCGGAAAATTCGGGACATCACGGTGGCACCAGAGCGGTGGCACTCATCCACTATCAACAGCAAGTTTCCACCCACACCGGCTGCCACCACATCATCAGCCAATTTTCTGCTTGCTGTCGGCAGCACCCATATGATTACACGCTGTCCATTTTGATAGCTGGCCTGCTTCCCACCCCCAGCGCAGCCCACACTTCCCGGGTCCAAAGTGCTGCGGTTAGCCAACTCCTGGCGCCACTGGTCCATCAGGACCACCGTGGGAACGACTATTGCTACGCGTAATTCTGGGTCGTCCTTCCACAATCGTTCGATGATGCTGAGTCCGAGTATAGTTTTTCCGGCTCCAGTTACCACCTTTACGGTTCCTCGGCCTGAGCACATCCAGGCATCCAGCGCATCCTGCTGCCACCCATGTAGCTCTATTCCTTGGCTGAATTGAGGCGTGCTAGAATTTGTTACCATCAGGCCGCTCCGAGAACCGTGGGCACTTCGCGAAGAACCGCAGCAAGTGCCGGCATCTTTACCCTTGCCCAGTGCCTATTCGCACCTACCGCTGCTGCCCGAGCCGCTTGTTCCGCGCTATGGCTCAGAACCCAAGTGTATAGCAACACCTCTCTCCCACCGTCGGTGATGAGAGTGCGCATTCGACCAGACCTTCCTGCCTCATTTGAGTCGAGCCACTCGAAATCCACTTTGGGAAATGCCTGTCTAATTGCGCGGAGCCCCCTCTCCTTGAAACGCGGCTGACCACCAACCACTAGGACCCTACCGCTGACTGAGGCCCGGGGCGCCGATGGTTGTTCCGTCGTTACGCCGCAGTCCCCCAAGAGGGCCGTCAAGGCTGGATCATGACGAGCCAGCAGTCTGGCTTCCTCGCAGAGAAGGTCGCGGCCCTCGTAATCGAGGGGCAAGTTTCTTCGAGCGGCAACTAGATACTCGATTGCGCTTGAAATGCCACCTTGGGGGCCATTTAGAGCATGGAGTGCGTGGGCTACGAGCAAGCTGCTGTTCACCTTCAACGATCTCCTGTCTCCAACACTCTGGCAAACCTGGACCAATTCTTCAAGCTGTTCAGGCATCGCGGTTTCACAAAGAAAGCGGACATATGTTTCAAAAGCTAACACCAGAGACTCTTCATCCATGTGTTCACCAAACCAGGTCATCACGCGCCTGAGAAACGATTGGACATCCATTCTGCGAAGAGCCGGAAGGTCTCCGAAAAGAGTGCCGTCGCAATAAGCATCAACGGCTCGGCGATAAGCCTCAAAACCATCGCAATCATCCAGGACGTTCTCAACTAGGCGTACTGAATCGAACGGATCTTGGCCGATTCTCTCCGCCGTGTACCCTTTGAACAGGGTTAGGTCGTCAACGGTCTCAGTCTTGATGTAGTCCAAACCGGCATCCCACAGCCCGACCATAAAATGGTCACGTTCAAACCAGGTCATCAGATTAACCAGGCCAGAACACGCCTGACGACGCGCATCCTCGGGTCCCTGCCGCGTGATTTCGACAACAAGCTTTATGGCCGAGTTGTGCTTTGGGCTATCAGTCTCTGTTAGGTCTTCGACATCGACTGAGAGTTCACCTGCTGCTGCCGCCCGCAGAACCTGTAGCAGACAGTCAACCCACCCATCCCCGGCACCTGCGGCTTCGAGTGCCCGGATATGCGAACGGAGGTTGGCGTCTTCGGTGATGGCTTGTAGCGGGCGGGCTTTAATCTCATCATCTTCCGGGATTTTCAATCTGCCCGAATCCGCGGGGTCCGGCAGATCGCGGTCATCGTCAAATTGAGTTGGCAGCTGATCTTCGAGTGGTGCCGCCGCGAGTTCATCGGGGGTACTGGAAAAGACCTGTTGGAGAAGATTGAGAACCGCAGGATGCTTCAAGAAACGGGACCCGGTGGACGTGGACTGTTGTGAAGGGATGAGGGCTACCCAGGCAGTGTCCTCTGCGCCATGGTCGAGAAGGTAGCGATTCCGTTCGATCCGAGGTTCAGCTAGCTGGGCACCCTTGCGCTGGTCGAGCTTCGATCGCCATTCTTCCGCGTCGGCCCTAAGCTCCTCCGAGACCAACAGCCCGTCTCCGAGGACATCCAGGGAGAGCGCCACGACCCCGGGGTGCTCCGGGAATTCCCAAGCACTTGGTGAGGGCTGCCAACCATAACCCGGTATCTGCGTGAGCCTGGTGTCGGTGCTGGCGGCATCAATTAGAATTTTGTTGTCCGATACCCAAAGACGCATATTCGCTCAGACCTCATATTAGGCCTTACTCGCAACCTAACTCCTTATTTGCGTCATTCCAGCCTCAGTTTACTCGACGCTTTGGCCAACGCCTCGTTAAGCGCGCCAACCTGTTCAGGGTCAGTGGCTCCGTCGGATAGTTCGACGCGTACAACGAACCGGAGGTCGAGTCCGGCCCCAGCTTTCACGATGTCTCCAAGTCCATCAACGAGGTCTTGGAGTTCGGCCGGTTCCATCTCGGCTTCCGCGTATTTGCGGCCCGTAGGCGGAAGCAACGGTGGTTGAACCGGTGGCGCTCCTATGGGGATGCGTAGCCGAACGCTTGCCGCCCCAGGCCAATCACAGGGCCACGGGCCGGAATCCTCGGTCCTCTCCAATAGTCTACCCCGGATAGCCCCATCGATGGCAACAGAAACGATTGGCCAGGGTATTTGCTTACCTTGTGCGACTGACAGCGCGTTGGCGATGGCAGCCGCAGTCGTGATTTCCTGCGCCCATGCCGCTTCAAGATTCTGGGGCAACAGGGCCGTCGCTGGAATGTCCTGGGGAGGCGGGTATAGGGTGGCAGCGTCGGTGAGCACCCCGAGAGGAATATCTTCTTTGAAGACACTGGCGGGACCAGAGATCAGCCACACAACCCCTGCATTGACTGCCTCGGTCACAGTCCGCTCCAGTATATCTCGCGGAACCGCTGGAACAGGGAACGGCTCTTCGTAGCCCTCTCTTTGGACCCGGCTGACGTGCTTTCCGTCGAAGAATTCCACCACCTGGCCAAAGGCGACGACCGGTTCGTCAGATGGCCAGAGGCCCGGAACTGCTCCAGGCTGCAATATCCCGCTGTCAAGCTCGCTCAACTCAGCGGCCTCGGGGAGCACTACCTCCAGGTCCCGCTCCTGCAACTCCGCATCCGTGGGGACCGTCCGCCAAAGGGTGCGGAAAGTCCGGTCTGGACGCGGTAAACGCAGCACGAAATATCCCTGTTCGCAGCCCAATGCCAGGGTGTCCACAATGTCCTTTTGGCGCAGCATCTTGGGCAAGTGAGGGAACTGGGCGAATGCCCGGACCAGGTCGCGCCGGCCGCGTGGCCGGTAAGCGGTGGATTCCCCGCTTTATCCCCTCTGGCCGTCTCCAATGGAAATCATCCGCTAGGAGCTCACTAACATGACACGCCTAGAGCAGACCCAACCCCGGAAAGCCCTTGTAAAACCGATGCAGAAAACTGCATCAGACCCCCGTCCCACGCCTGATGACCCTGATCCCGCCGATGCTGCCGATACCCGTTGTGGCGTCGATTATTTCACCTTTGTCATCTATCCGCCTCCCCCTAAGTCCCTAGGCCAGCGTCCTTCTCGACGCCGCCGGCGGAAGTTCACTATGTCCGCGCATCCCGACGATTTTGAGTTCGACCGCGCTCCCACGTTGGAGGACATGACCCGGAGCTGCGCCCGCCGGAATCCGGGATACGCGTCCTGTGTTCGGCGTGTCGTCCGGCTTGTCTTGGCAAAGATGGGGTATCAAGAGGAAGATTTGCTGGACCGCAAGGGCTGTTTTGGCGGCTATCGGTGGCGAGTGGGCCTGCCTGGTGGCGGCCAGGTGCAATTCGGCCCAGACCGTGTAAACGGCGGAGTAATAATGTGCCACAGAGGCGGTAGAGCCGCGGCTGTAGTGGCGGTTTAAGATTGTA
>JAQBXL010000127.1 GCA_027624135.1 Chloroflexota bacterium
ATTAGGCGGTAGATCAAATCAGTTAGACGAATTACAGAACAGAGTTTTTAGCCATATGGGAAATGTGGGTGTAATGTTCTTCGGACCTCAAGCCGACCCCTGTCGGCCCCAGTTTCAATGGACGCAAGATAACCTTGTTCGTGGAGACGTTTCTTCAATGTTGGCAGGGTGACCGCCACGCGTTCACCCCCGTCGCGGGCGAGGCGTTGAACCTCGGCGTACGCGGATTCCGCTTCTAAATAGACCGCTCCGTCATCGACCCAGCCGACGCCGGTTCCTTGAGGCTGCCATTCGGAGCGCTCGTTATCGCCCGCTCCAATAATTCGGACCCGCCAGCCCCACGATGCCGGGAAGTCCGGTTCCTTACCTTCAGGCCCGGCCAAGTGCATCCGGCCGGAGGAAATTCCGGATTTAAGAAGATCCATAAATCGGACGGCCGGATCCTGGGCCGACTGCTGATCGCTTTGGGCCGCCGCTGCTTGGCCCATCGCTGCCCAAGCACGCTTTCGCAGGTTATCAGCCTCGGTAGCGGTAACAGCGCCGATCTCAACGGCGAAGTCCATAAAATGCCGGAATCCCACCGCCAAGCTCGCTACAATTGATGCCGTGCGGCGGTGCCGGTCGCTTTTGTGAGCCTCGGCCCGCAGCTCCAACATTTCATCTGCTAGCCCGGAGCGAATCTCCCCGTACTTGGACGCCAGCCATTGAACGTAGGCTGCCATAGCCGCTGCGTAGCTACCGGCATTGGCGTCCACCTGGCAGTTGCTGATTTTGGCCCAGTCCAATGCGCCCCTGCCAATCTCCGTGACCAGAAGCCGAGCCCGAAGCGATTGGCCCTTGGGAACATCCTCGCCCGTCCCCATCATCAAGCCTCGCGGCGGCCTTGAGGGCCTGATCGTCAGGTCTTGGTTCATCCGTTGGCGGCCCGAGCTGTTTCCTTGAGCCCTGTAAACCCGGTCCGCCAGCGCGTGCAGTTTCTGAACTTCAATCGCCGTTCCGCTCGGCGAGAAGTTATCAATCACTAACAACGCGTCCTTGATTGTGAATGCAAGTCCCTCGAGGGCGTTCGCCGTGGAGGACCAATTGCCCGGCAAATTCCGGTCTCCCAGGCCAGCCCCGAAGTGCTGTTGCAACAGTGCGGCGATTGTTGTCTTGCCCTCTCCGGTGGGGCCAACCATATGGTGACCGTGGTCCACACGGCCCAGTACGGACCGCCAAACCGCGCAGTATGGGGGCAACGTTGTTTCGTCCTGGCCCACCTCGATCACTTTGAGGCTGGCCCGAACAGCCTCTCGGAGTATCTCTCCTGTTGGGGGTGTTGGGAACTCGAAACTGGCCAGCGCGTCGGGCAAGACCACATCGACGCCGCCGACTGGCCCGTCGGGACCGATGCCGCCACCGTGATGGAGATAGACCCAAACGCCGTCCAAATCTCGCCAGCCGGTGTGGGCAAAAACTTTGCGCTCGTTGACGTCGTCAGATAATGTCTGGATCGCAACCCGCAAGTGGTCCTTAATTGTGAAGCCGGGATTAATTACCGCCCGCGCACCCAGGTTGTCCAGTACCCATGACATGGCTGCGAATTCGTTTGTGGGGATCGTGAATACGGAACCCCGACCGTAAAGGTTGGCCTCTATCTCAAGGCGGCGGCTGGTCTCCGCTCCGTCGTCTTGGACGATGTCGCCGACGATTTTCGCCGTGAAGTTGCTGAGTCCCTTGCGCTGAATTCCGTCTCCTGTGGACTTGTTCCAGAAAATGCCCTCTTCCGTCGCCTCGTAGGTAGCTATCTCCGAGCCGGGAAGTTTTGTGCTTTCTTCTCCGTCCGCAGGCGGTGGCTCCCACGGCTTGGCCTGCTCCACGATTTCGGCGAGGTCCAAGCCTAGGGCTCCGGCATCGGCGGCGGCGCCGCGCTCCGGCGCGTCGGCCCAATCAACAAGACGTATATCGCGACAACCCAGCTTCGCGAGCTCCAGGCCAAGATTCGACATGTGGCGGGTGCCGGTCAAGTCCTTGTCAGGCCATAGTCGGACCGCTAATCTGGTCAAAGGCCAGAGCGAATCGCAGGAAGGGGTGATCTTTGCCCCGCCGACGGTGCCGACAGCATTTAGGCCGACACCCAGAAGCGCCTCGGCAGCCTTCTCGCCCTCGGTGATAACAACGGTAGCGCCATCAGGGAGTGACGGCAGCCGCTCAGAGCCATAAAGGGGGAGATCCCTGGTGCGTATTCCTCCGAGGCACTTACTCCCGTCCGGCTTCTCCCACCACATCTTCTTCCCGTTACCGCGGTCCAGGCGGATATGGACGGCGATTAACGCGTCGTCCGCATTTCTAATCTCGTAGCGGGTCATCTGGCTATCGGTCCGCTGAGGCTTGGGCCACAATCCAAGCTCCCTCAGTGCGACGATCACCGCGTCTTGGGTGCAGCCGGCAAAGCAGTTGATCAGAATCTTGCCCGACCTGTTGACACTGACGCTCAAGGATGGAGTGGTGTCATTGTGGGCCGGACAGTGGACGTGTTTGCCTTTCTGCGATTGGCAGGCGCAACCGGAGGTGTCACAGGTGAGGGCCTGCCGGATTTTATCCGCGTTTGCTGTCATGGTTTCCTTTCCGCTGGCGCGACTCATTGAACCTAATAACCGTTCAGCCTTTTATTTGTGCTTCTTCTTCTTGGCCTTGGTTCTGGCTGATTTCAGCCCCAGTTGTGCAAAGTAAGCCCTTTTTGCACATTCAGCCCGTTTCTGGCGCTCCGCTTCAGGGAGGACGCCATCGGGATCTACCTCCAGCTCGAACTTAGCAAAGAATGCCTTCCGAGCTGGGCCGGTATTCGTTCCCCCTTGAGCGTGTAGCGAGTAGGCTCCAATCCGGCCTCTCAATGTGCGTTGGGCGGGAGTCAAGAATTACGCTTCGATCTTTGAGGACTCGGTGAGTTCCAGGCCAACAGCCTTGGCCACAGCCTCTGAGATTGGCCGCCGGTTTCTCTCCATTTCTGAGATCCTGACCGGGTGTAGGCCAACAAGCTGGCCGACGTCCCACAATGTGAGACCAGCACGAACTCGTGCGATTTTTAGCTCTAGTCCATCCATAACTTCACCGTCTCCGTAGCATTTGCTTTGCTAGAATTAGTGAATCACATTAAACGAAAAATCGAGGGGCGATAACGGAAGTGTTAGCGGAAGAGAATGGGGACGCGAAGGAAGGTGCTTTAGAAGGCGGGGATTACTACTCCGCAGCCCAAGTAGCAAAGAAGCTTGGCTACACAACCAGGCACATCACAGAGCTTTGTAGGAATGGGAGGTTTGGAGCTTTTCAGTTGGGTAGGAGGTGGCTTATCCCACGGATTGAAGTGGACCAATTGTCGGCTAAAGGACTGGAACCACCAGCCCCTACGGTCCAGGTCACGGTGATGCAACAAGTCCGGGGGCCTTTCCAGGAACGGGCTTATGCGATGCATCTAAAAGGGGACCATTCTTATCTTGAAGATGACCAGTACGAGGGTCACGTTTTCATAACCGAGACTATCGATGGGCCGAACTTTTGGGAGGGCTGGGAAGTGCTACCTGGTGCCCGCCGCTACTCGGTTAAACCGGACTCCATCAACGCCAAGGCCATACGGGTGCCAATACAGCGCCAGAGAAGGAAGTGTCTTTGGTGCAAGGTATTTATGTGGACAGAACCGGGCTCTACGCCCGAGACTCCGCTTGAACTGGAGGAATCCATTTATGGCAGACCCACGATAAAATGGACACAAAGCGAAGACCCGGCTTAATCGGGCATTCAGAGTTTACAGCCGGTCGCCTAAACTCAACCTCTTATGGGCCGAGAGTGCCCGCTCCGAGGCGGCGTAGCTGGCTAACATGCTCCGAGGCCACCAGTCCATGAGGCTCATCAGGATGTTTTCACAGCCGGACTCTGTCAATCCAGATGTGGGCAGAACTGTGCCGTAACATCTGAAGATCGATACTCAAATGCGATCACCAGGGCTGAGTCGCCGGTGGGCCGACAACGCACGCTCGGTGGCCGTGCTGGCCGCGTACCTCGCTACCATTGACCTACTATTCCATCCGGCCAGCCGCATCAGGTCTGTTTCAGCGCCGCCCTCGCTCAGCCAAGCATGAGCAAAGCTATGCCTCAATTGGTGGGGGTAGATTGAGCCGAGTCCGGCCTCTTGCCCTCTGCGTTGGACAATCTGCCGTATTCCCGATGGAGTCATTTCTCCCCTGTATCCGAGCCACAAGAGGTTCGAGTCCGACCCCCTATGCTGTGAGCGTTTACGAAGATATCGGTCTAGCGCCCGTACCGTCTTTTTGCCAACGGCCAAAGTTCTTTCGCGCCCACCTTTCCCTACTACTCGGAGTATCCCAAGCGACAGGTCCACATCATTTTTGGCGTCGTCTGAAGGATTCCATCTAAGATTAGTGACCTCACTCAGGCGAGCCCCGGTATCGATGAACACTCGTATTATTGCGGCGTCCCGTCTATCCTCAATCTCTTGCCCTTTATCGCAGGTGGCCATCAACGCCTTCAGCTGGTCTTCACGGAGAACGTCTGGAGGATCTAGAGGAACTTTGGGGGGCTTCATCCGGCTCATGGGAGATTCCTTGACTTCCCCTTCGTCAGCCAGCCATTTGAAGAACGCCTGGAGCCCGCGGAACCGGTTGTTTGCGGTCGCTGGTTTCCATTTCCCTAGAAGGTGGGAGATGAAAGCCTCGATATGCTCCCTGTGGATATGGGACACTTCGATGGGCATTCCCTGAGCCGCTAAAAAAGTGTGGAGTTGGCGCACCGATTCCGAGTAGGTCTCTTGGGTGCGCGGGCTCATGTTCTCAGCGGCCAAGTGGCGACCGAATGAATCAAGATTAACACCGATATCGCCGCCTGCTACAATATCCGTGGCCGAGGCCGATTTGACCATGATTTACCCCACCACAAAGCTGATTAAACTTTGTCCAGTTATATACTGTCGGAACGGTGTGCGTCAACCGATTTTCAGTTATCTACTGACACTAGGCACAAATCCGGGCGGTTAGCTCAGTTGGTTAGAGCACCTGCTTTACACGCAGGGGGTCAGAGGTTCGAGTCCTCTACCGCCCACCACGTTTCAGGCACGAAAAGGCCCCCGAAGATGGTCCGGGGGCCTTCCAATTCAGGGTTTTGTACCAATTACTGTACCAATTCTTCCTCTGGCGCCGGTTCCCTGGCTGCTTTCAAGGCTTCGCCGAATCGGAGGGCTGCTCCGCGCTGTAGCCCCGGTGTCACGTGGCTGTAAATATCGAGGGTAATTGTTGCCCTGGCGTGGCCGAGGCGTTCCTGGACCACCTTTGGGCTTTCTCCTTGCTGGAGCATAACCGTTGCATGGGAGTGGCGGGCGTCATGGAGCCGGTAGCCTTCAAGTCCAGCACGGCGCATTATCTTGGTGAATGCACCAGTTAACCCCCTGGGTAGGATGGGCGATCCCTCCCGGTAGCGGAAAACCAGGGTATCCTCATTTACCGTGAATCCCTGGAGTAGCCCGTCCGCTTCCTGGCGTTCCCGTAGTGCCTTGAATACCAGCACGGACTCTGGCGGTAGGTCCACTAGGCGGCGTCCCTTGGCCGTCTTGGGGTCCTGAATGATGGACTGCCCACCCTTGGCCCGGTAGACGCTGCGGTTCACCGACAGAGTTGCCATGTCAAGGCTCACATCCCGCCAGCGCACGGCCAGCAGCTCCCCTCGCCTAAGTCCGGTGTAGAACGCGGTATGAAGCACCTCGTAATACTCGGTGCCCTTGGCTACTTCCAGCAGCTGGTTGATTTCGCCGGCGTCTGGAGGCGCTACCTCTTTCCTGGCCGCTCTGGGGGGCGACACCATCTGACAGGGGTTGCGGTAGATGAACTGGCGGCGCAGGGCGTCATTCAGGGCTTTGGACAGGCGCAGGTGACAGTGTTCCACCACGCTAGGAGAGTGCCCTTCTTTCAGCATGTCGTTCCATGCCTTCTGGATGTGCTCCGGTTCCAGTTTGTTCAGGTGTATATGGCCTATCCGGGGGATAAGGTGGCAGCGCACAAGGTCTGAGTAGTCGACCAATGTCTTGGGCCGGATCCGGTGCTTGATGTTCTCCAGCCATTGCGTGAGGTAGTCCTTCATCAGCATTTGCGAGGTCACCAGGGGCAGGCCATCCTCTTGCTTGCGCTGAAGCTCCCGGAGCTTCTGCCGGGCCTGTTCCTTGGTCTTGCCATAGACCGATATGCGCTTTCCCTCATGGGAGATACGGGCGACCCACAGGCCGTCCTTCCTCAGTGTCAATGAGCCTTCCTGATTCCCTCTACGCTTCGCCATTGGTGTCCTCCTTCTGGAATTTTTCGAGTAGCCACTCTGGGAATCCATGACTGAGGTTCTCATAAGATTGGATATCCTTCAGGGTGAGGCCGGTAATTCGGCTGGCATCAACCGCAGCCCTGTACTCGGCAGCACGTTCGGAGCAGCGCCACGGAGCATAGGACAGGTACGCCTCTATACCATCCCGAAGCGCGTGGGGGGTATCGGTCCTGGCCTCCCACTCCGCCAGGAGTACCGCAATGTCATACCGGCCAATTATGTCAAAGCCAAACGTTACACCAATTCTTTTGATGTGCAGGGGGTGCTCCGACGCCCACGATAGAGCAGGCAAGTCCGGCACCGCCTGGGCGACACGCCAGTACCACCGGACCAGACGGACGGAAGGGCGCCCCCATCGCATACCGGGCACCTGCCAGGTTTCCTCACCCTTCTCCTCCAGTTGTTCGAGATAGCGGATAAACGGGTCTGCTTTTCGACGCACGTCCAGCAGTTCCAATGCGGCGGCGCTGGCCTCCCATGGCAACAAGACCTGCATTGAATCAGGCCAACGAAACTCTTTGTATCCAGCCTTCACAGCATCCGGTAAGCCCTCGTACTCGGCGTGATACTTGTTAACTGTTCGTACGGCAGGATAATCATCGCGGCCCAACTCCTTACCTAAGCCTTCCATCAGGTCCGCTACTGCTCTATCAGACAGTTTCTCCTCGTTTGCGAATAATGAGAACATCGTCTGAACCCAGAAGTCGTCTAACTTCTCTCTCACCATAAACGCACCAATCAATGTGCCAAAATACTAAGGATTAGCATGCGTGACGCATGATTATCCATGCGCTACCATACGCATTATAGACCAGTACCCGGAACAGTACAAGACGTTGGAGGACACATGGAGAAAACCATAGAGCGGGCGGCCCTATCAATAGAAGAAGGGTTTGTCTATATCGGGGTCGGGCGGGCACATTTCTACCGACTGATGGAGGGAGAGATTCCCAGCTTTCACATTGGACGAAGGCGCTTGGTCAGAAAATCCGATCTAGACCTCTTCCTGGAGCGCCGCCTGGCGGCGGCTGGGTACGAATCGAAGGATAACGTTTAGCGCGGAGAGAATCGTCGTCCATAGGGCGACGTTCGAGGCATGGCTCAAAGCGGGAGTTGGTGAATAACAACAAAAGGCCCGACGTTGTAGCGCCGGGCCGAAGGACGGAAGCCGTGGACCTGTTTCACTCGCATGATACCGAACACCCATTTGAGGGTCAAGAACCCGTCTGGTATGACGAACAGGGCCGACCCGTGGGAGACGTCATAGAAGCCCTGGAGAATGGCCCTATCTCACTCCGGGGGCTGAGAGACCTGATTGACGCCGTGACCCCGGCAATCGAAGCCAAGGCAACGCCGATGGTGCGCCTATACGCTGGCGAGCTCGCCGCGGCTTTGGATCAGATGGGACTGGGACAGTGATGGCCGCTA
>JAQBXL010000012.1 GCA_027624135.1 Chloroflexota bacterium
CTGAGGGCCGGTTGGGATGAAGACTACCTTCTCAAGGTGTTATCCCTATGAGATGCGATTGCCCTGAGCGTCAGACCGAATACGCTTCTCAAGTGGCTCCACTGCAGTTATCATGAAGCCGTAATTTTCGGATTGTTCGACATAATAACGTCCCCGTTCTCAGCTTTCGTGTGTTGCTAAGAAATCGGGAGATATTAAGAGAGGTAGAGCATGGTCACTCGAATCGGAATCAATGGTTTCGGCAGGATCGGGAGGTTGGTGCTTCGGGCCAACGAGGGCCGTAACGCAGGGAAGGTTGAGGTGGCTGCGGTCAACGACTTGACCGACGCGGAGACCAATGCCCACCTGCTGAAATACGATACCAACTACGGCCGCTACCCAGGAAAGGTGGAGGCCAAAAACGGCGACCTGATGGTGGATGGCCGCACCATCAAGGTTTTCTCGGAGCGAGACCCGGCCCAGATTCCCTGGTCCGAGATGGGCGTTGATCTGGTGATTGAGTCGACTGGTATCTTCACCGACGCTGACAAGGCCGCCGGACACCTGAAGGGTGGCGCCAGCAAGGTGATCATCTCAGCGCCGGCCAAGGGTGAAGACCTCACCGTGGTGTTGGGCGTTAACGAAGACATGTACGACGCCGACAAGCACAACATCATCTCGAATGCGTCCTGCACCACCAACTGTTTCGCTACCATGGTCAAAGTGCTCAACGACAGCTTTGGCATCGAACACGGCCTGATGTCCACGATCCACTCTTATACCAACGACCAAGCTATCCTGGACCAGCGCCACGGCGACCTACGGCGGGCTAGGGCGGCGGCGGAGAATATCATCCCCACCAGCACCGGCGCGGCCCGGGCAGTGGGTCTGGTGCTGCCTGAACTGAACGGCAAGCTGAACGGCGTGGCCTTCCGGGTGCCCACCTCCACTGGTTCGATAACCGACTTCACCGCCGTGCTGTCCAAAGACGTGACCGCTGAAGAGATAAACGAGGCCTATAAAGCGGCGGCCGCTGGCAAGATGAAGGGCATTTTGGAGTACAACGACGAGCCCCTGGTTAGTTCCGACTACAAGGGCAACCCCCATAGCTGCATCATCGACGGATTGTCCACCATGGTTATGGAGAAGCGGATGGTCAAGGTGATGGGTTGGTACGACAACGAGTGGGGTTACTCCTGCCGTACCGCCGATCTGGCCGCCTTGATGTCTGAAAAAGGCATCTAAGCTCCAGGCTTTGGCGTAAATTCAAACGGGGCTTTCGTGACCTCCGGAAGCTACCGGCAGCAAAAGAAAGTCCCCCGTCCCCAAGAAAATGGGTAGACGGGGGACTTTTCTATTCAGGGGATAGCGGGACGCACAAATATAATATTCAGCACTCGTATCGTGTATCCCGTCGCAAACCATCTTTTCATGTCGCAGGATTGAGCAAATAGCAGTGCCGTTTAATCTCAAACATCACTTGGGTTTTAGAGGCCGTTTTTCTTGGTCCTTCTATTTATTGCTCGTCATCTTGGTCGTGGCCCTCACCCTCAGGCTGAATGGCATCAACTGGGACCACGGCTACGGTTTTCACCCCGACGAACGCGACATCTACATGCGCTCGGGATGCATGTACGACCTGCTTATGGACGCGCCCAACGCCCAAACCTGCGGCTATGTCCTCGCGGAGCCTGATGCTCAGCCAGGGCTGCCGGGCATCGGCACGCTTCTGGACAAAGATCGCAGCCCGCTAAACCCCCATTGGTTTCCGCTGGGAAGCATCCTCATCTATTTGATGGTGTTCTTCCGTTCAGTGGCGGAGTTGTTCACCGACCTCAACTCGCTGGAGATGCGGTACTTTGGCAGACCGTTGTCGGCTTTGGCCGATGTCGGTTCCGTGGCGATGGTGTTCGTGTTGGGCCGACGTTTATACAGCAATGGCGTCGGTCTCTTGGCGGCGGGGCTCACCGCAATATCTGTAATACACATCCAGAATAGCCACTTCTTCCGTCCCGAGACCTTCTCGGTGTTTTTCACCTTGGTCAGCTTCTGGGCCATGTGGCGGATGTTGGAACGCCGGCGTCTGCGAGACTCAGCGCTATTGGGCCTGATGCTGGGCCTGGCCATAGCGCCCAAGGTGAGTATACTGCCGATCCTTGCTCCACTTTTCTTGGTCTACTGGTACCGGGTCTTGGACGAAATTGACGGAAATTGGTCCGAGATCACGCCGGGTGTGGTGCTGCGTATCTCTCGCCATGCCGCCTTGGCCGCAGTGGTTGCAGGCGGTGTCTTTTTGATCAGCGCTCCCTATGCACTGCTGGACATCAAGGCATTCGTGGGCGACGTGGCGTCCCAAGCAAATATGGCTCAGACAGCGGGGTTGTGGCCCTTCACAATCCAATATATCGGAACCCCGTCGTTCATCTACCAGATACAGCAATCGTCGGTCTGGGGTCTGGGAATTCCTCTCGGTGTAGTGGCCTGGTTAGCGATCCCGTTTACCGCAGTGGCGGCTTGGCTCTGGCGGGGCACCCGGCGGGCCGATCTATTCCTACTTGCCTGGGTGGTGCCAGGGTTCATATTCCTGGAGACATTCGAGGTCCACTTTCTCCGGTACGTTTTCCCGCTCATGCCGATCATGGTCATCATGGGCGCGAGGATGTTGCTTTGGCTGGTTGAGGCTGCCAAGCCGCTGGCAACGCGGATCGCTGGCCGTATTACGTGGCGCGACGCCGACCTGGCCCGTCTTCTGCCGGGCGTCGCCGTCGCGGTGGTGGTCTTTGTCGTGGGAGCGACGGCCTTCTATGCCCTGGCATTCCAGCGTGTCTACGCCGAGGAGCATCCGGCGGTTACAGCATCGGTCTGGATCAACGAGAATGTGCCCCGGGGCACTTCTATCGTCAGTGACAACCATTGGGACGAGTTCGTGCCCAGCCTGTATTCCTATGCTGTCTGGCAGTACCCCGTCTACGAACCAGACACTTCAGACAAGATGAATACCCTGGCAGGGAGATTGGCCTCGTCGGAGTATGTCGTCTTCTATAGCAGCCGTCCCTACGCCAGCGCCGCCCGAGCGCCCGAGCGTTTTCCGTTCAGCAACAATTACTACCAACGGCTGTTCGCAGGCGATCTTGGCTACGAACTGGACCGGTCATTCACAACTTATCCCGAACTATTGGGCGTGTCCTTCCGGGACGATGCCATCGGCCGGGCGGGCCTCGAATCTCCCGAGCCGTCGGTACCCGAACGAGAGTCGCCGTTCAGTCTCAACCTGGGTTATGCAGATGACAACGTGGTGGGCTACGACCATCCTACGGTTCTGCTCTTTAAGAACGCGGCTCACCTGACCGAGAACGATATTCGGGATCAACTTAGGGGTTTGGGTCAGATCACCGGCTCCCGCCCGGTGGGACTGCTGCTATCTGACGAAGACCTGGTGACTCAACAGGAAGGCGGGACATTCGCAGACATCCTTGACCGGGACGGCTGGACCAACGATCTTCCGGTGCTGGCTTGGTTGCTGGTGGTCGAGTTGATCTACCTGGCGGCCCTGCCATTCACCATGTTCACCTTCCGGCCCCTGCCCGACCGGGGAATCGTTCTGGCGCGCATACTGGGTTTGCTTGCAGTCAGTTACGTGGCCTGGCTTGCAGTGTCCCTTGGGTGGATGGACTTCTCCCGTTGGGCGGTCTACGTCGGACTGGCCGTGGTGTCGGGGTTGTCGTTGGTCACCTTGTTCTTCCGCTGGGGCGAGATAACGGGATTTCTCAGGGAACATTGGCGGCTCTTGCTCTTTGGGGAAGTCCTCTTCTTGACCGCGTTCTTGGGGTTTGTGTTGTTGCGGCATGCCAACCCTGACCTTTGGCATCCATACCGGGGCGGCGAGAAGCCCATGGAACTTGCCTACCTGACGGCGGTGGTCCGCTCCACCTCCCTCCCCCCCTTCGACCCGTGGTTCGCCGGTGGATATCTGAACTACTACTATTGGGGGTACTTCGCGATCTCCGGGATCATTCGCGTCACCGGCATACTGCCCACCACCGCCTTCAATCTTGCGGTGCCGTTCTTCTTCGCCCTGACGCTCACCGGGGCCTATTCGCTGGTCTACAACCTGACCGAGGGAGTCCGCCAAAGGCGGCTGGTTGGCGCCTCCGCCACCGCGCCGGCTACCGGCTTACCGCCGCCCGTGCCCATGCCCGTGCCCGTGCCCATGGATGATGAACCGGCGCGGTGGCGGCGATGGGTTTGGAGTACCATCTGCGCCGGTCTATTAGCGGGATTGTTCACTGCGGTGATTGGGAACCTGGACGGCATGGTGCAGATCGTCCAAAACACCTGGCACCGACTGTTTGACGGCACCCCATTCCCGGCCTTTGATTTCTGGCGTAGCAGCCGGATGCTGCCGAATCTTGAGAATTTCGAGCCGAACCCCTTGGCATTTTGGGTGCCGGACAAAGTGGCCGAATTTCCGGATGTGTCCTTCCACATCACCGAGTTCCCATTCTTCACATTCTTGTTTGCTGACCTGCACGCCCACATGATGGTCATCCCGTTCACTCTGTTGGTGATCGGCCTGGGTTTGAACATGGTGGTCGGCTTGAGGGACGGCAACCGCCTGTGGACCGGTGTCTCGGCGGCGGCTCTAGCCCTGGGGTTGGGCTCGCTATGGGTGGTCAATAGCTGGGACTTCCCGTCCTACGCCATATTGACCCTTGGTTTGCTGGCGGTTGCGGTCTATCTAACCAAGGGCACGGCTGCGAAAAAATTTGGGCTGCTGGCAATCTTAACTGTGGGGGTGCTTGCAGTGAGCTTCTTGGCGTTCCTCCCCTTCCACCAAGCGTACGAAACGTTCAACAGCGGCCTGGACGCTTCTAGGTGGCGGACGCCGGTCGACCGGTTCCTGGGGATACACGGCCTCTTCCTGTTCGTGATTGCTTCCTCTCTGGTCTTCCAGGCACGAGAGACGTTGATCGAATTGTTCTGGAGCGTCAGGGTGCGGGGGTTCGTAGGCGCGGCGCCGGGCCTGTATTGGCTGCGAGTTTGCTTGGGATTTGGACTGCTGGTCGCTATCTTCTTCGGGGCGGCCGGGTATTGGAATGCGGTGATTCTGGTGGTCTTCTTGATGTTGGCGTTCATCGTTGCCTGGAAGACGCTCGCCTCAGACGACGATGAACGCCCGTTCACGATTGTTCCGCTCGCGTTGTTGGTCATGGCCCTCTTCATCGGTATCGGCGTAGACCTGGTGCGGGTGGAGGGCGATATTGGCCGGATGAACAGCTTCTTCAAGTACTACTTGGAGATATGGGTTCTGTTCAGCATCGTTTCGGCCTATATGCTTTGGCAATTGGGATCGTCGGGTTTCTTGCGGCCCAGGCCTGGCTGGCGGTCTGGGGCCTGGCTGGTGGTTCTGGCATTACTGATCGGATCCAGCCTGATCTACACTGCTCTTGGCAGCCGGGCCCGCGTCTCAGACCGGTTCACTGACGGCCCATCAACCTTGGATGGCACGGCGTACATGGCATCGGCGCAGCACCGGGAGCAGGAGCAGACTATCGAGCTCAAATTGGACTTGGAGGCCATCGAGTGGCTGCAAGACAACGTACAAGGCTCACCGGTTGTCCTGGAAGCCCATCTGTCGCAATACCGCTGGGGCGCTCGCATCGCCAACTACACCGGGTTGCCTACGGTCCTCGGCTGGCCCTGGCATCAGACACAGCAGCGGGAAGCATATTCTTTCGCCATCCAGGAAAGAGCCCGGGATATTAGAGAGATGTATGAGACAACCGACGTTGAGCGGGCTCTGGAACTACTACGCGGATACAGGGTTCGGTACGTGGTGCTTGGAGACTTGGAGCGAATCACCTACCAAGCGGACGGCCTGGGGAAATTTGAAGAGTTGGGCCAGAAGGTGTTCGAAAACAAGGGGACAGCGATATACGAATCCCGTTGGAACTAGCTAGGGAATAGGATTTGACATAAGCGAATTTGTTGGTTAAAATATAAAAACATTCTTAAATTATGTTTAGTATAATTCTAAGAATGTTGAGAATGCCAAAGCTTGAGCGACGTGAAAGTCTTAAGCTCTATTGAGGAGGCTTTGCTCGAAGAGTAGAAGCCATTAATAAGACGGGTTTTCGGGCCAAATGCCTTTTTATCAGAATGCCGCGGAGGGCGATTTCTGGGCGAACTGGTTGCATAAGGCCTGTCCCGGTCAGCCCTTCTCCAACCGGTAGTCCAGCTAAGAAACAGTGTGCGTGTGTGGTGGGAAATTCTTAGTAATGCCGTTGGAGGAGGGCTGACGTTTTTTACAGACTTGTCTTAAACTTAGGGACTCCCCTTGGGACTCCAAAGGGGGTATGAGCCCAAGATTCGCAACATGCTAATGGGTTGAGAGAGAGCCGCAAGCGCTTCTTTCATCGGAGATTCTTCACGGTGCCCGGCGCAATCAACCAGGAAGATATATTCTCCCAGAGATTGCTTTGTGGGCCTCGATTCGACCTTGAAGAGATTGATTCCCCGTTGTGCGAACTCGCCCAATGCCTTATAGAGCAACCCCGGCGTATCCACATCGAAGGTGAACGCCACGGAAGTCTTGTCGCGGCCGGTTGGTGGATGGTCGGAAAGACCGATCACCGCGAACCGGGTGACATTGGCCGCCACGTCCTGGATGCCCCGGTCTAGGATGTACACGTCGTAAAGTTCGGACGCTCGGCGTGGAGATATGGCCGCCGCCGGCACAGGGCTGGCAAAGGCATCTTGCACGGATGAAACGGTGCTGAGGGACGCCATCTGTTCCGCCTGAGGGAAGTTCTTTTCCAGATAGGCCCGGCACTGCTGGAGTGCTTGAGGATGCGAGTAGATCACTTTGATCTCAGCCGGATCGGTCCCGGGTTTCGTAAGCAGAAAGTGTTCGATGGGTAGGTCTATCTCGCCCCGGATAAAGAGCTTTGGCTGGCTGATCAGAAGGTCCAAAGTAAAGATGACCGAGCCCGCCAAGCTGTTTTCAATGGGAACGACGCCTTCTTCGACCTCTCCCGAAGCTACAGCTTCTCCAACCGCAGTGATAGTCGGATAGGGCATATCAGCGGAAGGATCATAGAGAAGGGCAGCTTCTTCAGAATAGGTGCCCAAAGGCCCGAGAAAACCCACAGAAGCAGCCATGACTAAACCCCGGTCAGGATGTCGTAGAGGATCTGTTCTTCGCCCGTCGGAGTGACCGCAACCAACTCATCTTCCGGTTCCACCACGGATCGGCCGGTAGGCAGTGTCGCGCCACTCTTTTTTATCATCAGTGAAATGAAGCTGTTGGGCGGGAGCTCAATCTCGCTCAGGCGTTTCCCGATGATATTTGAGTCTTCTGGGACGGTAATGCTGACCAGTTCCATACCCGGCACCCGTAGGTTCATCAAGTGCACCAATGGCCGCCCCGGCACTCCTTCTTCCAGGCTGGCCAGGACCAGGTGAGTGGAATTCACTACGACATCGATGCCGACCTCGTGAAAAATGGGTTCGTTCTTGGGGTCTTTGATCAGCGCCATAGTGCGAGGCACCTTGAAGATGTGCTTGGTTATCTGGGAGATCACCAGATTGGTGGCATCCACCCCGGTCAGGCTCGCGACCACATCGGCACGGGTTACGCCGGCACGCTTCAGGGTTACTTCGTCGGTGCCGTCGCCAAGCAACGCAATACTACCTAGTTCTTCCGAGAGAAGTTGGAACCTCCCGAGGTCCTTCTCAATCACCACCACCTCATGTCTGCCGGCGATAAGCGCCTTGGACAGGTGGTAGCCGGACTCGCTGCAACCGACGATTACTACGTACATCTAGCGATCTGGATTATCCTCTTGGGTTGTCGTCTAGGGCCTGGCGGACATCCTGCAGCAGGCCAAAAGAATAGCCTATCACGTTCAGGCCCAGCGCTGTATACAGGACTTGCAGTTGAGGACTACCCAGGTGGCAGACGACTTTGGGAACATTGAATATGTGCTTGGCGATCTGCGCCACGAGGATGTTTTGGTGGTCGTCACCGGACATTGCCAAGAAAACGTCGGCATGGTTGATGCCACCCTCCTGCAGATAGTCCTGCATGAGGGGTTCTGCGGTTAGTAAGACTCGGACGCCGGGGTGGGAGGCTACGCTTTCAAGGCAGTCGCGTTCACTCCCTAGCACGGTTATCTCGACGCCTTCACCGGCCAAGTCGGGCAGTAAGCTTGCGGTGATCCGGTTACAGCCAAATATCAAGACCTGCATGGTCTAGTCTCTCGGGAATAGGGGAGCTGGAGCCTGCTCCCGCCAGAACATCACCTGGCATGAGGCATTGTTGAAGATGTAGGAAGCTGTGGTGCCGAATGTGCAGGCGCCGAACCGGCGTTGGTAGGGCACTCCAACGATCAGCAGATCCATGAATCTATCTTCGGATTCCAAGACGATTGCCGGGCCCGCCTGCCGTGCCCGCAAGAACCGTGCGTGGAGGCCCTTGTATTTCTCTTCTGAGGCTATGGCTTCGATCCGCGCCAGGATTTCCTCACCCCGGTTGATATCCTCGGAGATCTCAGACTCCAAAGACAACTCTAGTGGGACCTCGATCACGTACACGGCGTGGAGTTCTGTTTTGGACTCGCGCGCCATCTGGCAGGCCCACCTAAAAGTGCGCTCACTATAGGGCTTGTCGTTCACCGGCACCAGGATTCTTTTCGCGTCTAATCGCATCGCGGCTCACCGCCCCGCATAGGTGACTCGGGAACAACGTTGTTTAAGTCCGGCGTGGGCTCCGAATCGGGTTTTCTGGGGTTTTCTAGGGTTTTCTGGGGTCTCAATGGCAAATTGTACGAGGTGCGTCAACCCAACACAACAGAATTATCGTTGGGATTGGTCTGAGATTCGGACTCCCTAGACGAGTCCAAGTTTGGGCATTTGGAACTTTTGGGTCAAGCCGTAGCCGTCAAGAATTCAGCGATGACCTGCTGAAATTGAATAAGGATTGTTGGGATCAAGAGCCGTTGCGGTGGCTGTGAGACACAGATGGGATATGTTCCAGATGGCGCGCTATTTCACCGATCTTGCCCAGTTGTTCATTGGTCGCTGCCACGATCAACACGTCGCCAGCTTTGATCTCTTCGTCTTTGGCCGGGTGCAGGAAGGAAGTGCGGCCCCGGCGGATGGCCAGAACGGAAATGCCGTGGCGGTCGGCTGTGCCTGCCAGACCGGTTTCCTCCAGGGTGTGGCCCAGCATCTCTTTGGGGGGTCGCAATTTGCTGATACCGAAATTGGGCACGATGGGCATGTAATCTATGACACCGGTGTCGAATCCCACGTGGGCGGTGCGACGGGCGCTCTCGAACTCCGGGTAGACTACCCGGTCGACGCCGATCCGTTCCAGTGTCAAGCCGTGGAGTTCGTTGGCGGCACGGGCAATGATGAAAGGCACTCCCAAGTCTTTGAGCAGCACGGTCACCAGGATGCTGGCCTGAATGTTCTCGCTGCCCAGTGAAACGATGCAGACGTCGTAATGGGCCACGTCCAACTCTTTCAAGATCGATTCGTTGGTGGCGTCTGCCCGGACCGAATAGGTAGCCTTTCCGAGTTGGTCCTGCACCTTGGATTCATCAACGTCGATGGCCAAAACGTCATGACCGCTTTGGAACAACTCCTGGGAGATAGTGGAGCCAAACCGCCCCAGTCCGATTACGCAAACTTGTTTTTTCACTATATTATTCTCGCTAGCCTATTCTAACGCCTTCTTGGGCAAAACGGTACCCCTCGGTATCGTCTTCAGTGGCTAAGGCAATGGCCAAGGCCATCGGACCTAAGCGGCCAACGTACATCAGCACCATGAGCACGACCTTCGAGGCCAGACCAGTATCCGGGATTATCCCAGTGGAGGCGCCGGTGGTGCTAATCGCGGATACGGTATCGAACATGATGTCCAGGAATGGAATCTCCGGTTCAAGGGTTGTCACCACCGTCGCTGAGATGACCGTCAGCGCCAGGCCGAGAGCAGCTACGGTGAGCGCCCTGTGCAACTGGGACTGGGGTATCTCGCGGCCAAACGCCTCGGCGCGTGGGCGTCCCCGCAGGGAAGAGATCACAGCCGCCATCAACACCGCGAATGTTGATATCTTAATGCCACCAGCCGCCGAGCCGGCCGAGCCGCCGATGAACATCAACCCGGTGAACGTCGACTTGGTGACGCCCTTGGCCTGGCCGAGGTCCACGACCGAGAAGCCGGCAGTGCGGACGCTCACAGACTGGAAAACGGCGTTCACAATCTTGTCTGCCCAACTAAAACTACCCATAGTTTCAGAGTTGGCGAATTCCGCCAGATACAAGACTCCTGCGCCCAATACCCACAGTAGGATGCTGACGACCAGGACCATTTTGGTTTCTAGAGAGAATCGGGCGAATCGGCGCTTGCGGAAAACGTCTGCTATCAAGACCCAGCCCAGGCCACCTAGCATGATCAGGACCGACATGGTCATCAACAACACCGGATTAGATACGAAGCGGGCGACGCTGCTTCCTCCGGGTACCTCCGGAACGATATTTAAGCCGGCGTTGTTGAACGATGAAACCGACAGGAACACGGATTGCCAGAGGGTTCTGATGGTCCCCAAACCGTCGATGCCGTTGATCTGCCAAAAGATCACGGCGGCTCCGGCGGCGTAAAGCAAGAACACCATCACGATCACTGCCCGGCCGACCTGGCGCAATCCCTGCATCTGGTCGACGCCCACGGTGTCACGCATCAGTGCACGGGTCAAGATCCGTTCTTGAAGGGTCGATCTTTGGCCGATCAGCAGTAAAGTAAATGTGCTCACGACCATGAACCCCAAGCCGCCGACCAACATCAGCACGAAGATCACCGCCTGACCAAAAGTGGACCAGTAAGTGCTGGTATCGACCACGGTGTGACCGGTAACGGTCACGGCGGAAACGGCGGTGAAATAGGCGGTCTCCATAGTTGTGAACCCGGAGCCGTGGTGGGACACCGGCAGAGTTAATAGAGCTCCGCCACCCAAGATCAACAGGGCAAACCCGATCAGAATGATGGTGGAGGTGCCTAAGACCTGCCAGGATTCCCGTGGCGGCTCAGACTGCGCGACGGTGGGCAACAGTTCCCTCCGTCTCCGTAGCCGTATGATGTTTTCATTTGGCCTGCGACGGCGCTCAAACGACATTGCTACGCCTAACCGCCGAGCCGGTATCTAGTAACAGCCGAATATCAAAATAACTATCGGTAAACGAATAGTCGGGAGTAAGGCAGGGTGAAAATGCTAGCGGCATCTGATCAACGCGGAACTTTAGTGGAAAGACTTAGAGGCGGGGTCTCTTCAGATAACGGTTAATTCCGTATAACTATGTATCCGGTTGGTTCCGTATAACAAAAAAGAAGAATAAACGAGGTAGGTTCGATTCTAGGATTCGCCCAATCTTGTGTCAATGAATCGGACGGTTGGTTTGGGAGAAAATGTAGCGTTCTAGGTTCACAATTTCGAGACTAGACCAGCTTATATGCTAATATGATTGGCACGAGCAACGCTGGCCCCAAACGAGGTTTGCCGGCGGCGGCCCCAGACTTGAGGTGACAATAGATGACCAGCAGCCCCAGGCAGGTTGAACTGGCGTTTGACCCCACTGAGATCGATAAGAAATGGCAGGCACGTTGGGAAAAGGACGGCCTGCATAAAGTGTCCAACGACGACCCCCGTCCCAAGTGGTACGAGATGACCATGTATCCGTACCCCTCAGGCGACCTCCACATCGGTCATTGGTACGCGATGGCCCCAGCAGATTGCCACGCCCGCTTCCGCAGGATGCAGGGTTACAACGTTCTCCATCCCATCGGGTTTGATGCGTTTGGACTGCCCGCTGAGAACGCCGCAATCAGCCGGGGGATCCACCCGTACGAGTGGACCATCAGCAACATCGAGAACATGCGACGCCAACTCCGCTCCCTGGGGTCCATCTACGACTGGGACCGGGAAGTCGTTACCTGTTTGCCAGAGTACTACAAGTGGAATCAGTGGTTCTTCCTCAAGTTCTTCGAGAAGGGTCTGGCATACCGGGCTAAAGCCCCGGTGGTCTGGTGCCCGTCTTGCCAAACCGTCCTGGCCAACGAGCAGGTGTTGAACGGTGCCTGTGAGCGTTGCGATTCCCAGATCACCCGTCGGGACCTGGAACAATGGTTCTTCAAGATCACCGACTACGCCGACCGTTTGTTGGATTTCAGTAACCTTGAAGAATGGCCGGACAAGATCCTGACCATGCAGACCAACTGGATCGGTCGCAGCGAGGGCGTTGAGATATCGTTCGAAATCTCTGAGGCCGGTCTGGAAGAGAAAGAAGTCCGGACCTTTACCACTCGAATCGACACCATTTTTGGCGTCACGTTTATCGTCTTGGCTCCCGAACATCCATTGGTGCCCAAATTGACCACCGATGAGAACCGGCAAGCGGTCGACGATTACATCAGTAACGCTCGGCAGACATCTGAGATAGACCGTCTTGCCGCCGATAAAGACAAGACCGGCGTGTTCACCGGGAGTTACGCGGTGAACCATCTGAACGGCGAACGGGTTCCCATCTATATCGGTGATTACGTGCTCACCACCTACGGCACCGGAGCCGTCATGGGTGTTCCGGCGCATGACAGTCGGGATTTCGTCTTCGCCCAGAAATACCGATTGCCCATCCGAGTCGTGATTGCGCCCATCGAATGGGACGGAAGAGAACTGACCGAGGCTTTCCTCGGCGACGGCTTCATGACCAATTCCGTCGCCTACGATGGAATGACCAACGACGAAGGTAAGTTGGCGATCGCTTTAGACCTGGAGAAGAAAGGCTGGGGCAACCGGACAAATTCCTACCGTATCCGAGACTGGTTGATCTCCAGGCAACGTTATTGGGGCACTCCCATCCCCATGATCTATTGCGACTCCTGCGGTGTGGTGCCTGTCCCAGAGTCTGACCTGCCCGTGCTGCTGCCCCAGGATGCGGAGTTCAAACCCACCGGCGAGTCTCCACTGGCAGGCAACCTTGATTTTGTCCAGACCAAGTGTCCCGAGTGCGGCGAGCCCGCCCGCCGGGAGACCGACACCATGGACACTTTCATGGACTCTTCGTGGTACATGATGCGCTATTTGGACCCCCATTATTCGGATGGACCCTCTGATCCTGAGCTGACCAAGCAGTGGATGATGGTCGATCAGTACACGGGCGGGGCCGAGCACGCGGTCATGCACCTGCTTTACTCCCGGTTCTTCATCAAGAGTCTGCACGATATGGGACTGGTGGACTTCGACGAACCCTTCCTGCGTTTGTTCAACCAGGGCGTCATTCTGGGAGAAGACCACGAGAAGATGAGCAAGAGCCGGGGCAACACGGTTAATCCCGACGAGGTTGTCGGTGCGTTGGGCGCCGACGCGGTGCGCTGCTACCTGATGTTCATCGGCCCTTGGGACCAAGGCGGCCCCTGGAGCGACGACAACATCAACGGCACCGCCCGCTGGTTGAACCGTGTCTGGGACATCGCGGTGCGTGACCCAGGCGTTTTGGACGGCAGGCCTACCGATAGCAGCGCCGTGCGGGATACCGATCGGCTGCTGCACCAGACTGTCCGCAAATGCTACAACGATCTGGACCGGTTCAAGTTCAACACGGCCATCGCGTCCCTGATGGAGTTGACCAACCATATGAACCGTGTCTGGGCTGAAGGAAGCATCGACGCGGAAACTTGGCGGGAATGCACCCGGAAATTACTGCTTCTATTGGCGCCTATGGCCCCGCATATGACCGAGGAACTTTGGGAACTGAACGGCCATCCCTACAGCATTCACCAACAGGATTTTCCCACCTGGGACGATGACCTGGCCGCCGAAGACTTCATCACCCTTGTGGTGCAGGTCAATGGCAAAGTGCGGGACAAGATCGAGGTTCCCGCGGGTATCGAAGAATCGGAAGCTCAGAGATTGGCCCTGGCCAGTTCCCAGGTCCAGAGCTACCTAGAGGGCAAGTCTGTGGCCAAAACGATCTACGTTCCGGGCCGACTAGTCAACGTGGTGGTTAAGTAACGCCTGGCCTTTTTCTGTCTTTTGCCGGTTCTCGCTTTAGACCAACCGGAGCGGTGATGAATGGTGATGAATATAGAACAGATATTCCGCGAGTTCACCAGCGGCAGCCGCAGCGGTGCCGTTAGAGCAACTTGGGTGGCGGATTATCTGGAATCACCAGTCACTTTCTGGTGCAGCCTTCACGCTCCTGCGAACGCCAAGGACCCGATGACCGACCACCAGCAGCACATCTTTAATGTCGGCAAGACTCACCAAACGCAGGTCTACGAACAGTTGTACCCTGGCGGCGTTCAGGAATTTCATATCGACGAGAGAATCGGTTTCAGGCGTGCGCTGGAAGTGATGTTCGAGGGAGGCGAATTCCTTAAGGACATGCCCCTCGTTTGTTGGTCAGAAGGTCTGACCGGACGCCCCGACGTGCTGGAGCGTGTTGATGGCGTGCCATCCGTGTTTGGAGATTTCAGCTACCGCGTGGTCGAGATCAAGTCATCCCGCAAATTACGGGAGTCCCAACTGTTGCAGGGAGCTCTGTACAACCGAGTGCTGGGGATGGTCCAGGGCTATGAACCTCCAGTCTTCCAGATGGTCAACCGGGACTTTGACGTTATTCCGGTGGAGATGTCAGAGGTAGATGAGCGTCTGGATCAGGTGTTGGCGGAAGTCCGAGAGGTCATGGGCGGAAGGCCGGTCGAACCCTGCCACGGCGCCGCCAGATGGCCCTGGGTTTCCTACGTGGACGGCTTGGCTGTCGCAGCGAACGATGTTTCCCTGATCACGGGAGTCGGCGCGGCCACTCGCGTGAATCTGGTCCAAGCTGGTTTTTCGACGGTGGACAATATTGCGGTGGCTGATGAAGCTGACTTAGTCAGCGTTCACCGCATCGGATCCGCCAAGGCCAAGAAGATGATGGTGTCGGCTCAAGCAATTCAGGGGAAGAAACCCCTGCGCCGGGAAGAACTCGCAGAATTGCGCCGGGGTAAGACCGAGGTTTTCTTCGACTTTGAGGGCGCCCAGGACCAGGACGAAGATAACGGCCTGGAGATGGTCAACTACCTCATCGGAGCAGCCTACCGGACCGCCGGTGGAAAGGCGCAGTACAAGGCCTTCTTTGCCGATTCCTTCGACGAGGAAGACGACAATCTGAACGATTTTCTGAGGTGGGCCAATTCCTTGGACGACCCCGTTTTTTACCATTGGCACCATTACGAGCGGAATCATCTCAGGAAGATGGTCGAGCGGTACGGGGTTGATTCCCAGTTGGCCGGGGTGGTGCTGGACCGTCTGGAAGACCTGTCTCCCTGGGCCACCAAAGGATATGCCTTTCCCGCCTTTGGAGAGTCGTTGAAGGCCATTGCCAAGTCACTGGGCTTCGAATGGCGTCAGGCCGACGTGACGGGAGTCGGGTCGATGACCCTCTACATGAACTATGTCGAGTCCGGTAGTATGGACCAGACCGCCAAGAACAAGATCATCGTCTACAACGAAGACGACTGTTTTGCTACCATGCATATCTACGACTGGGTCATTGCCCAGGAAGAATGACCGATCAAAGCTGATCCCTTCGGCTAATCCAATATTGCTGCGGCTTACGCAGTCTGAGTATCGAATCAATGACGACCAGCGGCGCGAATAATGGGCAGGGAAGCCTTTACGGCATTGGCGTGGGACCAGGCGATCCGGAGCTTTTGACCATCAAAGCCCAGCGGTTGCTGCAAAACGTGCCCGTCATCTGCTTCACTCAACTGGACGACGGTAAGGAAAGCTACGCCCTGAGCGTGGTTCGGGGTCTACTTGATGCAGCCAAACCCGAGTTCATAGCTATCACGATTCCCGCCGATGACGATGCTCCGGTTAGCCCTCAAACGTGGACCGACTCTGCTCAGGAGATCGCCGGGCATCTGAGACAGGGCCGCGACGTGGCCTTCATCACCGAAGGCGACCCGATGCTCTACAGCGAGTTCTTCCACGTTTTGGAGAGCGTCAAGTCTGTGGTGCCGGACCTGGATGTGGAAGTCGTCCCCGGTGTTTCGTCAGTGATGGCAGCGGCGGCCAGTTCTGGCATGCCTTTGGTCACCCACGGGCAGAGGCTGACCATCTTGCCCAAGGTCTACGGCATCGACGATCTAGTCAAGGCGATAACCAACTCAGACACAACAGTGCTGATGGAAGTGAACCGGGACTTGCTCCAGGCGCTGGCGGACCGCGAAAAACTTGGCCTCACCGGAAAAGCCATCTATGTGCGCCAGGCCAGCACTGCTCGGGAGACGGTCGTGGATGACATCTCCAAACTTGCCGCCGAAGACTTGGATTACTTCTCGCTGCTGATAATCCGGCGGTAGAGGGCTGTTCAGGCCTTCCGCTCCAGCTTTTTCAGCACTTCACTGTCGCCGGGTTCGGGCGTGGGGGCCTCGGCCAGTTGTAGTCTCCGTGGACTAGTTACTTGGATCGCTTTCATAAGATATCCCGCTGGTGGATTTCGGCAAGCTTGGCATACCCTCCGTTAGCGAGTTGAACGCCTGTCGTGTGCTAAACTGTTGCGCAAATCGACCTGTTCCGGAGGACACGAGATGGCCACATCGGTGCAACCCAAAGACAAAACGGTCAACGTCAACGGAATCAACCTGCACTACCTGGATTGGGGCACTGAAGGCAAACCCAAAGTCCTGCTGCTCCACGGCCTGCGAGGACATAGCCGCTCGTGGGACGATGTTTCTGCCGAGTTCTGCCAGGATTACCATGTGCTGGCCCTCGACCAAAGGGGACGGGGAGACAGCGACTGGGCGCCGGGTGGAGACTACTCCAGCGAATCCTTCGTTGCTGACCTGGAAGGATTCTGCCAGTCGGTGGGACTGGACTCCTTCATACTGGTGGGTCACTCTATGGGCGGCAGAAATAGCATGGCCTTCGCCGGGCGTAACGCCGAGAAACTGCAGAAGCTGGTCATCATCGACATCGGCCCCGACCTGGACCCCAAGGGCTCAGGCCGCATCACCCAAGAGCTAAAAGATGTTCCCGAAGAGTTCGATTCCTTCGATGATGTGGTGGCCTACCAGAACAAGCAGAACCGGTTCTGCTCCGATCCGGTGCTGCGACGCCGTTTGACCTACGCCACCAAAGAGCTACCCAACGGCAAGGTGGGCTGGCGCTACGACCTGGAGATCAGGGAACAACGCCGGAACGGCACCGGGTCGCCCCAACCGAACCTGTGGCTCGACCTGCCCAAGATCGAATGCCCGGTTCTGATCGTCAGGGGTTCCGAGACCGACACCCTCGGATTGGAGACGGCGGAAAAGATGGTCGAGACTCTTCCTGATGGCCGGTTGGTTCATGTTGACCGGGCCGGCCACATGGTCTTTGAGGACAACCCTGAAGGATTCATCGAAGAGCTTCATAGTTTCTTGGACTAACCGCGCACTCTAGAAGGGACGCAAGATGGCAGAACAAAACCCCCGGTCACAACCGCCGTCAGTGGATGAATTGATGAGTATCCGGGATGTGCAAGGTATCCCTCTCCCGGATGGCGATGTTGGCGAAGGCCTGTTGTTTCAGACCAGTCGAGGGGATTTTCCGGCTATCCTCCACCGGGCTCCTGACACCGACCTGGCCGTGATCTGGGTCTGTGGCGCGCGCGGTGGGTTTGGCGGCCCGGGCCCAGGCACTTACGCTCGCATGTCCGAGCATTTCGTCGACAACGGAATCACCTCGCTGCGCCTGGACTACCGCTCACCCAACGATGTGTTCGAGTGTGCCTTGGACCTGCTGGCCGGGGTGGCTTATCTGAAGAGCGCCGGACACAAACCGGTGGTGGTAGTTGGCCATTCATTCGGCGGCGCGGTGGTCATCGCCGCGGGCGCTAACAGCTCCCACATCAAGGGTGTAGTGGCGTTGTCCCCGCAGACCTATGGCGCGGGTATGTCCGGACAGGTGGCGCCCAGAAAGATGCTGGTGGTGCACGGCAAGGCCGACACCCGCCTGCCGTTCAGTTGCGGGCAGCAGATCTACGACTGGGCCCAGGAGCCCAAGGAGTTGGTGCTGTACGAGGGCGCGGAACACCGCCTGGAAGAGTGCCGCGACGATCTTGAAAGCCTGCTGGGGAAGTGGATACCGGAGACCTTGGCCACTGAGATTGCTCTCTGATTATACATAGAGAAGTGGCACGACTCAATTTGTCCACCCATCGAGAATTGGTGGAGCGAGTAGGGGCGGGATTTAAACCCTCCTCTACCTGTGTGTGATGATATTTGGGTTGGTGAGGGATTATTCGGTGGAAAGCAACGCCGCCAACTGCCGGACATCGCTCATCTGGTCCAGAGATTCCACCGCCGCGATGATCTCCTTCTGGCGGTCTGAACTGATTACTGGTGATGAAAGCAGATGGAACTTCTCTTTCATCTCGTCCCATGTCACTGGGTTCTCCGGGTCGCCCTTGGGATAACCCAGTTCGCTGCGCAGTGTTCGGCCGTCATTGGTGTCGACCTCAGCCCAGGCGGCCATCTGCCGGGGGGCCAAGCCGTCCAACTTGGGGTCAGTGATGCACTGGACCCGCTGCATCACGTGTTTTACCTGCGGATCGTCGGGCATGCCCAGTTGGTATTCGCTCAGATAAGCGCTGCCGTGGGTCAGCGCCACCGCCGCGCCGAAGGGCATGCTGAACTGCATGTCCACCACCGACTTGGGGTTTCGTTTGGCCTCGATGGGTTCGGAAACCAATTTCATTCCCGCGCTGAGAACTCCGACCCGTACCTCCGATACATCCATGGGATTGATGCCGTAAGTGCGCTTCAGGTCCAGCAGACAATCGATTGGCCCCTGCTTGAAGCGGCAGCAGGTGTGTGGCTTGATGCTGGTCCGGGTGATCAGATACTCTTCGCCCAGGTCTTTCAGCACCAGGCTAGGGTCGGGATCACCGGAATAAGCTTGCAGGAAGCCGTCTCGGCCTTCCAAAATCGTGGTCGGTCCTGTGAACCCTGACCTGGCCAAAAGAGCGGCCCAGATACAGCTATGGGAGGCCCAGCCCGGATGAAACCGCTTGGTCCAAGCCCCTTGCGCCAGGTATTCCATGCTGCCAGAGGTCTGACTACCCGCGATGCCGAGGGCGTGGACGAATGAGTCGCCCTTCAATTCCAACAGCCGGGCCGCAACTGCCGCAGCTCCAAAGGCGCCGCAGGTTCCGGTTGGGTGGAATCCCCTGGAGTAATGCTCTGCGCCTTTGGAGCTGCGGCCCAACCGGCAGATGACGTCGTATCCGGCCACCACTGCCGCAATGAACTGTTTCCCGCTCACGTCGGTTACGTCGGCCATCGCCAGAGCGGTGGGGAAGGCGGTGACGCCAGGATGGTGGACTGCCTCGTTGTTTACGTCGTCCATCTCGATGCTGTGGAACGCCGTTCCGTTCGCCATGGCAGCGTACTCTGGCAGGGCCCTAGTGCTAGTGCCGACGATCGCAGATGGCCCGCTCCGGCCGACGCTTTCGAAGGCCTGGACCATTGTCTTTGCTGTGTCGGTGGTTGAGCCATTCAGTGTCACACCGGCGAAGTCGAGGCATAGGTACTTGGCCCAGTCGACCACATCTGGCGAAAGGTCTTCGTAATCCAGATTGCTGGCGTACGCGCCCAATACTCGGGTTATCTGGCTTTCGTCTTTGTTGTCCATGTTGTTTCGGACCATTATTCGTCCCTCCCGGCGGTGGAAGAATAAGCGTGGAAGAATCGAGGAAATTCGGCGATGCCGATTTTCGGCATTCTAGCATACGCGGCGCCCAAACCACGCCCGATTGACACTCCTTGGGCGGCGCACTACACTCCAGGCAACTTACTGAAACCAAACTTGCGACGCTAGGAGCAGTGCCGATATGACCTCAAAACCTCAATACATCGCCCTTCTAAATGACATTCGTCTCCAAGAGAACCGGGCCGGCGTGTACCTGGAAGCGTGGGCCAATACGACAGACAACAAAGACCTTAAAGAATGCCTGTCTTTCGTGGCGGCGCGGGAGTACAGCCACGGAGATATCTTCGAGCGCCGGGTCAAAGAACTTGGGTTTGGTAATGAAGAGATTGAGGACCCCGAATTTGACGAGAAGGTCCGTGTGGTCTCATCTGACATATCCGATGCCGATAAGATCGCCTGGCTCAAGGAATCGCGGTCAAGGCAGGCTACTCCCAGTGTGCGCGAGCGGTATGAAATTGCTACAGATGATGAATCCGTGGACCCGCTGACCCGATCGCTGCTGCGGTGGTTCACCGACGTCGAGAACGACTCGGTGGTTAAGATGGGTGGGGTCTACGCCCAGATCGAGAACGCGGGTTAACAGGTATGAAATTCGGAGCCTTCTTCGTGGGCCAGCGGCCCCAACTGCACGAGCAATACGACGACGAGCATAAGGCCAACCCAAACCCCGTGAGCCGCACCGACGTGGAGGTCTACCAAGACATCCTAAAGGGCGCGGAACTGGCGGAGGAGTTGGGCTTTGATTCGGTCTGGATCGCCGAACACGCGTTCAGCGAACACAGCATCATCAGCTCGCCCCACAGCTTGCTGGCCGCCATCGCCGCCCGCACTAAGAAGGTTCAGATCGGTGTGGCGTGCACCATAGTCCCCTGGCACGCACCGCTGCGGCTGGCTCAAGACTTGGCCACGATCGATATCATCAGCGGTGGCCTGGTTGTTGTCGGCGTAGGGCGGGGGTACCAGAAACGGGAGTTTGATATCTACGGCATCGACATAGCCGAGTCCAGGGACCGGTTCGTCGAGGGGATGGATATCGCCGTCAAAGCATGGACCGAAGAGCGTTTCGCCTACAAAGGCCAGTTCTTCAATTTCCCCGAGGTCATGGTGATTCCCAAACCCGTGCAGCAGCCCCACCCAACGATCTTGATGGCAGTGACCCACAGCCCTGAGTCTGTGGAGATCGCGGTCTCCAACCGCTGGGGCTTGTTCACCGTGGGCAGCAGTTTCTTCCCAGCCTCGCCTGATTCGGATCAGAACCTGATCAGCCTCTATCATCGGCGCATGCTCGAAGAGGGAGTGGCGCCGGATGATATCGATATTGCGGCCGTGCGAAACGTCTATGTGTCGCCTACGGATGACGAAGCCATCGACTTGTTGACCCCCCGGCTGCAATGGGCTGGGGACATGGGGGAATTTCTTCGCAGGCCGGTCGCTGATATGGCTGCGGCCCCCGGAGGCCTTAGAGGCTACGAGAGCTATGTGCGCGACCCCTTCATCGAGCCAGACCTGGTGGCCGAGCGCGGGAAAGAGGGCATGGCGGCCATCGGCAGTCCAGAGAAGGTCACCAGCGCTATCAAAGAATTAGAAGACAATCACGTCAACCACTTCATAAGCTATCTCGATGCTGGCGGACTTGATTTCGACCAGGTATCCAGTTCGTTGAGGCTGTTCGCCGAAAAAGTGATGCCCAACTTCCGGTGATATTCATGTCTAAACGTGAAGGTTGGCCGCCGGAATGGCCGCCGAAAAGGACAAACTGACCATGGCGACACTGGATGTACTGACCTACGGATTTGCACTAACCACCGACCAAGGTTCATTCGGATACTCCACCAACTCGTTGCTCCGGGTGGGAAACCACAATATCCTCATCGACACCGGGCCATCGTCGCGCCGCCCTTTCTTGGTCAAGGCGCTGAAAGCCAAGGGTCTTGAAACCGACGACATCGACATCGTCATCCTGACCCACATGCACTGGGACCACTGCCAGAACACCGACCTGTTCACCAAGGCTAGGGTGTTGGTTAACCCCACGGAGATCGACTACGCTCGCAATCCGAACAAGTGGGACCTGGCCGTGGCCTCAGGGATGGCCGACATGATGCGGAACATGAAGGTTGAAACCGTATCAGAGGGAGACACGATAGTGGATGGCGTTTCGATCATCGAAACCCCCGGCCACACCAAGGGTCACATGAGTATCCTGGCCGACATCGACGGCGAGAAAGTCCTGTTGGCCGGTGACGCCATGCCCGAGAGCGGCACCGTGGCGCGTGGGCTGCCCTACAACGTCTTCTGGGACGTGGCTGACGCCCAGGAAAGCGTCGAAAAGATGTTGTCGGCCTCCAATGTTTTCTATCCGGGACACGACCGTCCCTTCCGGGTCGAGGGCGACGAGATCAACTATCTGGAAGGCCCTGAGAACATCCTTGTCATGGACAGCACCGAGGGCGGCGGGACCGCTTCGCTTACATTCACGGTTTCCGCGTCCCGCACTGTGAACGTGGACATCGTCCAGAAGTAATATTGCCTGAGTAATTAACTAACGGTCCAGGGTCTTGGATCGTCCCTGGGCCGTTTTTTTGATTCAAGCCCATAAACTCACGGAGTGACTTCCCGAATATGGCGACCACATCACTCACAGTTGACCCAGCCTTTACCCTAGCTGCCCATGTTTGGGGAACCAGCTTGGATACGGATGATTTGAAGGATAAATTCCGTGATTGCGCCGCTCACGCCTTGAATCCCCCGTCGATGGCATCGGTCGACCGGATTATGGCCTTGATCCTGGAGCCAGGAGCAATGGCCGATTCCAGGGATCTGTTCAGCCTGCCAGCAGTTCCCGAATAGCTGTTCGAATCATATAATTGGCCGGGACCCAGATTAAATCGTTAGACCGGCCAGCGGGAAGGTTTATTTGTCCACAGATACCGTTATCAAAGACGCTATGGATTCCTTGCTTAGGGCCCGTCCCGGGTTCTGGTCCCGAACGGCTTGCGGCGTCACCCGGTCATTGGCGCCCATCCAGGCATTATTGGACCGGAATGCTTATTCCATCGAGACCTCCCGGACCCGCATCCTCTTGGTCGGCGGCCTTTCTGGTGAGGAGGGCGACGTGAATATGGCGCTTCACGCCCTGGAGTTGTTCGCTGGTGGCGGTGACGCCCTTTCTCTGCGTATCGCGCTCAGCGCGGTGCCGTGCGCCAATCCCGACGGCCTGCGCCTGAACGCTGCCCCCGGCAACGGAGCGGGCGGCAATCCCTCCGGCACCTACCCGCCTGAAGGCAAGTTCTATTATGACCCGGAGGAACCTGAGAAACGCTATTTGTGGCGGTGGATCTGCTCCCAGGCCCCCGATCTGGTCTTGGAATTGAAGGTGGGCACGTCGGTTACTTGGGAACACAACCAGGCTGGCCAAAACCTGGCGCCGGGACTCGCCGCAAAAATCATCTCAGGTGAGCAAGGGCTTCTGGCGGCCCTTGGCACCGGCCATCCCGACGGCCTGGGAACCATACCGGGACTGCGGTTCACTGCCACGGAAGAGCAACTGCCCAGGGAGCTGAGCCGTTTGTTCAGCATGCTGCGGCACCTAGATGTGCTGACGAAGTCCGACGCGAGGAAGGCATTGGACACCCGCCGCGCCCGCTCAAGGATGGAGATCGCGAATGTGCTGGCATCGGCATACGGCCACACGTTCAACCCTGTCGTTTACACCCAGGGGGTACCTATCAGTGGCCGGCTCAGATTACACGCCTTGGAGCCGGAAGGAGAAAACCCGGCGAGGGATATCGTCCCGTTGCTGGAGTCATTTACCTCGGCCGGCCTGCCTCAAGACCTGGCCCCATCGGCGTTGGCGTCGGTGGTCTGGGCCGAAGAATTATCCGATATCACCGGGGACGCGCGCTATAACAACCTCGTCATAGCCGCCGCGAACCGGTTCGAAGCGACTGGCCACGGCAGCGCTCCCAAACCCTGCGATCCCGATTTTCGCACCGAAGACATGTTTATGAGCGGGGCGATCCTGGGAAGGGCGTTCAAGCTGACCGGGGACACAAAGTACGCGGATATCTTGGTGAATCTTTTGTTGGACGGGAGGATCCAGCAGGACCACGGTCTGTTCTGGCACTGCCGCCTGTCTGCCTACTACTGGGGCCGGAGCAACGGGTTCGCCGCCATGGGCTTGGCCGAATCCTTGACCTATCTGTCGCAAGATCACCTCCAACGCCCAGCGGTACTGTCGATGTACACCCGGCTCATGGCTTCGCTACGTCGGTTGCAACACCCGTCCGGTCTCCTGACCCAGGTGTTGGACTTTCCTGGGTCGTATCTTGAGTTCACCGTCACCTGCATGATGGGCTATGCCATGGCCCGTGGACTCCGCTTGGGGCTCCTCTCCAATGAATTCCGGGAGACCGTTGACCTGGCTTGGCAGGGAATAGCGGAGCGCATCGACGAAGTCGGCAACGTGGTGGATGGCTGCGCCAGCACCGGTGTGCAGAATAACGTCCGGGATTATCTGGACCGTCCGGCCATCTTCGGCTTTGACGACCGCAGCGGCGGAATGGCCCTCTGGTTTGCCGTGGAGATGGAACGGCTAGACCGCGGGATCTGATTTTGCGATTGGGGTTGATACTCCAGATTCAATGACTAATTTACGGCGACCAAATTGTAGGCGAATGATTTTCCATTGTCTGACGTTTTAGCGATGCGAATATTCGGTCTGACAAGTAACTGAAATTTTGTGGCGGCTTGATGCTCGAATTCAATGTCGATAGATGAACTGGCGTGATTAGAGGGGTCACGTTACCGATTACCAGGGCTAAGGCTTTTTGAGCACCCGCAAAATATTCTTTGAACTCAGAATATGAAATACCACCGACGGCTTGGTAACTCTTCCACAGTGCAGCGGGAGAGGCCTGATCTATTTTTTCGATTTCGAAAAACCAATTATCTTCTTGATTGGAGCGGTGGCGTATACGACGATATCCGTCACGTGCTGAGCAAAGCTACTTCCCCTACCCCCATCTGGAGCCTGAGCGGACGGAACCCACCTTGATGGGGGAGTTTTCTGAGAAAGACTTGCTTAAGGTCTACTCTGTAGGCAAGGTCCAAAGCTTTCGTGCCGGAGAGATCATGGTTACGGAATGGTCTGGCGAGCCTGCTCTTTACGTAATCATGGAAGGGACCGCCGAGGTTCTCATGCCGAGGAGGAATGGCTGGTATAAGCTGGCATCCTTGGGCCCCGCTGGGGTCTTTGGCGAACTGTCGTTCTTCGACCGCCTGACCCGGTCCGCCCGCGTTGTGGTCCTCATCGAATGCAATGTGCTGAAGATTGATGACCACGCTTTCGAGAGCCTGCGTGAGATCGACACCAAGCTGGCCCTCAATCTCGTGCTGGACTTGGGCAAGATGCTCAGCCACCGATTGCGGAATATGAACGACCTGGTTCGGACACTAGTCAGATAACTTTTCTCTACCGGACCTGGTGACATTCGACAGCGCCTCCGCGCAATAACGCGGACGGTATGCTCACCGACAGACAGAGAACAACTGACGAGGTGATTGCCGCGCCCCACTGTCCGGCGGCCAACGCTTTTGATTGCAGAAAGATCAGGCGAAGAAATTGCGGACCAGGCCCACGAATTCGTCCTTCTTCTCCGATTCCGGGTGGTGGCCGCAATTTGACAGTATCTCCAACCGGGCGCCCTGGATCGCCTGCTGATATGCTTCGCCGGCGCTGGTGGGAATCACGGGGTCTTGCTCGCCCCAGACCAATAGCGTAGGCAGGTCCTTCAACCGCGCCAGCAGATGGGGCAAAGCAGCGTGGTACATGTAGGGACGCCAGGTAAGCCGGGCGGCTTCTTCCCTGGCGCATTCCCAAAGTTCGACCTGTTCTGGGCTGGGCTCTTCAGGGCAGATCGTGGGAAAATCTCGAGTATTGCTGGGATCGAGATAACTTGATTCCAGGTATTCTTTGGCAACGATCAAGAACATGTCGAGTATCTCGCCCGTTGGCGGCTTGATACCGGCCGGAGCGACCAGCGCCATCTTGTTGAATGCCTTGGGAGACTGACAAGCCATCTCCGCTGCTAGCCAACCTCCGAGAGAGAACCCCAGCACGTTGATCTGCTCCAGTCCCAACTCCTCCAGCGCCCTCAGGTACCAACCAGCTAGGTCGCGCACGGTCATGATCCAATCGAGGCGGTCGGTGATGCCGAAACCGGGATGGGCCGGCATGTGGAGGGTGAAGTCGCGTGCCAGTTCTTCTGCGTAGGGGAGACGGGGGGGTTGTCCCATCTCATCGTGGAGAACCAATAGGGGATCGCCGCTGCCGCCCCTGACGATGTGGAGGTCTAGGCCGGCTACTCGAGTCGTTCCTTCGGTCCAAGTTAAGGAACTGGTTGACATGGAACTGCTCCTGCTGAGGAATATTTCGCTCGCCAATGGGCTGGGCACTCTGCCTGGGCGTCCTGATTGTGTGTCGTCTCAATGGGGATTGTCAACCGGCTTATCCCAAAGCCAATTTCAAGGCCGTCTTCTTGGCGGATGCCCAAAAATGTTTATAATAGCCCCGGCTCTTCCTAGCAGACCGGGCCAACTGGAAACTTTTTGACGGTCACGGAGATCCGAAATTTCCTGGTCTGGATGTCTGTCTCCGCGCGAGTGGTGGAGTGGGTGTTACAAAAGCGTTCCCAATACTGTAACCGGGCTGTACCACCCAACCGAGATTTGAGTGGCCCCGCCTGGGCGAATGAATTATGGCGGAGCCCACACCTCGTTATCCGTTGGCCGACCTGGCCATCTACGCCCTTCTACCCCTGCTTGTGTTGGGAGGAATACTCGCTGGGCTGATTGCGTCTGGCGTGATTCCATTGATATCGTCATCTGACCGTGGCGGAGTGGTCGGCGCCCTGTTCCTCGGGCCAGTGGGAGTTCTTATCACGGGGAGCGACGATGTGGAGTTGGTCTCCGGAGAGGGCCGGGTTAGAGTGGCCATCTCCTCCGGCTCCGTGACTTCCCCGGTGCTGTTGAGCTATCAAGAACTCGACACGACCGAAAATATTATCTTGGGGAAGGGATACCCAAGCACCGGGAGATTCTTCGAACTGTCGGCACAGCCGCAGATAGCTAATGATGGCCCGGTGTGATTCCTGCCGATGCTCGCGATCTCCGTAGCCGTGGGGCCGGGAGACTTGGCGCTGGCCGGAAACGACTACTCGCGGTTTGCCTTGCAGCATTACTCTGAGCTGGACCAGTACTGGGAAGTCTTGGATACGACCCCCAAGCCATATGATTCCGCCGTTGTGGCCTATACCGGCAGTCTAAGCCGGTTCGCGCTCAGCATCGCTCCGGCCGCTGTCGCCCGGGCAGCTGCAACTGCTGCTAGGCCAGAAAATGAAACTGCTGCGCTCGACACGCCTGGACCTGAACCGACAATCACCATCGCGCTGGCAGCAAGCCCTATTCCGGTGCCGACAGCGACTGGGCTGCCGACCCCAACTCCCACGCCGGTGTCCACTGGGCCTGTGGCCCTAGCGCCTGCATCGGTCTCAACTCCCACAATGATTCCATCTCCGATACCAACGCAGACTCCGGGCGTCTCGCCGACCCCCACCGCAACTCTCACTCCCAGCCCGACACCTATACCGACGCCCTCGGCAACGCCATCACCAACTCCAACGCTGACAACCCCTACTCCTGTACCAACGCCGACGCCGACAACCCCCACGCCAACGCCTGTTCCAACCCCAACATCGACGCTGACCCCCACTCCTACTCCAACAATGACTCCGAGGCCAACGCCTGTTCTTACTCCGACGCCGACCTCGACGCCGACCCCAACGCCGACACCGACGGCCACGCCCGTTCCCACACCGACCCCAACTTCGACACCGATTCCAACGCCTTTCCCGACATCGACTCCAGTGCCGACACCTGCTCCCACCGCTACTCCAGCATCGACCCCCACTCCGACACCGACATCGACGGCTGTTCCGACACCGAGCCCAACGTTTACCCCGGTACCATCTCCGATCCCAACGTCAACGTCAACACCAACGCCCACGCCCACGCCCACGCCCACGCCCACGCTGAGTCCCACTCCTACGTTGACGCCGACACCTGCCCCGACAGCTACTCCTACGCCTACACCTACGCCGACGCCAGTTCCCGGTGGCAGAATCGCATTTCAGTCAGACCGAAGCGGGAATTTCGAGATCATGACCATGGGTTTGGATGGTTCAAATCCAGTGAATATCACGAATCATCCAGCGTCCGATTTGGATCCGTCGTGGTGTGGTAGCGGAACCCTGACATTCGTCTCTGGCCGCGATGGGAATACGAATATCTACATCATGTCGGCCATCGGAACTGATCAGACCAGGCTTACGGATGGACCGGCAGCCGACCACTCGCCGGCCTGCTCGTCCTCAGGAGACCAGATTGCCTACAGCTCCGACGAGAACGGCAATGACGATATACATGTGATGAACCCAGATGGTTCGGGTCAGCAGCGTTTGACGACCTCGGCTGCAGCGGATAATCATCCGGCGTGGTCTCCGGACGGCTCCAAGATCGCTTTTGTATCGGACCGCGACGGCAACCAAGAGATCTACGTGATGAACTCCGACGGCACCGGAAAGGTCAATCTGACCAACAACTCTGGCGGAGATTCGGAACCATCCTGGTCGCCAAACGGCGCTAAGATCGCGTTCGCCTCCAACCGTAATGGCGCCTGGGAGATCTACATGATGCAATCGGACGGTTCTGGAGCTTTTCCGCTGACGAATAACGGTACTGCGGACGGCGCGCCGAGTTGGAATATTACTGGGTCCCTGTTAGTGAGTCACAGTAGCCGAGACGGTAACGATGAGGTCTACAGAATGAGTTCCGTTGGTTCGTTTCAGACCAACCTAACCAACGATACTTCTTCCGACAGTCACGCCGATTGGGAGTGGTGATAGGCCCGCCATGCCACTGGTATTTGTGTATTCCCAGATGTGGTGGCAGAATGGCCGGGTCGCCGTGTGATCCATCGCCGGGCGGCAAAGCTCAACCCCGTAAATCAGGAGGGCCAACGTGCCATCGATCAGAGTCAACCGGGCCAAACAAAAATTGCAGAATGGAGAGGTGGTCACCACTATCTCAGGGCTACAGAGCAGCGACATCATTGATTTCCTTGGTCCGATCGGTTTCGATGCCGCATGGATCGAATGCGAGCACGGATCGGTCGACTGGGATTCCCTGGGGGACATGACCAGAGCCTGCGACCTATGGGGGATGGCATCCATCACCCGGGTCAACTCCAACGATCCAGGCCTGATCACCCGCACCCTGGACCGGGGTTCAATGGGGATAGTCGTGCCCCACGTCAATTCCCGAGAGGCCGCAGAACAAGCTGCCCAGTCGGCCAAATATGCCCCATTGGGGTACCGGGGCATGTTCGGTGGCCGGCAGTCCTTTGGGGTCGGAGATTACTTCCAGCAAGCCAACGATCAGACGATGGTCATCGTGCTGCTTGAGGAGGTGGAGGCCTTGGCCAATCTTGATGAGATCCTGGCTGTACCCGACATCGACGTGTACTTTGTTGCTCCTTCGGACCTTTCCCAGACCATGGGCCACATCGGAAACGCCGAACACCCCGAAGTTCAAAAAGCCATCGATGAAGCCATCGCCAAGATCACTGCGGCGGGCAAAGTAGCGGGAACGCTGGCGAACGACGGAAATCTGGAAGCCTACGTGGAGAAGGGAGTCAAGTTTCTGATGACCTCATGGAACGGCTGGGTAGCCAGAGGCGGCGCCGAATACGTGCGGAAGGCCACAGCGGCCGGGAAGTAACTGAAGTAACCGCCCGGGCCGAGTTACGACGCCGGAGGGCGCTCCATTCGTTTGGACGCTGGCTGGCGTCCGGTCGTTTTTAGCGGCATCAGCAGCAACGCGCCGATGACGAACAACCCTGCGGACCCGGATATCAGCATCTGGTAGCCAAAGTCATCGCCGTTGATTCGGTTTAGCGCGTCGATCCCTGGTCCCAATAACTTTGCCACGGCCGCGCCGCCAATGGTCGCCAGGTTCACGATGCCGATGTGAAGCCCCGCCTGGCCTTCGTCCGCCAATTCATTGGCCAATGCCCAGTTTGCGCTCATTAGCGTGCCGATCGAGGCGCCGAGCACGCTGGCTATGATCAATACTTCCGTGGAATCATTGGCGGTCAACATCCACAGGGAGGCCAAGGCCGAGCCAATGGCGCCCACCATGACGACCGGCTTTCTGCCGACCCGGTCGGATACCCAGCCGGAAACCAAGCCTGCGATGGCCAAGGCCCCGGCAATCACCAAGATCATGCGGGCCAAAGCCTCCGCCGCATTGTCCAGCCCAACCGAGTCTCTCAGGAAGAACAGCCCGTAGGTCTGGAACGACGCTATCGCGGTAATCATAACCAAACGAGAGATCAAGAATAGCCCCAACTGGGTGTTCAGTACCGATCGAAACGACGATTCGACATCGCGGCGCTGAGAATTTAGAGGGGACGCCAATTCCATACGGGAGACTTGGATCGACGTGACGGATATGGCCAGAATCATGGCAAAGGCCAATATCCCCAAGGTTATCCATTGCCAGTCTAAGCTCCCAGTCTTGCCGATCAGCGAGCCGGTGACAGCGATCATCACCGCCCCGCCCACCGTGTCGGACATTATCTTCATCGACGAGGCCATGCCGATGCGATTCAATGGCACGCAATCCCGAACCAGGGCTAACCCTGGGCCATAGGCGATATTCACGTTGGCCTGGATGAATATCCAAGCACCGAACAACACTGGGAAATTGGGCGCCAACCGCACGCCAACCAAACCTACCGCGGCGAAGATGGAGCCCCAGAGGATGAACGGAACCCGGCGGCCAAGGGGGGAATGACTGCGGTCGCTGATTCGCCCAATGGTTGGTTGCACCAGGGCAGCCATGATCAGCCCGCTGATCCCTAGCACTGCCAGGTAGGTGTTCTTGAGCTCTTCCGGAGCTAGAGTCAGCACGATCACCGGAAGAATCACCGTGTCCATGGCTAGGATGAACCCGGTTACCCCGAAGCTAAATGAATTCAGCTTCAGCAGGTCAAAATTACTCCAATTTCTATTCCACGGGCCTTGGGCCATTCTCGGCGTCCGCTTGGTTCAAGATCAATGCGCATCGCCCACCAACCTCCCGGTCTGGGCGGCAAACCGTGGTTTATAATACAGCAGCGCCGTCGGATCGTGCCTCCAATATAGTGGCGGGTAGGCTGGGTTTCTCCGGACTCCCTCGCATCTGCTAATCACCTGTTGATTAAATGATGGGCCACCTACCACGTTCGGCGCCACTTTAGCCTCCAATACTGGAATCCCAAAGGACGTCAGTGCCCGAGATGAAGATTTGTTCCCTGCTTCCCAGCGGGACCGAGATATTGTTTGCCTTAGGTCTGGGAGATCAGGTCGCCGGGGTGTCCGACCTGTGCGACTTCCCGGCTGGCGCTAAGTCCAAACCGGCGGTCAGCCGCAGCAGGGTAGATCCTTCCGTTCTGTCCAGCGAAGAAGTGGAAGCCGCAATGATTGATTTGCTCACCCGTGGCGAAAATCCATACGACTTGGACCAAGAGTGGCTGGTGAGAGAGTCTCCCGACGTGATCTTGACCCAGGACCTCTGCCACGTCTGCGAAGTGGACGCCGGGCAGGTGACTGGGGTGGTCTCTGGGATGGAAGTCCAACCCGAGGTCGTCGTGCTGCAGCCTAGAACTTTTCAAGATGTCTTAGATTCATTTCTGCAGGTTGGCAGGGCCTGCGGGACGGAAGAGACGGCGGTTCAGATGATTGCGGCGATACGGGAGCGGGTGCAGGCGATCCAAGACAAACTCCCACCTGTGGCAGAACGGCCACGGGTGTTTTCTATGGAGGGGATCAACCCTCTGGTGGTGGGTGGCCACTGGATACCTGACATGCTGGATCTGGCGGGGGGTAAGCAGGAGATGCTTGCTCCGGGCTGTGCGGCCAAAAGGTTGGAGTGGGATGAGATTCGCAGCTATGATCCGGATAAGCTGTTCGTCGATCTATGCTCTTCCGACCTGGCTAGAAATCTTCGTGAGGCGCCCTGGTTCGAAGATCAGGAGGGCTGGAGGGAACTTGCCGCAGTAAAGAATGGCGAAGTCTATCTGATCGACCATTCTTATTTCAGCCGTCCCGGCCCCAGGGTCATCAAAGGTCTGGAGATATTGGCTCAACTGACCCATCCGGGGCTCTTCACCGGGCTGGTGCCGCCGCGAACTGTGGTCAAATTGGACGCTCGACACTATGCCGGTCTCCCAACCGGAGGACTGGTAGAGAGCTTTTCCCCGTATCGTTGATTCCGTAATGTAGTCCGATCAGGCGTTGGCACACGGATAATGGAGCGTATATAATATTGACTCTTCACATTGTCTCTTCATAGTGACTCTTCCGGTGGCGCCACTCAGAGATTCACTCTTCCGGTATCGTTCGCCGCGCCGGTATCATTTTTAGTGTAGGTATTGCCTTGCTTGATAACGATGAGTTTAGGTCGGCCCTTTCCCAGTTTGCCACCGGCGTTACGGTGATCACTACTCTGGATGACGAGGGTCAGCCCCATTCCATGACGGCCAACGCCTTCTCCTCGATCTGCCTTGACCCGCCGACGGTCATGGTCTGTATCGCCCATGGCACCCATACCTTTGGTTATCTGGAGAAGACAGGCCGCTTCGGCGTCAATATCCTCAATCGGGAACAGCAGGATTTGGGCGCCTACTTCGCCAAAAAGCCGGAAAACCGCACTGAAGACCTCGAATACCATTACTCTAAGGCGGAAAACGGGGTGCCAATCTTGGACGGCTCAATGGTCTTCTTCGGTTGCGAAGTCCTGGGGGCTCACGTATATGGGGACCACACGATCTACGTGGGTGAGGTAAAAGAAATGCGCCAGAACGAGTCTGGCGCACCTTTGATGTTTTTCGCTAGCCGCTGGTACAACCCCTCCGAAGAGTAGGTTAGAACTGAGGCTCAAGCAGGCTTTTTATTTCAGGCTCGCCATGAATTGCTCGATCTCTTCATTGACCTTCTTGTGCTTCTCCATCTGCACAAGGTGAGTGCCGCCCGGAATAACGGATTCCCGGGCGTTCTTGATGTGCTCAGTCAGATAATCGGCGTACTTGACGGGAGTCATCACGTCGTCGCTTCCGCAGAGCACCTGGGCTGGTATATCGATATTTTCTAGCTCGTTCATAACGTCGAACTTGTTGCAGGCCAAAAGGTCGTTAAGCTCGACCGCCGGACCAACCTCGACCGCTCTCTGAGACACCACCGGATGCATGTCGGATGGCACACCTTTGAAATTCTTCATGTAGCTGGCCAGCCATTTTGAATTATCCGGTCCGGGTTCTCGGCAGCGATCCAGGTACTCAGGACGAACTTTTAGACGAGCCCCCGTCCCGAGCAAGATGATCGCTTTCAGTTCTTTTGGGTACCGCAGTGCATAGAGCAGCGTGATTGCCCCGCCCATGTTCTGCCCGCAGAGGACAACGTCCTTGTATCGCCGGGCCGTGATGAATCCTCGAACCCACTCCAAATAGCCTTCAATATCGAGGCAAGGCTTGCCCGTTGAATGTCCGGGAAGGTCGATCGCCTTGGAGTTTCGGAAATGCCGGAGTTGGTAGTAATAGGAGAGGCTGGAACTACCGGCCCCATGCAGGAATACGAGTTTCATTAACGACCTCTGGTAATAAACAATTGGTAATAAGCAATATCTATATAGGAGATATTGTTGAATGACTAATATCAACTACTAGCAGCTATATTATCTAAATTAGTGGACATGTTCAAGCTTTTCTTGTTGTGTAATTGATGTTCGGGGGTCTCTGTGAGGCTATCGAAATAGCAAATGAAGAAAGCGCCGTGTCATCACGGCGCTTTCTTCATTTGCCTGGTATCGTTCCGGAAGCTAAGCGGGGTTATTCCGCGCTGTCCGCTTCCGACTCGTCGTTCGCGGTTGAGTCTGGATCATGGGGAGCCGACGACCCGTTCTTACCATTGCTTTCCCCGTCGTCACTAATTTGAGTGTCCGACTCTTGGAAGCAGGCGATGGAGGCTACGTAGTCATCCGCTTCGCGGTCACGCCAGACGATCACTCCCTGGGTATTCCGACCGGTAACCCGGACGTCTTCCAGGGTTATCCGCACCACCTGGGCCTTGGCCGATATGATGAGGATAAGCTGCCCCGGACCTTCGGATACAACCCTGGCGGCCGCCACGTTTCCGGCTTTATCGGAGGTTCGGAAGGTTCTAACCCCCTGACCGCCCCTGGAGTGGCTCGGATAGCTAGTCAACGGAGTGCTCTTGCCATAGCCACGTTCGCTGACGATCAAGAGATGGCTATTGGGGGTGACCGTGCTCATGGCGACCACTTCGTCGTTTTTCAGGAGCCGTACACCCCTGACGCCGCCTGCGGTGCGGGATCGTGGGGTTAGACCGGAGATGGGGAATTTTATCGCCTGTCCGCTCTTTGTCACCATGACTGCGTCCTTGGCCTCGCCCACTTGGGCGACAGAGACCAACTCATCGCCCTGCTCCAGGTCCATGACAATGAGTCCTGACGGCCGGATACGAGTGAGTTCGCCCGTTTTCAGGGCTTTGATCTCACCCTTCTTAGTGGCCAGCAGTAGTGGGTACTCGTCTCTGGGGTTCTCGATGAGCAACATGGCCTGTATCTGCTCTCCCCGGTCGAGAGGCAACAGATTGGACAGCAGAACGCCTCTGCTGGTCCGCGAAGAGTCCCCGTGTATCTGATAGGCCTTCAGTGGGTATACCCGCCCCCGGTTCGTGAAGAAGAACAGGGTATCGTGGGTTTCAACCACCAGCAGGTCCATCACGGCGTCATCTTCTCTTGTTCGCATGCCGACCACGCCTTTTCCACCTCTATGTTGGGTGCGGAAAGTGTCGGAAGGCACGCGTTTCACGTAGCCCTTCTGACTCAGCGTGATGATGACGTCTTCATTGGGAATGAAAGATTCATCGGTCTGGTCGGCGAGTTCCGCGTCGTGGATCACCGTTCTTCTGGGATTGTTGAAGGATTTCTTCAACTCCTGAGTTTCAGTCTTGATCTGAGCCATGACCAAAGCGGGGCTGGCTAACAACTCCTCAAGCTCGGTAATCTTCGCCAGCAGGTCTTCGTGTTCCTTTTCCAGTCGCTCCCGTTCTAGGGCGGCCAGACGGCGGAGCTGCATGTCCAAGATCGCTTGCGCTTGAATCTCGCTTAGGTTCAATGTCGACATCAGGTTCGCCCGCGCTGCTTCCACGTCGGCCGAACCCCGGATGATTGCGATGACCTCGTCCATCCGGTCAAGTGCCAGCAGAAGCCCCTGGACCACATGGTCGCGGTCTTGCGCCTTTTGAAGCTGGAATTCGGAGCGGCGGCGAATCACCTGCTGCCTGTGCTCGATGAATAGAACCAGGCAACGCTTTAGTGGCAGTACCTGAGGCTGGCCGTCCACCAGGGCGAGCATGATGGTGTTGAAAGATGACCGCAGGGCCGTGTGGCGGAACAGGTTATTCAGGACGATGTAGGTCTGGGCGTCGCGGCGGAGTTCGATGACGATCCGCATCCCATGCCGGTCCGACTCGTCCCGGATGTCGGATATCCCATCAAGTTTCTTTTCTCTGGTGAGGGTGGCGATCTTTTCTACCAGGTTGGCTTTGTTGACCTGATAAGGAATCTCGGTGATTATTATCTGCTCCCGGTTTCCCCGGAGCTCTTCAACCTCGGTGGTGGCTTCCATGATGATGCGGCCGCGCCCGGTGGTGAATGTGTCGTAGATCCCTTGATGACCGAGGATGTTGGCGCCCGTCGGGAAATCAGGACCCTTGACCACTTGCATCAACTGTTCGGTGGTGGTGTCCGGGTCGTCGATCAACAAGATGATGGCGTCACACAGCTCTCCCAAGTTATGGGGAGGGATGTTGGTGGCCATGCCTACTGCGATACCCGTTGCACCATTGACCAGCATATTAGGCATGCGTGCCGGCAAGACCGTGGGTTCGCCCAAGGAGTCGTCAAAGTTAGGGCTGAAATCGACAGTGTTTTGGTCGATATCGGCCAATAGTTCGTCGGCGATGGGAGCGAGGCGGGCTTCGGTATACCTCATGGCTGCCGGCGGGTCGCCATCGACGCTGCCAAAGTTGCCCTGTCCCGTGATCAAGGGGTAACGCATGGAGAAGTCTTGGGCCATGCGAACCAGAGCGTCGTAGACTGAGCCTTCACCGTGAGGGTGAAACTTACCCAACACCTCCCCGGCGATCCGGGCGCTCTTTCTGAAGGCGGAGTTGGGGCGGATACCCATGTCGTGCATCGCGAACAAGATTCGGCGTTGGACCGGTTTCAGACCGTCGCGCACATCGGGCAGTGCCCTGGCCACGATCACGCTCATCGCATATGTAAGGTACGATGTGCGCATCTCGTCTTCAATGCGAATCGGGCGATCCCCTGGGCTGTGTGGCTGTTCTGGTGTAGTCGTTACCATCGATCAATGCTCCTTGCGATGCCGTTCTGGATATGGGTCATTTTCACCATATGGAATGGGTAACCGGGTAGCCGCTACGCTGGTGTGTCTGGGTCTTGTATCGAGAAGACCGCGCGAGGATACGAGAGACTTGGGGAAGGCCGGTTGGTCTGGGGCTAGGCGGCGAAGGCGGCCAGATAGGTTTCAGCTCGTTCATGCAATCCAAGGAACAGGTTGCCGAACAGCTTTGGAACCTCATCTTGCCGCTCGGGGTGGCACTGCAACCCAATCACCCAACTATGTTCCGGACTCTCCAGTCCTTCTATCAACCCATCCTCCACCTCGTAAGCTGTGGTCATCAGGCGCGGCGCACGCTGCGCTTCCTTCAGTCCCTGATGGTGCAGGCTGTTCACCTTGAAGAAGCCTGCCATTCCGATCACCGCCGCGGCCTTTGCGCCCGGCGTGATGAATATCTGATGGTATGCGGACTCCCACTCGCCATCAATCTTTTCAGATTTGTGGTGCGGGAGGTCCTGAATCAGCTTGCCACCGAAAGCAACGTTCAATAGCTGCATGCCCCTGCAGATTGCCAAAACGGGCATGTCCCGGTCCAAAACGTATTCCAGAATGCGAAGTTCCAGGTCGTCCAAGGGCCGGCGTAGTTCCAGTCCGGCATTGGAGTCGGGTTCTTCTCCGTAAAGCGCCGGATCGATGTCGGGGCCTCCGGAAAGGAGCAGACCGCCGACTCCGTTCATCATCTCTTCCGTGGCCACACCGCCGTGCTCGTCAGGCGTCAACAGCCGTATTTCCGCGCCTGCTGATTCCATCGCTGATACGTACCGGCGTGCATTCTTGGAGCTGGAAGATGTGATAGCTATAATGGCCATACGACATAATATTGTAACGGAATAGTGCCTGTAGTAACAGCGTTTCGGAGTCGGGAATTGACTGATTTTTGAGCCTGTCCGTGCCTGAGATCGTTTGCTCCTACGCCTCCTATTTTGATAAACTACACACTAGTTTTGATAAACTAAACATCAGGGAATCAACTAAGGGACCGAACGCGATTGCGAGTCTTCGGGCGACCACATTGAGTGCCACGAGGGAAGGCCCCGAGTTTTTGGATAGCAAAAGGATCAGATGAGAGAAGTTATACAAGGAGCGGTTGACGACTTAACTGACGGTCAACCGTGTGTTCTGGCAACTGTAGTCCGCACCAAGGGATCCACCCCTCAGAAGGCCGGCGCGATGTTGCTTGTCCGCCAAGATGGCAGCGGTCTGGGCACACTGGGCGGAGGCTGCGTGGAGGGCGACATCTGGTTCGCCGCCAAAGAGATACTAAGGCAGAACGGCGGCCCTGAGTTCAAAGACTACTATCTGAATGAAGATATCGCCGCCCGCGACGGTCTGGTCTGTGGCGGCACCATGTACTTCTACCTTGAGCCTCTGCGGAAGACCGAGGAATTCTTGTCCATCGGCAACGAGATCGTTGACGCCTATGACGGCGGCCAACCGGTCGGCCTGGCCACGGTGGTGAACGCCAAAGACGGCGGTCCCCCGTTGGGCGCCAAGTTGTTGCTGCGGGTGGACGGATCCGTAAACGGAACCCTGGGCAACAAAGAGCTGGACTCCCAGGCCATCGAGATTGCACAAACGGTCGCCGAAGTCGGCAGCAGCGAGTCCTTCACCACCGCCGATGGCACGGAGGTGTTTGTCGAGGGATTCACCACGCCTCCGACCTTGGTCATGGTGGGCGGCGGACACGTGGGCAAGGCGACTGCGGACCTGGCACATTCCCTGGGTTACAGGGTGCAGTTGGTCGATGACCGTCCTGAATTTTCCAACGAAGAACGATTCCCCTACGCCGACAAAACGGTTGTTGAAACCTACGACAAATGGACCGATCATCTGGATCTAAATGTGAATACTTTCGTGGTGGTGGCGACCCGAGGCCACCGCTATGACGACATGGCATTGGAATCAGCCCTAAGGACCCGGGCCCGATACATCGGCCTGTTGGGAAGCCGCCGCAAGACCATCATGATCTACCGGCGCTTGATCGAACAGGGAGTGTCATTGGAGCGCATCAAAGAGGTGCACGCCCCCGTTGGCCTGAACATCGGCGCTCTGGAACCCGGAGAGTTGGCCGTTAGCATCATGTCGGAGATCATCATGGTCCGGCGCGGCGGCGATGGCGGCCAGATGCAGATGGGCGAATGGTACGTTGACCGGGCCGCGAATATCGCCGAACGGGCGCACGAAAGTTCGGTAGAAGTCTAGGCCCCGCTCCAATGCCCCAAGTCTGGGCGATACTTCTTGCCGCTGGCGAGTCCAGCCGCATGGGTCGTCTGAAGGCCTTGCTCCCGTGGCGCAACACCACCCTTCTTGAATATCAGCTTCATTCCCTATTGGAAGCGGGAGTTCACGGGATCATAGTGGTACTGGGCCACGATGCGGATAGCCTCAAACCAATGGTCGAATCTGTCGATGGCGCGTCGTGGGCGTACAACCCGGATTATCTCCAGGGCAAGACCACTTCCCTTAAGACCGGCGTTGCGGCGCTTGCCGGTCAGCAGGTTTCAGATGTGCTCCTGCTTAGCGTAGACCAGCCCCGGAACCCGGATTCTGTGCGAACGTTACTGGAGCGCCACCTGTCGTCCTCAAACCGAATCACCATCCCGACCCACGGCGGCAAGGGAGGCCATCCAATCTTGATCGCGGCCGAACTATTGCCGAAGTTGGCGGAGATCGAAGAAGAATCTCAGGGTCTGAAAGCGGTGGTTCGCCAGCACGCGGAAAACACGGAGAGGTTTGAGATGGACGATCCTTCTCTACTCTGGGATCTGAACACACCAGAGCAGTATCAGAAAGCCCTGGATTCTGCCATCTAGTTTCCGTCGTTCATTGGATCGACGGTGGCCCCGCTCGGTTCTTCAAGCAGCCCCCGAATACCGTGACAAAAGCCCCGGCCGATACAGCCAGGGCTTTTCAGGTTCAAGCCGCAATAGAGCCATTACCTTCTAGTTCAGGCTAGTTGCTGCTCTCGTCGTATTGTGGTGGCTGGCATCGCCATTGCGCATAAGAACCCTAAGAAGAACAACCCGGCTGCGAAGAAGAACGCTGAATGCCAACCGACATACTCAACCAGGACTCCAGCGAGGATTGACGACATGGCGCCGAAGAAGGCGTTGCTGCCCCACATGAGTCCGATGAACGTGCCTTCAAGTCCCTTGCCCTCGGCCACATCGATCGCCGCCGCCTGGGTCAGGGAGTTGACAGAAAATAGGAACAGCCCGAACAGCAGCACAGAAACCGTCATACCAGGCCCGTCTCCCCCAAGGGCCATCGTTACTGGGAAGATGACAGCGCTGGCCATGATCAACACGATTATTGGCTTTCTTCCGATGCGGTCCGATAATGCTCCGAACAACGGCCCGGCGAATATACCCGGAGCGGCCAGCAAGGCTACGTGGAACCCGACCCAAAAATTACTGAGGCTTAGTTGGTCCGATAAGTACAGGGGAATCACCCAGAGCAAGGACCGGTCGCCCATGCCACGTACTGCGGAGACTGTGAAAATCCACCACATGCCGGTGCCACGGAAGGACTCCCGCATGCCATGCATCTGAGTCCTGAACTTTGCCTTGTAGTCGACGCCTTCGACCTTTGGACCGCCCACGTTGCGCAGCACGAAGAAAATCAGTATGGCCAATAAGAGGAGCACCGGTGTGCCGCCACCCATGATCCAACGCCAGCCGACGATACTCAGCAAGCCCCCTACTATCAATGGCCCCAGCCAGTCACCGATGTTACCGGTGGAGCGGTGCATCGAAATGAATAACCCTCGTTGTTTGGGGAACCTCTGGGCAAGCAGTCCTAAAGCGGGTGGGTGCCACAGGGCGGTGCCTGCCGAAGCCAGGGCCAGGGACGCCAAGATCAGCCCGAAAGTCGGAGCGATTGAGACCAGGAAATAGCCAACAGCAATCAAGGACATGCTGAACGCGAGGATGTGGGCTCTCCGGTGCTGGAACAGATCCACGAAGAACCCGCCAGTCATGCTGGTTGCGCCGCCGGAGAGCTGCCGCACCGCGTCCAAAAGACCCGCCTGGATCGGGGCCAGGCCCAGGGCGATGTAGCTCTGAGGAATGAGCACCAAAAAGGCGCGGCCGTACATGTGCTCTAGCGCATGGGCGCCAATCACACTGGTGGCCATCACCGAGTCTTTGGTCCGGTTATATTCGGGGTTGGCGATTGCCTGAGGGTCTACAGCTTCGGCCAATGGTTCTCATCCCCCCAAACTATGCGGTTTATTCGACGCGTTCGGTTTCCACTTGGACCATAGAACAGGCGTGATTATGACGAAACACGCGGTGGGCAGTATACACCTGAGGTCATTCCGTTAAAAGCAGCACAGAATCCCGGGGTTATCCGACTATCGTTCTCAGGAATTGGAAAGGCGCTTAGTAATCGTAGAAAAGCTGCTGTAATTCCTGACGGTCCTTGGTGACGGTCAACCCAAGCATCAACAGTATCCTGGCTTTCTGGGGCGGCAGATTGTCTGAGACGAGGAAGCCTTGTTGTTCTTTCTTCGGAGTCATGACCACCCTGCCCGCAGTGGACCGAGTCGACAACACGACCGGGACTCCGTCATCGACCAATTTTACTGCGGCGTCGATCACCGTCGGAGGGAAGGTTCCGCCGCCAAACCCGGCTAGCACCAATCCGTCAGAACCGTTGTTCCGCACCGCGTCCACCAATAAACCGTCCGCTCCTGCGTACGCGTAGACAATATCAACTCGGGGTAAGCTGGTCACGTCGTCGACCAAGAACGGGGTATCAACGGTATGGCGGCGGATCGGCGCCCGGTAGAACACCACCTTCCCATCGGAATCTGAGTAGCCAAGGAACCCCAATTCATTGGGCCGAAAGGTCTCCACCCGGAAGGTGCTGGCCTTGATCACGTCCCGGCCGGATTGAATCTCGTTGTTTAGGACCGTCAGCACTCCCAAGCCGGCGGCATCTGGGCACGCGGCGGTCCGAACGGCGTCCAGCAGATTCAAGTCAGCGTCGGTGCTTAGAGCCGTCGGCGGACGCATAGCCCCCGTGATAACGACCGGCTTGGAGGACTTCACGGTGAGATGAAGGAAGTAGGAGGTCTCTTCCAGAGTGGCGGTGCCGTGGGTGACGACGACGCCTGCCACGTCTGCTTCCTCGCGGAATATTTCGTTGATTCGGCGAGTTAGACCAAGCCACTCCGCCGCGCCGATCGCAGTGCTTCCCACGCTGACCAGGTCTTCGGACCGGACTTCGGCGATGTCGCGAATCTCAGGCACCCGGTCCAGTGACTGCTGGATGGTGATGTGGTCGCCAATCTCGGGATACAGGATGAAGTCCAGGCGGTTGGGTCCGACTCCAGCGATGCTCCCCCCGGTGCCGATCACTCTGACGGTGGGTCTCTGGTTTGTCATACGGTTTACTCTCTACGGAAATTTGAGGTAGGCGGTAAATCTTGGATTCGACAGTATCCACCGTCAACCGGTTATAATCACCGGGACATACTAACGGATTTTGAATCCAGAGTCCCGATGCCATCGGGATGTTCCAGGGATGCTGACTATCATGCGGGCACTGATATTGTCCGACATTCACGCCAACCTGGAGGCCTTGGAGGCCGTTTTCACCGACGCCCAATTCTGGGGTGGGTTCGACGCTATCGGGTGTCTGGGAGACACTGTCGGTTACGGCCCTGATCCAGCCGCCTGCATCGAACGGCTTAGGGAATTCGAGTTGGTGGCGGTGGCTGGGAACCATGACGCTGCCGCTGTCGGATCGATCGACGCATCGGATTTTAATGACTACGCCAAGGCGGCAATGCACTGGACGGCCGGGCAGCTTGACGATGGCCACCGTGATTTTCTAAGTTCGTTGCCGATGGTTTCTGTTCAAGAGCCGTTCACACTGGTGCACGGAAGTCTTCGCGACCCAATCGTAGAGTACCTATTGGACCGCGATTCTGCGATGGGCACGTTGGCTCTGTTGGAAACGAAGTATTGCCTTGTAGGTCATTCCCACATCTCGTTCGTCTGCAATGAGATTCAGGGAGAACCGGGGTTCAATGAGTTTCCTGAGATTGAACCCTTTCTGCTTGGTGATGACCGGTTGATAATCAATCCGGGGAGCGTCGGCCAGCCCAGGGACCGCGACCCCCGTTCCAGCTACGCGATCTACGACTCATCGGTCTCGACAATAGAGCGTTACCGGGTTGCTTACGACATCGCCAAGACCCAACAGAAGATGAAGACAGAGGGCCTCCCTCTCCATCTGATCGACCGGCTAAATCACGGATTATAGAGCCTGTCCCGTAGACCTTGCGGTCGAGTGGGTCATTCCGTGGCGGAGCAGTTGTGTTTGACGGG
>JAQBXL010000128.1 GCA_027624135.1 Chloroflexota bacterium
CCCGCTCGCGTCTCGCTACACCCGTTCCACCACTGCTTTCTCGCCCCAGAACCCCCCGAGAGGGGCCGCACCCACCGCAGGCGGTGGATCTGGGCCAGCCCCCCGGCATTGACGCCAGACGCTTCGCCAGCTATCCTGCCCCGTTCCAGCAGGGTAACCCGCTTGCCGTGCTGCGCCAGATGGAAGGCGGTTGCGGTCCCGGCGATGCCGCCGCCGATAATCAGGAAATCTGACTCATTTGAGTGGGCCAAGGTTAAAACCTGCCTTTGTAGCAAAAACCGCCAGACCGACGATCAATCGTCTGGCGGTTTTCAATCTCTCTGAAGTATGCCCATCTGACCAGTTTACAGGCATCCCCAAAAAAAGACCGCCGTTTCGAGACGGCGGTCTTTCTGCAATGAGGTTCCTATGTGTTGAAGCTAGGCTGTAGGGGCTGGCGTCAGGACGCTAAGGTCTTTGACCTCAATGTTGGAGACCAGGACAGTTAGCTCGTCCAAGCGGCGTACGTCGAATTCCATGAACTCTTCGTTCACCACCATGTATTTGGAGACCACGTTCCAGATCTCCTTCTTCATTTCCTCTAGTTTTTCCGGAGCCAACTCTAGCCGGTCTTGAATCAGTACCAACTTGAGCCGCTGTTTGGCGGTATCCTTGGAGAGCGCTTCTTTTAGCTGCTCTGACTCACGTTTGGTTAAACTTCGGAACCAACGTATTAGTTCATGCATGAGAATAGGCCCCTCCTTTTATGCCGACCATCTCCTTGATCCGGGAGAGTATGCCGGTCTTGGGTTCTAGGTCCATCAGCGGAATATTTTCTCCGTCTACTCTGGCGGCGATCCTCATAAATGCCGCACCCGCTGAGGACTTGGTGTTGTGCACCACGGGAACTCCCCGGTTGGCGGCAACAACTGTGTGTTCATCGGCGGGAACTAAACCGATTATTTCCACTGCCAGTAGGTTCTCCACGTCTTTCTGATCCATCATATCGCCGCGCTTGACCAGTTCCGGCGATATGCGGTTGATTATGAGTTTTGGCCGGTGCAGACCGGTAGACTCCAACAAGCCGATGACGCGGTCTGCATCCCGGATCGCCGAGACTTCGGGAGTGGTAACGATCAGCGCCTCGCTGGCGGCGGCGATGGCATTCTTGAAGCCCTGCTCGATGCCAGCCGGACAATCTATCAGCACATACGCGAACTCTTTTTCGAGTTCAGCGCAAAGATCCCTAAGCTGTTGCGGCTCGATTGCGTTTTTGTCGCGGGTCTGCGCTGCGGGGATAAGGTACAGGTCATAAGCGTGCTTATCTCGAATCATGGCCTGGCTAAGTTTGCACTCGCCATCAATAACATTTACCAAATCATAGACGATGCGGTTCTCCAAGCCCATGATGACATCCAGATTACGGAGGCCGATATCAGTGTCAACCACGACGACTTTGTGGCCGCGCATCGCAAGGCCCGTGCCGATGTTGGCGGTCGCAGTGGTTTTCCCAACGCCGCCCTTTCCCGACGTTATTACAATAGTCCTACCCGTCATAAGGTACTCCTTTACTGTATCTAGAAAACCGGCCGACGAAGGAGCCAACGTGGATAGAACGGCTCCGCACGTAAGCAATCTGGTTACCAGCCTTGGCCGCTCTTGCCTTCCGGCCTGATGAGCTTGGTGCGACCCCCTCATAATTTCCTATCTTGATTCGGGAGGCAATGAGCTCCTGGGCAATGATTACCGCTTTATCGTCACCGGAGGCTCCGGCGTGGCCCCACCCTTTAAGGGCGCCCAATACCACTATGTCGCCATCGGCTCGAATCTCCGCTCCGGGGTTCACATCCGCCAACACCACCACATCTCCCGGATGGTATACGGATTCCCCCGAGCGAAATGTAGACTTGATGAAAAGCGCCTCTGTGCGGTTCCGGTTGCGGGCGCCGTTCTTGTTGTGGCGAGCCTTGAGTTCCTCGATTATGGATTCCACGGAGGACGGCAATTCTTCGGTTGTCTGCGTCTCCGTTTCATCTTTGGGATGCGAATCAACGCGGGTTTGCGTCTCGGAGGTTTGTGGCTCGGAGGTTTGTCTCTCTATGGATGTATGCGTCTTGGTTATGGGCTGTGGTTCAGAGACGGTTTGCCGCTTTAGTGTGGGCAGTTCAATCTCGTTGTGAACCAAGTTCTTTCGAGCCCGAGACGGCTTATCTTTCGGAGAGGGAGTCATCTCAATCTTGAGGTCGCCGCTGTCAAGGGAGTCGGGCGAGCACCAGAATCGGGTGACCATAAGGCCCGAATGGGTCTCGATTATGGTCTTTAGCTGGCTCAATTCTTCCCGAGCCATCATCCGTTGGCCCACGTTTAGCGTGATGTCGCCCTTGGACCACAACCCGGCTTGTACTGCCAGATATTCGCACAACTCTTTCGCCACGACATCAATCGGGGCTTCTTCATCAATAACAAAGGCCACGTCCGTACTCCTTGCGACGACCTGCACTAGGCTGGTTTTCAGCAAGAGGCCTCCGCGGCCCATAGAAAGCTTCTAGATGACATTACACCCACAATCCCACTTCACAATACGTCCCTATGATTATTCCAGTAGAAGAAGCCCAGACACAACGATTTATTGGTCAGATATTAAACATAATTAGGGATTATGTCGTGTTTTGAGCCTGAAGCCCAATTTTCGGCTGGTTTATGAAAATGAAAAACGCCGCAACATGGTTCTATATCCGCGTCGTGGCGTTTTTGGAAGTCCGATTTCCGGTCAAGGAGCAGAAACTGCCTACACGGCGTTAGTCCCGGGTTCCGAAGAGGGCCACAGAGCAGGTGAAAGAGCCGGGACGGCCTCCCAGATTGTGGGTCAGCCCCAATGTTGGGTCCTTTAGCTGCCGTTGTCCCGCTTTGCCTTGTAGCTGCTTATAGACCTCGTAGATCATGCGGATGCCGCTGGCCCCTATCGGGTGGCCGAAGCACTTGAGCCCGCCGTCGGTGTTCACCGGCAATTCACCTTCAAGGCTAAAGGTGCCCACCGCAACGTCTTCGCTGGCACGGCCCCTGGGGCTGAACCCCAGATCTTCGTAGATGATCAACTCGGTAATGGTGAAGCAGTCGTGAACCATGGCTAAGTCGATCTCTTGGCGCGGGTTGGTGATACCAGCCTCTTGGTAAGCGGACTGGCTGGCCCGCACGGTCTCCGGAAAGTGGGTGAAGTCCCAGTCGTTGCGCAGGACCCCATAGGCGCCCACCGCGAGACCGATTCCCTTGACCAATATGTAGTCGTCCCTAAAGGTTTTCGCGATCTCTGGCGTGGTGATGATTGCCGCCGCCGCGCCGTCCGACACGCCGCAACAGTCGAATAATCCCAGAGGCCAGGCCACCATCGGCGCATTGACCACCTGCTCGGCGCTCACCTCCCGCTGGAAGTGGGCCTTCGGGCTCATGGTGCCGTTGTGATGGTTCTTGGAAGCTATCTGGGCCAGAGTCATCTTCCCTTCTTCGTAGGGAATGCCGTATTGATGGAAATAGCGAGTTGCAGCCAGGGCGAATTGGGATGGCGGCGGCACCGGTGGGGTAACGTCCGCACCCGCCGGTTCGGCGACGGCCAGACCGGAAAAACCGGAGTCTTTGAGCTTTTCGACTCCCACAGCCAGCACTATGTCGTAGATGCCGGCAGCCACAGCGTAGCAGGCATTACGGAAGGCATCGGTGGCGGTGGCACAGGCGTTCTCGACCCTGGTGATCGGAATATAATCCAGCTTTAGGGCCGCGGCGAGGGGCTGTCCGGTCCGAAATGATGCCACCGTGCCGAGCCAGGCAGCCTGAATGTCCTTTCCTTCGAGTCCGGCGTCTTCGTAGGCCTCGTAGGCTGCCTCAACGATCAGATCGGCGGCGCTGGCGTCCCATCGCTCGCCAAACTTCGAGCAGCCCATGCCGATCACGGCAACCCGGTCTTTGATCCCGCTCATAACGCTCTCCTAATTTCCCATGCCCAAGACCAATTATAACTTGGTGCTAGATCGCTTCACCGCTAGGCAGCCTTCGCCGGGGCACCGCCTTCCAATAGTAATTGTGTATCCCGTTCACCACTCGAAGCTTCCGAAAACTCATCTCCACGGGCATCCCGATCTGAACTTCCGAAGTCTCGCGGTCGGTCATCATGCAGAGCACCCGGCCTCCCGGCTCAAAATCCACCACCACGATCGCCAGAGGCGTGTCTACCGTCCCCGCCAAATAGTCTAATGAGTAGGTGAACACCGTTCCTGCTTGGTCGCTGAGCCTTATCGAGGATGAGTCGTCCCTTGTCCGGCACTCTACGCAGACGCGTTGGGGTGGGTATTGCACGTAGCCGCACTGGTTGCAGACGCCGCCGTGGAAACGGATATTCTGCTCGCTCTCCCGCCATAGCGCCGTTACGGAGGGTGACTGGGCTTGGGGCCGTCTCGACGAGGAATCGGTGAGCCAAACGTCTCGCCACTTGGCGTAGGTCTCGTAACTGTCCAACTGATGGCTTGATTCCAGGTATCCTGAGACGCCAAAGTTGGACCGGCTACCATTTATCTTGGACGAGGCGCGGAAGCCCAGAACGTCGCTGCCGTCGCCGTACGACACTGTGAGCAGCAACTGGCCGGGCGTGGCGTCTTCCAAAGCCCCGGCCAATAACATCAGGGGGAATGCGGCGCCCGTGTTGCCCATTCGCCCAAATAGCGGGTCTTGCACCTGCTCCGGCTGGAAACCTAGTTGCCGGACCAGTTGGCTGTGGCGTCGAGCGTCCGGAGAATACAGGGCCAGCTTGCCGACGTCCTTCACCGCCACGCCCTCTTTGGCCATGAATCCCGAGACTGCCTCGCCCAGTATCCGCTCCAATCCTTCTTCGACGGCGAAGCGGTCTTCCCAAGAGCGAACGAACGGGTCGCCGGCGCTGCGCCAGGTGTCCATCATGTTCTCGGAGATGGTGTAGAACCCTGCTTGCTCAGCGATCAAGCCTTCGGCGGAGATGATGAACGCCACCGCTCCGTCTCCCGAATTGCGCTCAGCCTCACCCTTGGGAGCGCCTTGGCGGCTGTCGCTGGCCACCACCAGCAATTTCTTGGCCGAACCGGCAGTGACCGAATCTAAGGCCGATTTCAAGGCGGTCGTCCCAGCCCTGAGCACATCGGTGATGTCGGCGGTGAAGATGTCCCGGCGCAGGTCCAACGCGGTGGCAATTATTGAAGCGCACTGCTTTTCCGCGTAGGGCGGGGTGGTTGTGGCGAAGAGCAGCCCGTCAATCTCTTGACGGTCGTGACCACTCAGGCAGTCGATTCCGGCGGCCACCGCCATGGTGACACTGTCCTCGTCAAAATTGGCGACTGAGCGTTGGCTGGCGGAATCCCAGCCAAGGGTATCGGCGCCCAATCTGTATCTGGGGACGTAGGCTCCAAAGGCCGAGATACCTGCCAAAATTACCTTCCTAAATAAGAATGGCCCAGGCAAGGTTTTGAAGCCTTGCCTGGGCCATTCTAGCAGTTTGCTGAAAAATTGTGACGGAACGGAAGCTACTTGCTCAGCGAGATGGTTGTGCCGTCACTGTCTGGGTCAGGGTCGTGGTTGGCGGCGGAATCGTAGGTCAAAGCTCCAACGGGAAGCGGCACGGCATAGTATACATCCTGCACTTCGAAAGTCTTGCCTTTCCCAGATTTATTTGAGAAAGGCCCAGAATCGATTTCACATACTCCGTTACCGTCTGTCGTGCAGTTCAAGATTCCCGAGGAAGATCCGTTCTGAAGGAAATGCCCTGCAACGATAACGCCAGCTACTAGTGTGTGGGGATTACTACTGTCCCTTATGGATATGGTGACCAAAGACGACCATGCGCCTTTGGGTTGGTTGGTACTGACAGCGCTGAGGTCGTGCACGTGCATAGAGGCAGGGTTGACGGTGATAGTTACAGTCGCCGGGCTGGAATCGACTGTCCCATCATTGGCTACATACGTGAAACTATCGTCTCCGCTGAAGTTCGCGTTCGGTGTGTAGGTGAACGAGCCGTTGGCGATAAGGGTTAGTGCCCCATTGCCGACATCGCCCACCAAGATTGCCGTTAGCGGGTCTCCATCGTCGTCGGAGTCGTTATCCAAGACGTTGACCAACGCGGCTAGACTCAGTCCGGAGTCTTCATCTACCGAATAGCCGTCATCCACCGCCACCGGCGCTTGGTTTGCAGCAGTAATTTCGACAGTGGTGCCGACTGGGTCCGAATTTACTGTCCCGTCGTTGACCACCAGTGTGACTGCGTAATTCCCTGCATCTGAGAAGGTATGGCTAGGGGTTTCCCCGGTTGCCGTGCTAACGTCGCTAAATGTCCAGGAATACGTCAGAGCATCACCGTCAGGGTCGGAGGAGCCGGAGCCGTCAAAGACTACGGCCACGCCCACTACTCCGTTGTATGGACCACCAGGAGGAGGACCGCCAGGGTCCGCCGTTGGCGCGTCGTTCACGTCCGCTATACCTGCGGTGGTGATCGACGGCGCGGAATTCGAGGTTCCGTCATTGACTACGAGAGTCACGTTGTAGATACCACCAGCCAGGTAGGTATGGCTGGGGCTCACTCCAGTGCTGTGCGGTGAACCGTCCCCGAAGTCCCAGTCATAGGTCAGCGAATCGTCATCCGGATCGGAGGAGCCGGAGCCGTCGAAAGCCAACAGTACGTCTTCGGTGCCAATGTAGGCGCTACCAGGGTCCGCCACTGGTGGATCATTAGCTCCAGTAGTCAATATCAGGACGTCGTCCACGTACCAACCTTCATAGTCATTTAGCACTGCGTCCCGAGTTTCGAAGAAAAATCGCAGGTAGATGTTGCCGCCTACGTAAGAAGTGAGGTCCACTGTTCGCGCTCCCCAAGCACCTGAGGTGTCGTGGGTCTCGAAGACGGTTGTCCAACTCGAGCCGTCCGTGGATATCTGCACTCGGGTACGGTCAAAACCAGCCAGGTCCTCTACTTGGCTCCATTCGCTAAAGTACAGAGTGGCATCCGGGGCCAGAGTCAGGTCGATAGCCTGAGAGGTTAGAGTGCCGTCGTTGGCTGCCCCGGTGTTGTAACTCCCCAAGAGCTCCATTCCGTAATACCAAGCGGAGTTCGGGCTGGTGGATTTGCGCTCCGAAATGTGCCACAAGCCGGGCGAACCTACGGCGGTCCAGCCACCGATGCCGCCTTCCATGTCATCTTCGAAGACCGTAGTGGCGGCTCCAGTGCTGGCCTGCGCTATGTTGGATAGGCCAGACTCGTTAGCGGCTTGGTCAGAGACTTTTAGACCGAAATAGTAGCTGGTGCTATGGTCCAAGCCGATTACGGTGAAGTTCTCGGTTGCGTCAAATGATTGAGGAGACGGCTCTCCCACTGCTTGGGAAGCGCCGGCCCAATCGGCCTCAGTGATTATTGGGAAAGTGGAATACCGAACGTCGTACGAAGCGGCCTGTCCGATCAGGCCATTATTGCCGACGGCGGTCCACGTAAGCGGTATCGAAAGTAGTCCAGCGCCCGAAACTGCCAAGTTACTAACTGATTCTGGCGGGGTGGCGTCGTCGTTTAGCCCACATTTCCCATATGGCTAAAAAGCTCTCTCAGTAATGCGTCGCTGTTATTTCAATTGTTGT
>JAQBXL010000129.1 GCA_027624135.1 Chloroflexota bacterium
CCCTGGAACGACGGCGGGACTCTCACTTAACATTGCACTAAACCTGTCCAACTGATGGGGTCCACCTTACTGTTCATCATCGACAACTAAGATATTAGTCATGACCATCCTTGCAACGCCGCAGATTCAACAACCGATCAGTCGAGCCGTTGTTGGTATCGCGAATATGCTGCGGCGTATTGATTCGGAGATAATACGAAGAACGAACCGGCGGGAATTCGCCCTTAAGATTTATCAAGTGAGGAGAGATATCACCCAGCCCCACAATGTGTTTTTGTCAGTGAGAGGGCTTATGGTCCAGCCTACCGAGTCTCACTGAGGTTGGCGAATTTCATAACCGGAGGAGAACAACATGGCCGATAAGAAGATTTCTTGCGCATTCGGAGTGGACCTGGACGCCGTTGGCGGTTGGTTGGGCTCTTACGGAGGCGAAGACTCGCCGGATGACATATCGCGGGGCATGTTTGCGGGGGAGGTTGGCACCCCCCGGCTGGTCAAGCTATTCGACCGGTTGGGCATCAAGACCACCTGGTTCATCCCTGGTCATTCCATGGAAACCTTTCCCAAAGAATGCGACATGATTGTGAGCGCGGGGCATGAGATTGGCCTCCACGGCTACTCCCATGAGAACCCGATCGCCATGACTTCGGAGCAGGAAGAGGCGGTCTTGGTCCGCTGCATCGAGTTGATCACCCGGATCTCCGGCAAGCGGCCCACCGGCTATGTGGCTCCATGGTGGGAGTTCAGCCACGTGACCGACGAGCTCTTGCAGAAGCACGGCATCAAGTATGACCACAGCCTGATGCATCGCGACTTCGAGTGTTACTACGTGCGGAAGGGAGACCGGTGGACCAAGATAGATTTTTCACAACCGGCCGATTATTGGATGCACGCGTTGGTGCGCGGGGAAGAGACGGACCTGGTGGAGATACCGGCCAACTGGTATCTGGATGACCTGCCGCCGATGATGTTCATCAAGAACGCCCCAAACAGCCACGGATTCGTCAACCCGCGTGACATCGAGCAGATGTGGCGGGACCAATTCGACTTCGTCTACCGGGAGTACGATGAAGCAGTCTTCCCGATCACCATTCATCCGGACGTCAGCGGCCGGCCTCAAGTGTTGTTGATGCTAGAAAGACTGGCGGCGTATATCTCGTCCCACGACGGAGTCAAGTTCTGCACCTTTAATGAGATTGCCGACGACTTTCTAGCCAATCATCCACGGGAGAATGCAACGAACTAAAAAGATCATTAAGCGCGGGCCTGACTGCACTCGCAGCAATGAAAAAGCCCCCGGCAATATCGGGGGCTTTTTCGATTTCCGAATGGTCAGCTAGGTCAGCAGATGATCAGACCGGCCACGGCTTTGCCGATACCTGCGGCGGGGCTGGTGGTGCGTCCGCAGGGGCCGGTTCCAGCCAGTCTTCTGATATGGTCTCGGTTACTCCGCTGTCCATGGTCACGTAGTATTCAGGCGGGACGCCATCCTCCAGTTCCAGGAAGGTGCCGGTCCAGTCTTGGAACAGTTGGGGCGCAATTACCCCCAGCCCTCCCTTAGATCCTTCGGAAGGAGACCTGAAGACGCCTCCGTCCCGGATCTTAACCTTTACCCGTTGGTCAACCTTGTAGATATGCTCTCTTGGCACGGTATCTCAGCTCCCGAAAGCCGTTTAATGCATCGGAGAGAAGCTGGCCGGGGCCATGATCTTGTTCTCTTGGCGGACCATTCCTGGCGCGCCAGAGGGCCAACCCTCTATCTTGGTGCCGCGAATCTCGGCCCGGTGGTTCAGGTCATTGTAGGGCCAGATGTGCATCCACCGGTTCAGACCGCCGAACTCGGTGTACATGCCAGCTGCCAAGGGCGACAGTTTCTCCCGGGCCGGCAGGGCAGCTTCCCAGCGCTTGAGCACTTCGGGAATGGAGCCGGGTTGGTAGGTGTAGGTCCGCATCTCATAGACGCTGCCCAGGGCCTGGTCGCCGCCCATGGGCTTCATGAAAGGCGCGGGGTTCCAGATCTCCGAGTTCATGTTCAAGATGTTGCCTGGGGTGATCTTGGGTGGCCAGTTGGGGTCTTTCCCGGCTTCCGCACGGACTCGTGCGCGCTCGTCCAGGCTATCGTAGCCCCAAACATGGATGATCTGGTTCAAAGGGCCGAATTCAGTGTGCCAGAAGGCAGCGATGGGACCGTATTTTTCACGGTGCGGCAACGCTTCGGCGAAGGCTTCTTCGGCCTGCGGTACTGCCCCAGGTTTCAAATCGTAGGTGCGTACTTCGTAGATCATATCGCTCTCCCAAATCTGTGCATTCATCTGTGCATTCAGTCGTGCCGGACAACATGACAATCCAACCACCCGGCAAGTTTACCAGAGTCTAGCCCGCAGGCCCAATGCCGGTCTTCTACTGGGAAGGGAGATGCCAATAGACAGAGGTCGCCGGGTCCGGCTCGGAATCGGGGTCAGTCCCGGCCTCGGCCCCCATCTCGGCGAGAGCGTTTGCGGTCCAGGGAGGAGAGGGCCATCTTGCGTAGGCGGAAGTTCTGGGGAGTGACCTCAAGCAGCTCATCGTCTGAGATGAACTCCAAGGCTTCTTCCAGACTCATCCGCACCGTGGCGTTCAGACGTTTGGCAACGTCAGCCGTCGATGAACGCATATTGGTCAATTTCTTTTCTTTGCAGACATTGATCTCAATGTCGCCTTCACGCCGGTGAGAACCGACGATCATTCCTTCATAGACCTGGGTGCCCGGATCGACGAATGTGTCGCCCCGGCCCTGGGCGTTCAGCAAGCCATAGGTAACGGCCGTGCCTCGTTCTGAGGCCACCAGCACGCCGCCGGGCTGGGTCTTAATCTCGCCTTCCATTGGCTCGTATGCAGAGAAGATGCTGCTCTTTACACCGTCGCCCCTCGTAGTGCGTACGAAGAACGAGTTGAACCCGATCAGTCCCCGGGTAGGAATCTTGTACTCCATGTGCACATAGCCGTTTTCGTCATAGCGCATGTCCCTGAGTTGGGCCAAATGCCCGGACAGATACTCGGTCAACGCGCCCACGTACTCGTCGTTGGTGCTGATGTTCAGGATCTCGTACGGTTCGTGTATCTTGCCGTCGATCACTTTGGTGACAGGCTCTGGACGTGAGACCTGAAACTCGAACTGTTCCCGGCGCATGGTCTCAACCAGGATCGAGAGGTGCAGTTCTCCCCGGCCGGCAACCATGAAGATATCTGGGCTGGAGGTTGTCTCCACTTGTAGGCTGACGTTGGTCCTGAGTTCTCTGAACAGCCGATCGTGGAGGTTACGGGAGGTGCAGTGTTCCCCTTCTTTGCCCATGAAAGGTGAATTGCTGACTCCGAAGGTCATCCGCACCGTCGGTTCTTCGATTCTGATCAACGGTAGGGCCTCTGGATGTTCCAGGGAGGCAATCGTGTCGCCGATGGAGACGCCTTCGGGGCCGGTTAGGGCAACGATGTCGCCTGCTTGGGCCTCAGGCACTTCCACCCGCTCCATCCCCCGGAATACAAATATCCGTTCCAGGATGTGGGTGGTGGATCTGCCGGAGTGGTCCAACACGGCCACGTATTCGCGCAGCTTGAGGGTGCCCCGGGTGATACGGCCGATGGCCACTTGACCCAGGTAGTTGTCGTAGTCCAACGCGGCCACAAGCATCTGCAGGGGTTCTTCCGGGTCGCCCTTTGGCGGTGGCACAGAGGCCAATATGGCGTCGAACAAGGGGTCCATATTCGTGCCAGGAATATTCAAGTCGGCGGTGGCGTACCCCTGCTTTGCCGAAGTGTACAGAACGGGGAACTCCAACTGGTCTGCATTTGTGGCCAACTCTAAGAACAGGTCTTGGACCAATCCCACGACTTCGGCCACCCGGGCCTCATGGCGGTCTATCTTGTTGATGACTACCATCGGAGTGACGTTCTGCTGGAGGGCCTGGCGCAGCACGTAGGTTGTCTGCGGCATTGGGCCGTCCACGGCGTCCACCAAAAGGAGACAGCCGTCGGCCATATTCATGATCCGCTCCACCTCGCCGCTGAAGTCGGCGTGGCCCGGAGTGTCGATGATGTTGATCCTGACGCCCTTGTAGGAGACAGAGGCGTTCTTGGCCAGGATTGTTATGCCACGCTCCCGTTCCAGCGGGTTGGTGTCCATGATCAACTCGCCGACTTGCTGGTGGGCGCGGAATGCCTGGCCCTGTTTCAATAGCGCGTCAACCAAGGTCGTTTTGCCGTGGTCGACGTGGGCGATGATGGCCAAATTTCGGATGTCGCTGTTCTGATGAATACTCAAATCAAAATACCCCATCAATCATCATAGCACCGCGCCGGAAATATTGCTGGCCTTTACATATTCCGTAAACGCGGACTCCAGGCACGACATTGTCCATTGGAGCCAAGAAATAACGGGCTGGGTCACCGAAGAAATTTGCGGCTATCTAACCAGCTTATTTGGCAAACAGGTCGACGATGTCCGCATCGCCCTGAGTCCAGGTAGCGGTTTGGCTAGCGTCTTTGCCGTCGATGGTGAACGTCACGGTTTTGCCTGCCAAATTCTGGCCCGCCGGCTGCGCCGCAGTCAAGACGTAGCTGCCGTCTGCGACCGTGCCCTGCCCAGCATTCACCAACCCTGTAACCTTAAGTGACATCGTCGCGCTACCGGTGTTGCCGGAATTGGCAGTGGCCGTGACTTTGATGGTCAGAGTCGCGGCGTCTGCGCCTTCGATCCAGGCAATCACCACGGTGTCATCCGGAGCGGCTACTCCGTTAAGGGTCGCTTTCCCGACAAATACATTAGGCGGAATGTTGGATGCGGCGGCAGTTGTGGACGCTTTCTCCGCCAACACATGGGTGTGGGTATATGGGGCCGTAGTGTCTACCGTATCGATGCCACCCACGGAAAAGGTGAGGAAGGCGATCTCAGAGTCGTCATCCGTCTTTGCGTTGATCACGACCGTATCGCCTGATTTGAGGGTGGTGCTCGCTGGCGGCGAGGTGATAGTGACATTTATGGCGTTGGTTTTCCTGATTACTGCGAATTCCGCAGAGTCGGTGGCCGTGTTGCCAGACCCATCGGTGGCGGTGATCTTCAGCGCCGGTGGGCTCTCCGCCACAGGCGTGAGAGGCACGAAGTAGCTCATGGAATAAGGCGGAGCAGCAAGAGCTGGCTGTGCCACTCCATTTACCGTCAAGACAACCGTGATTGCCCCCATGCCTGACACTTCAGTTCCAATCAAGATCGTGTCGCCCTCGAAGATGGCCGCGTGACCGCCGGGCACAGTGGAGACGCGAGAGGTTACTCCGAACCCGCTGGCGGTAGTGGCGCCAGATACTGGGCTTGTGATCTTGACACCCACATCGATTCCCCGCGCCACGATCAGCATGATAGAGTCGGAACCCTCGACGCCCTCGGCGTCAACGCTGGTGACCTTGACCTCCACCGACGAAACACCCGGTGGAATCTTGACATTCGTTACATACGGGGCTTCGGTTAGAGGCGTCCGGTCGGCACCGGATACGTTGAATGTGACCGACGCCAGCCCTGCGCCGTCCTGGGCTTCTGCAGTTACCGTGACCACGTCGTTCGCGGCGACGACTGTGCTGGAAGACGGAGAGGTTATCTGAATCATCGGAGACTCGTCCACAACGGTAACGGCGCCGGTAGTGGTAGCCATGGAACTTTGGCACTCGGCGCTCTGAGAGCATTCGGATAGCGTCAGGCCCATTGCCGCGGCGGCTCGCCGGGATTTTGCGTTTCTCTGGAAGACTTGTACCGCGTCCAGAACGATCTTTTCGAAATCGGCTCCAGCGTTCTCTGCGGTTTTTTGGAGTCGAAGCTCTTGGGCGGTTTCCCAGGCGTCACGTAGGTTCGCGAGATCGGCCGCCAAGACGGGGTCATCCGCTATAGCTTGAGCCATCTCGTCTAATCGGTCGCCCACGATGTTGGCTTTGAATAGGCCACGGACCGTGTCACTGATGCCGTCCTGCGCGGAGCCTAGGACTAGCATGATGATTCGATCGCCGGTTTCAAATCCTGAGCCCAGGCCGGGTATGGCGGTCTTGGAACCGTCTTCACCCAGGTTCGTCAGGTCGTCGCCCTGCTTTTCGACGGCGATCGACCATTTGTGACTGCGTGTGGCTTCCTGGGGAATGAGCGTGATCTTCTGGGCGATAAGTCTCTCCAGGGAAATGTTGCCTTCGCCGTCAGTGATCAGTTTGTCAACCAACCCCGCGATCTTATAACCCTTCTCTGCTGGCAGGCCGGCCAAGCCTACGTCTTCGTCTGAGAGGTTGTTTATGACAGTGCCGTCGGTGATGGTCACCTGAAAGAACTGCCCTTTGGAATCGACGGTCATCAATCCAGTTTCGGGGTTCACCGACATCGCCATTCCCGTGAACCCGCGCCCGATGACAACTGTGCTCTGAGCTGAAGCCGTGCCGGAGGACATTGCCAGCAGCAAAGCTCCCAAGAGCAGGACGGTCAGGGCGAGACTCAGCTTGTGAGAAGGGATTCTATCCTGGGGATAGATCCCGGATATGGTTCTAACTAACGGTGACAAAGAGAGATTGGTCCTTGGGGAATCCATTTCCATTGTGCTTATCGTTGGGTTTGATCTGATCAGGGCGCGTAGACGGCTACCAGCACCAGGTCTTTTTGCTCTCCGCTGGCGACACTAACAACCACTTCTATGACATTGGGACTTTCGACCAGGGTCATGTCCAGTGAGAACTCTCCGTCGATGTTCGGCTCGACGATGGAGTCGTTGATCGTCACCATGGCATCGACTCTGGTCAGCCCGGCCACGGTCATCGAATCGGTCTCGGTGACCACTTCAAGTTCGGCGGGGTCGGCCAAGCGCAAGAAAAGATCTCCCGACGTTGCCGCCACCGTGGGAGACGGCGTAACAGTGGCCGAAACCTGAGTCCCCGATGACGCGGAAGCCCCATCGGTCGTCGTGGCGGCCTGATCTGGGGTTTCATCGCCGCCAAGCCGCCAGTATGCGACCAAGCTCACAACCAAAACCAATAGCAGCGCCGGCCATAGCCTGCGTTTCTTTTTCCGAGACTTCTTCTGAGTCTTTTTCGTAGTTATGATTTCATCTCTGTGAACCAGACTGCTCCATCTAATATGCTCGGTCAGCCCGGCCCTTACAGCAAGCCGCGTTCAGGCTGGCCAGGCACCATCCAGAGGCGATTCGATGTGGCATAATCTCTTAGCTGGTAAATGAAACTGGAGTATTTATATGGCCTCCACACGTTCCGCCATCGGGCAGTCCATAACTAGTACCTCGTCAGTTTGAAACTGATGGATAGATATGCTGAAGCTTTTGCCGGGCGTCCACGGCAGAGAACCTCCAGTCGATGGTTGCCGCGGCCTGGTTTCGTTCGGTCTCCAGGGCAGCAATTTCACGTTTGAGGG
>JAQBXL010000130.1 GCA_027624135.1 Chloroflexota bacterium
TACCGCGAAGCCGCGATACCGCTTCCTAGAATCCGTGCCGCTTTGAGTTCCCTCTGGACCGCCTATCCCCCGGCCTTCCCCATCTGCCAGGAAACTCCGGGATGACTCATGTATTTTTCCCATTTTGCATATTCGTTGAACCCGACTTATCTCGATCTATCTCGATTTATTACGAAGCGTCGATGAGTTTGTCGGCGATGGCCTGGTCACGAAGCCCGGGATTTTTATTGATGTGGGCCCGAATCCCGTCAAGGGCGTGGTCGACCATCGGGGCGTCCAAGAGTTTCGCTGCGTCACCGTATTCTGCGACCTCAAGCAGTTCGGCCCCGTTGTCTTTGATCTGGGAGAGCGCCCATTCCACCTGGTCTGCCACCCGCACCAGACCCTCAGGGAAATCGGTGTGGGAGTTGCCTGGCCGGCCCAGCTTATCGTAGCCGCCCTTGTGCCAATGGCCGGGGGTGTCGTGGCAGTCAAACCGAACCACTTCTTCGTTGCCGACATCGACGCCAATGGTCGGTCCGCCCATGCCCATGCCGCGAACGTTCAGGATCCGGCATGGCCATACGTATATCGAAACTTGTCCGTCCTGGGACAAGGGCAGTGTTATCGCTTCACCTCGGTACGTTTCGCCGGGAATCTTGGTCGCCATATTCGAATCCTCCTTGGTCGGTCAGGCCGACCAGTCAAATAATATTTCCAGGTGCTCCAAAAATATCACAATTGGGCCTTGGCTCCAAATCACGAATGCCGATATTATTTATCAACATAGCCAACCAGGGCCGACCTGGCGAGCTATAGCGGGCTATAATGTGGCGTCGATCTCGACCGACTATCATGGTTCGAACGTGATTGGAGGGTCTGGATGCTGACCGCTGAAAGGGATACGCCATCAACGACACTTACCGCCACGGCCCTGCCATGCCGTTGATCGCTGACGTAATGCGCTAGGTCGAAGACTTGGAGTCATCGAACTCTGGCTAAGAACTCTGGCTAATCACCGTGACTCGGGCCAGCCCTGTCGTTAAGTCGGGTGCTGTATTCCAGAACAGCTTAATTCGCACGGCATCCGCTCATGCGCACGGCATCCGCTCATGGTAACGAACGCAACGCAACTTACAGCTTAAGATTCACTTTAGAAATTGCTTACACCGGAAGGTTAACTTCATCGAAAAATCAGAGTAGGATTTTATCCTATACCTGAGCAGACGAGGTGGATGTGATGAACGGTTTGAGACGGGTTGAATCAACCGGTGAAATCACGCCCAGTAAGCCAGAAGAATTCGAGGAACCTTGGAGCTACTTGGATGTCCAGTCACTCCCATTCCGGATCGCGACGATTCTGGAAATCGATTCCTACTCACAGAGGTTGACCCAGTTACCTTTTTCGGAGTTTTTAACCGCGGAATCACGAACGAGAACCGCGTCAAGATTCTTGAGGCGGTGAAGATTAAATTCGGCTTATCGAGCCAAACGCCTAATAATTTCGACAGTATCCCCGTCCTTTTCAATATGAAATCTGTCTCCTGGGCACAATACTGGGCGTAGGCATTACGCCTGATGATCACTGACAAATAATCGTTCGTTTATTTTGGTAATCTATAGTGGATGGAATCTCAATGGAAATGGTAAGTGAGGGGATATGGCCAGTGAACAGACCCTAGATAGCACCGAACTGGATGTGGTAATCGTCGGCGGAGGGGTAAGCGGCTTATATGCCCTGTATCATCTGCGCGGGCTCGGTTATCAGGTTCGAGTCTACGAGCAGGGTGGGAACGTCGGCGGTACCTGGTACTGGAATCGCTATCCTGGTTGTCGATGCGATATCGATAGCCTTGAGTACTCATTTTCCTTCGACGAGAAACTCGAGCAAGAATGGCAGTGGCCTGAACGGTACGGCACCCAGCCCGAGATCCTACGTTACGTCAACCATGTTGCTGACCGGCATGACTTGCGTAAGGACATAGTCTTCAACTGCCCGATCACGTCTGCAACGTTCAACGAGGACGCGAACCAGTGGGTGCTATTGACGGGGGGCGGACAACGTATAACTAGCCGGTTCTGCATCATGGCCACAGGCAACCTGTCAACACCGCGAGTTCCCGACTACGAGGGCTTAGATGCCTTCCAAGGCAAGTGGTATCACACCGGGCAGTGGCCCCATGACGGTGTCGATTTCACTGGCCTGCGCGTTGGAGTTGTCGGAACTGGCTCCTCCGGCGTGCAGTCCATACCGATCATCGCTCGACAGGCAAGCCATCTCCATGTATTCCAGCGGACCCCACAATTCTCCCTGCCGGCCCGCAACGGCCCAATGGATAGCGAGATAGAGGCGACGCACAAAGCCAACTACCAGGCCCTCCGTGAGGCTGCCTTCGATACGCCTTTCGGCATAGCTGGTTATCCGCCACCAACACAGTCGGCACTAGACGTGCCGCACGACGAGCGGCAGGCCGCGTACGAAGAAAAGTGGGCTGAAGGAGGCAGTATCAGCTTTCTCTACACCTACAAGGATCTCCTTGTTAATAAGGAGGCGAATGATACCGCGGCTAATTTCGTGCGCGATAAAATTCGGCAGACCGTCAAAGATCCGAAAGTGGCGGAGAAGCTTATTCCCTACGACCACCCGATTGGAACCAAGCGCCTGATACTCGACAGCGGATACTACGAGACCTACAACCAAGACAACGTCACTCTGGTTGATATTCGCGAAGCTCCAATCGAGCGATTCACACCGGAGGGATTACGGACAGCCGATGGGAACGATTACGAACTGGACGCCGTAGTTTTCGCAACCGGCTTCGATGCGATGACCGGGGCACTGCGCAATATCGAACTGGACAATGGAGCAGGACTTACCATCCAGGACAAATGGTCGAATGGACCGCGTTGCTTCATGGGGCTGGCGATGGCCGGCTTCCCAAATCTGTTCATGATTACCGGACCTCAGAGCCCATCGGTAAAGACTCAGATGATCCTGGCTGGCCAGCAGCATACTGATTGGATCGCAGAATTCCTGGAGTATATGCGACTCAACGGCTTTACCAGATTCAATGTTGAGCAGCAGGCTGAGGATGCCTGGGTACTGCACAACAATGACATCGCGGACTCGACGCTTTATCCACTCGCGAACTCTTGGTATGTCGGTGCTAACGTTCCGGGCAAACCCCGCGTGTTCATGCCGTACGTTGGGGGCTTCGACCGCTACAAGAGAGCCTGTGATGAATTAGCCCAGAATGGTTATCCGGGCCTACAATTAAGTAGTCGCGGCCAAACAGTAGGTATGGCTGGTTGAGGCAACTTGCGCGCAAGCCTTCTCCTTTATTTAAATCAGTGAGTCCTCCGACAACAATCTATCGGGGAATATAAAAATGGCCACCGGATAGCTCTTCGATGGCTCTTAAAGAGCGATAGTTTCCAATGTATGCAACATTTCTACGGTGTGGTGGGAACAGATGGAGGAGGTGATGCCGTCGGGGTGGCTTAAGACGTACCCGCTTCCTTCAACAACACCAAGGCCAACTCTGCCGTTTTAGTGGTGTCATAAAGGGCATCGTGGGCCTTGCTACTATCAAATGGTACGCCGTAATAATCACACGCTTCACCTAGACCCAGGTATTCCGTGAGACCTAACCTCGCTCGCGGAAAATGGCCTAAGCTTCGTACGTCGATCACCTTGAATGTGAACGGTACAACTCTGTCGATACGCCTGAATGCATCTTGGAGAAACTTGGTCTCGAAGTCCGCGCCCCAAGCAGCGAGTACTGTTTCGTTCCAATTCACCCCACGGCCAAAGTCTTCCAATGCCAGCTTTGCTGAAATCCCCTCGGCTTGGAGTTTTTCAATGGTTAGCCTGTTGACTTTCATTGCTGCGTGATCTCGCTGATCCCACCGAGTGGGTTGGATGTACTCGGACGTCGTCAGGCCGGGAATTATCGTTTTTTCTACGGTGTCTATTACTACCCGGGCAATCTGGATGATTTCATGCCTCTCGGGTTCAAGGCCGGTACACTCTAAGTCAGCAACGCACCAATATCTAGCATTTGTAGGTTTATATGTGACCACGCGTTAATGTCCCTCAAGGCGGAGTCAAGGACTCCAATCGTTTTATAACACACTTAGCTTTGACTGTTTTGAATTAATTTCATACGTATCGGCTGGGCCGCTTGGTCGTGCATGCTGGCCGGCTCTTCGAGTTAGTGTAGGCGTTCAGCGATAATGAACCTGAGATGGATCGCTCAATCTGTCCGCACTGAGGCAACATCGAGCAAACGTCTGGTCGTCCATGATTCAAACTGCGGATACATTAAAGAAAGCTAAATCGGTGTGTCGTTTGTTTTCCCGTTACCTCGGTCTTGGCGTTGGCCCACCTCAAATAAATAGTGCCAAACCCAAGTCCTTTAGGTGCGCCTTATTTTACGGCTGTCGTGGCTACGGCGCTGTAGGCGTTCAGCAAGCCCCCTTTGTGGTGCGCCTTCCTGGTGGAATGGAAGTATCGTCGTATCCGGGGTAACCATTCCCAATCATGGCCAGCGAACGGATCCAACGTCGGATAGATATCCTTATCGATGAGGCGGATCAAGCTGTTTCTCAAAGAGATTGGACGTTGGCCCTGCAAGAATCTCCACTCCACGCGGCCCCTTCAGCTACTCAAGGTAATCCCGAAGCGCCCGAGAACGGCTGGGTTCTCGCCTCTTCCGCAGTACCTGGGCCTCAATTTGCCGGATCCGTTCCCGAGTCACCCCAAATTCATCTCCTATCTCTTCAAGGGTGTGGATCCGCTCCCCCAACATGCCAAACCGCAAGCGTAACACCTGGTTCTCCCGGTCAGTCAGGGTATCAAGAACATCCTCTAGATGGTCCTTCAAACCTACGTGAAACAACGGGCCATTCGCCTATTCTTTAAAAAACATTCCCAATAATGTCGGGATCATTGCCAGGATGAATCGCCAAGGCGGCTTAGCTCGGCCGATTTTCCCCAGATTGTATGCAGTTTCCCTGGGCTGAGTTCATTACGTGGTCTCGCGAGCGTCAGTGCCGCTGAGTCCCTGCTTGAGAACCACCCCCGGGTTTTAGTACCGCAGTGGGCATCGTCCAGCGTTGCGGGGCCTGTCATGCCGCTTATTCCGGCTTCGGTGCTCTGGCCGCCGGGGGGACCTGAATGCCCAACCGGCCAGGATCAAACTGGAATATCCTGAAGGGACCTAACCAAGTAATCGGCACACGATGTTTCGATTACTGCTTCTTTAGCCCTTCCGCTCTGCTCTTCACGGTTATTTCCGCCACAGGTGGACGGACTACACCCCATTTCCACGCGAATACGCTGCTCGCAGGTACTGGGACAACATCCGCTGGGTGATGAAGAACCAACCATTGAGAGCGATGGCGTAGCGCATGACCTCGGCATAGCGGTCAGGCTGGTGGTAAAACATGGGCAGAATCACGTATTCCAGCTTGTTGTACAGGGAATTGGCCTCATCCAAAGAGTCTAAGTTCGGTTGGCCGCGCTCGCCGATGGACCAACCCGTGATGCCCTCAACATGCCCTTCCAGCCACCAGCCGTCGAGTACGCTAAGACTGGGCACGCCGTTGAGCGCGGCCTTCATTCCGCTGGTGCCGGAAGCCTCAGACGGCTTCTGGGGTGTGTTGAGCCACAGGTCCACCCCGCCACAGATATAGCGGGCCAGGTCCATATCATAATCTTCCAGGTACACCACGCGAATCGCAGGTTCGATGTCCTGGGTCCTTTGGATTATGTTGCGGATGATGATTTTGCCGCTTTCGTCCGAAGGATGGGCTTTGCCGGCAAAGATTAGCTGGATGCCGCCGGTCCGTTTGGTCAGTGCTATCAAACGGTCCACATCGGTGAAGATCAGGTCGGCCCTCTTGTAACCGGTGGCCCTGCGGGCAAAGCCGATGGTCATGGTGCCAGGGTCCAGCTTAACTCCGGACCGTTGTTCCACGACTTTGATAAGGTCTGTTTTGGCCTCAGAGTGCGTCGCTTGGATCTCTGATAGGGGCATATCCATCGTGTAGCGCAGGAAACTGGGGTCCAAACGCCAGTCGGGAATCGTCTGGTCGAATAGGCGGCGAAAGGGAAGGGGTGTCCAAGTGAAAGTGTGGACACCGTTGGTGATGGAGCGGATGGAGTATTCGGGAAACATATTGCGCGCGACCAGTTCGTGGCTGTTGGACACGCCGTTGATGTAGCGGGAAGCAACTAGGCCCAAGTGGGTCATGTTGAAGTAGCCGTTCATGTTACACCCGGCTATCTCCAGAACCTGGGCCTTCTCGTCGCCCAAAACCCGGCGCACCATCTCCCAGGGAAACCAGTCGTGTCCCTCAGGCACCGGCGTATGGGTGGTGAACACACAGTACCGGCGTATCTCCTGCCAATCCTCGGGAGTTACACCGGCCAGGCGGCGCACTCCTGCTTGAGCCTCCAACAGGGCCAGGGAGAGTAATGCGGAATGCCCCTCGTTCATGTGGTAGGTTTGCAGACCGGCAAAGCCCAGGGTCCACAGCATCGCGACACCGCCAAGGCCCAGCACTACTTCCTGGCAGAGGCGATAGTGCTCATCTCCGCCGTAGAGGTGGTCCGTAAGAGTCTGGTCGAAAGGTGAGTTATCCGGCAGGTTGGTGTCCAGAAGGTACACTGGCACTGAATGGCCGGAGGGGCTGTCCACCGAATAACGCCAAGCGCGGACCCAGACTTCCCGGTCTTCTATTTGGATGCTAACCCGTGGCGCCACCGGTTCGAGAAGCGTCTCAGGAGACCATTCGGATGGAATCTCCGACTGGTTACCCTCGGTATCCAGAAGCTGGTGGAAATAGCCCTTTCGATGCAAGAGGGTCACTGCGACCAGGGGCACCTCTAGGTCGGCGGCTATATCACTGGACATGATCCCCTCATTGCTATCCACCAGTTGACTCTCGAAGTGGCACCGGCGACAAACTGCCATAAATGTAGCGACTGGGTCGGTCTGGAATAGCTCTTACCCGGTACCTCTACTGTCTTGAAACTATACTCCGCTTTGCGTTGTCACTATCACATTTTAAATCGGGAAGCCGTCGTAAGTTTGAAGGAAAGCGGGGACACATAGTGACAGAATGCCCGCCGGGGGATGCCACTTTCCCCCGACAGCAATCTGGTTTACGAGACTCTGAATTTTAACTGGCTACTTGCAAGGGACCTGGCTCAGGAACTACAGCAACCATGCATCAATAAAGGGTTGGTCCTGAAAGAGTTGGTCCTGCAGGCGTCCAAATCATAGTGTAATTCTTACCCTGACCGCGGCTTTTTGGCGGCGCCGCGCTAAGTCGGGCACGAGCCTAAAGCCCACCCAGATCCACCGCCTAAATTAGGCTAGATAAGGAAAGACCTCGTTGGCACCCTTCAGCAGAAGGG
>JAQBXL010000131.1 GCA_027624135.1 Chloroflexota bacterium
GGGACAGGTAAAGTTCGTTAACAGCCTGTTCGGGTTGGCCGCTTAACACGTCCTTACCTTAGACCTCAACTAAGCCCTCTCCTATGCCACGCCGGTTCTTGCAACAGAACCGTTTTGATCGCGTTGGGGCACACGTCAGAAAAGGCAACGGTAGTACAAGTCAGGCCGAAGGGGACTCAGTAGCCGCTACTGCCGTCATCCGCCGTTCAGCGGCGTTCAGGCCCATTACGGTTCGAGTCCCCGCTGGTGGGCCTGCCCAAGTAATACGGAAATCGCACTGTGTAGGCGGGTAGAGTCGGGCGCATCCTATTGAGTCTGGCATTTCCTGCGTCGGGTTGCGTAGTCACCGTCGAAACAATATGCGCTTAAGCAATCGTTTCAACCCTCGGGTCTCTGTATGCAACCCAGCTGTGTTGGGGTGTGGTGCGATGTCAAAGACCTCGCGGGGGCGGGTATCTGGTACTGACGGTAGAGGAAGGGAGAATTCACGCTGCAGATCGGCTAAGTCCAATTCCATGGGCCAGCGTCTCTTGCAAGTGTGACAGAAAAGGTCGTTTGATCTCGGACGATACTCAAGGCCTCTCGGTTCTCGTCGACTCTTTCCACAACAGGGGCACTTCCCGTGTTTGTACCGGGCCAAAGCGAAGTCCAATGCGCGGGATTCACCACCTTCCCGAGACATACCTCATATCTCCAGTTTCAACTGAATGCCGAGATGGGCGAACTCACCCCAAGATGGGGTATTCGGCGATGAACCATGGTCAGTTGTTTACTGCGGTCAATTCGAGATTTTTGTACGAGATGTTCCCGTAGAATCCCCCTTGGAATGCCGCTGGAGATGGTCCGATGCTGCCATGCTCCGCTTACACTCGCTGCGGTGGAAGTCTTGAACCGTGACAGCGAGGCAGGCGTATCTTGGCCGCAGCATTCTGTTTTCTTGCCCACAGGCCGCATTCAGCCCGGGAAATTTTAGGGCCGGGGAAACCTCGTTTGGATGTCCGCTAGTCGTAGAGGTGGCAGGCCACCTTGTGGCCGTTGCCCTTGTCTAGTTGCAGCGGCGCCTCCACGGAGCACCGGTCCATGACAAAGGGACATCGTGTATGGAACCGGCAGCCATGTGGCGGATCGATGGGTGATGGCACTTCCCCTGTTAGAACGATCTCCTCCCGTTCGTCGTCGGGATGAGCGGGCAGCGCCGCTGAGAAGAGGGCCTTGGTATAGGGGTGAAGTGGGTTGTCATACAGTTCTTCGGTGGGACTGTACTCAACTATCTGGCCCAGATACATCACTGCTGTTTGGTGGGCCATGTACCGGACGGTGGCCAAGTTGTGGGCCACCAGCAGGAAGGCGATTCCGGTCTGCTGTTGGAGGTCTACCAACAGGTTCATTACTTGGGCGCGAATCGAGACATCCAACGCCGATACTGGCTCATCAAGGATGATCAACTTGGGATACGACGCCAATGCGGCGGCCACCGCGACCCGCTGCCTTTGTCCTCCGCTGAACTCGTGAGGGTAGAGGTCGGCCTGCCCTTGATGGAGGCCAACCTGGTTCAGCACCTCCTCAACCCGATCGTCTTTTTCCTGGCGTGACACCTTCCGGTTCACTACCAGCGCTTCAGACACGATGTCCCTAACCTTCATGCGGGGACTCAGGGACGACCATGGGTCCTGGAAGACTGCCTGCACCTGGGTCCGGAACTCCCGGAGCTCCTGTCCCTTGAAAGACTGGATGTCCCGGCCGTTAAGGTAGACACCCCCCTCGGTCGGGGTCTCCAGCTTAAGGATCAATTTGGTGGTCGTAGTCTTTCCGCAACCCGACTCACCCACTAGTCCCAGTGTCTCTCCTTCGTTTATGGTGAAGTCGATTCCATCCACGGCCTGGACGTAGCCCACCGTTTTCATGAGCACCAGTCCCTTGGTCACCGGGAAATACTTCTTCAGTTTTTCAACGCGGAGCAGTTCCTTGTTCACGTCGTGACCTCCTGCTCTGTCTGAGCCCAGGACTCGTCCAGCATCCAACATGAAGCTGAGTGGTCTTCCTCCACCTGTAGTGCGCCGGGGTATTGCTCGTGGCAGAGGGTCCGCGCATGGGCGCACCGGTTGGCGAAACGGCAGCCTTCCGGCAAGTCAAAGAGCGCCGGCGGCTGTCCGTCAATGGCGAAAAGCCGGTCGGTCTTGTTCATCTGGGGCACGGAGGAAATCAGCGCTTGGGTGTACGGGTGGGTTGGATTGTTGAACAGACTGCGGACATCGGCGCTCTCTACGATGCGTCCGGCATACATCACGGCTACCCGGTCACACATCCGGGCCACTATGCCGAAGTCGTGGGTGATGAAGATAATGGCCATGCCCGTATTCGCTTGAATCTCCTTGAGCAGTCTCAAGTATTGGAGCTGAATGGTGACATCCAAAGCGGTGGTGGGTTCGTCGGCGATGATCACGTTGGGACCGCTGGCTATCGCGATCGCGCCAAGAACCCGTTGTTTCATTCCCCCACTCATCTGGTGGGGATAGTCGTGCAAACGGCTCTCGGGGGCCGCGACTCTCACGTTGCGCAGGGCATCAACCGCCCGGCTGACCATGGTCTTTCGGTTCCCGTTTTGGCTTATTCCCAACGCTTCAATCAACTGGTTGCCAATGGAGAACACTGGGTTAAGCGAGGTCTGCGGGTCCTGGAGAATCATGGAAATTTTACGGCCGCGGATCCCCCGCATCTCCTCGGGGGTCTTCTGGACCAGATCTTCGCCGTCTAGGATAATCTCTCCCGAGACTATGCGGGCAGCCGGCTTGGGTATCAACCCTAGCAGGGATAGAGCCGTCATGGTTTTCCCGCAACCCGACTCGCCCACTATCCCTAGAGTCTCACCCTTCCGCAAGGAGAAAGAGATGCCGTCTACAGCCTTGGTCACGCCGCGACGGTTGAAGAAGTAGGTGTGGAGGTCATTCACTTCTAGAATAACGTCATTTTTTGACATGATTTCACCAAACCCGTCTGTCTTTGATTGGAGTCTGTGGCTAGTTTCCCATGGATTCGAAAAATTCCACTGTCGTTCCCGATGTTGACCCACCGAAACCCGTTTTCCGGTTTAGATTTCCCGGCTGCTACCCCAAATTTCTCACCCTTGGACCTGGGTTGACCGAATATAACATACTGCAAATTATGATTCAATATACGCTGGATACATCTACGGTTATCTGGCCATTTCTATAATCTACAATAGGATAAAATAGATAGTGTCAAGTTGATCTTAACCGGCATGCATCACGGCGGCCCAGCCGCGCATCTCCGCCACGATGCCGATGTCGTGGGCGATGAAGATGATGGCCATCCCCGAGATTACTAGCGGCCGTTTAAAGCTGCCTCTGTTTGGGGTCCAACCGGTCGCGCAGCCAGTCCCCCAAGAGGTTCAGCGAAAGGACGGTGAGCAGGATGGCCAGCCCGGGGAAGAGGGCCACCCACCACGCGACGAAGATAAGCTCCCGGCCGTCGGCCACCATCAAGCCCCAGGCCGGCGTGGGCCGGGGGATGCCCGCGCCCAGGAAGCTCAGAGAAGCCTCCAGCACTATGACGTACCCGATCTGAAGGGTAGCCAGCACTATCAAAGTGTTCACCAGGTTGGGGAAGACGTGCCGGATTATGATCCGCAACGGGCTGGCTCCGGCCACTCTGGCCCGGCTGATGAAGTCCCGCTCTCTGATGGCCAGGGCTTCACCCCTAACCTGCCGGGCGTAGCGGGCCCACAAGAGCACCGCAATTACGGCGATTACAGTGGTAAGGCTGGGCCCGACCGCCGCGGCCAGCACCAGCGCCAGCAGGATGGTGGGCAGACCCAGGGACATATCCACCACGCGCATAATCACGGCGTCGGTGGGACCGCCGAAGTACCCCGCGGCCAGCCCCAGGACGGTACCTATCAGGCCGCCGAAGATGATGGACACCAGCGACACGGCCACGGAGATCCGCGCCCCGTAGATGATGCGGCTCAACACATCTCGGCCCAGCTTGTCCGTGCCAAGGAAGTACTCCCACGATCCGCCTTTCTTGACTACCACCCCATCCACCACTGTTTCGCCAACCCAGGCAGGTGGCAGCAGGCGGTTGGGCAGAACTACCTCGTTCGGGTTGTGGGGCGCAATCAGGGGCGCGAAAATAGCCGGCGCCAGCAGTATCAGGACCAGAATAGCCAACGGGACCAAGGGGTACCGCCTGGCCCACTTGAGACTGTCTCGCCCCCTGGCCAGGGGGCTCCAGAGCGCCTTTCTGGTGACTCCAGGTATTTCTGTGGCCAAGGTCCAGGCTCCTCGCTTTAGCGTTAAGTTTTCGAAGTATATTGACGTTGCTTTTGGGCCGGGAAAATCACGCGGTTACGGGCCTACCTGAGGCGTATCCTCGGGTCCAGGTAGGCATACAGGATGTCCACTACCAGATTGGCTGTGATGAAGATGGTGGAAAACACAATCACTACCGCCTGGACAACTTGATAGTCCCTGGCCCGTATGGAGTCTACCGCCAGGAGACCAGTCCCCGGCCAGGAGAAGACGCTTTCTATGACTACCGCGCCGGTCATCAAAGCGGCGCCAATGACGCCAAAATATGTGAGGGGGACGATGGCGGCGTTCCGCAAGCAGTGCTTCCAGGTCACTTTCCATTCCGGTAAACCCTTGATTCGGGCCAGTTTGACAAACTCGCTGTCCAGGATGTCCAGCATGGAGGAGCGCACCAGCCGCATCAGGGCTGCTACCTGGAACCACCCCAGGGCGATGGCGGGGAGAACCATGTGTCTGAGACCCCCGGTGCCGTAGACGGGAAACAGCTTGAAATGGACCGCGAATATCCACATCAACATCACGCCGAGCCAGAAGGAGGGCATCGACTGGCCAAGCAGGGCGATAATCTTGCCTATGTAATCTAGCGGAGTATCCCGTTTTACCGCAGACAGCACCCCCAGCGGCAGGGCGATGGCAACACTGATGATTAGCGAAAAGCTGGCCAACTGGAGAGTAGCAGGAAGTCGCTGGCCCACCAGGCCCATGGCGCTCTGCCCCTGGAATTTCAAGGAATCGCCAAAGTCCCCCCGGAGGGCGTTGCCCAGGAAGGCAACATACTGGACCGGTAGTGGCCTATCCAGCCCCCACTGCTCGGTTATCTGCTGCCGGTGCTCGGCCGTGGCCTCCAGAGGCAGAATAACGTCCATCGGGTCCCCGGTGATGCGGGCCAGGCCGAATACGATGATGCTCACGCCCCAGAGAGCGAACAGGCTTTGCGCCAACCTGATGACAATGTATCTTTGCATCAAACAGTCTCCTACAGCCCCTCGCCTCACCCCTGGTAGGAACCCTGGGGACATGACGAGGGGCCTATCACGGGACTGGCTTACGCCAGGCGCTACCTACTTCTGGGCCGCCCTGGCGTACTCCGCCTCTCCGGGTCCCGAGAACCCTAGAGTGACATACTCCGCTACCACCTTGGGGTTTATCATGAACTCCGCGAAAGTCCACATGAGCGGGAAGTGCGCCGATTCCTTCAGCAGGTGGTCTATGATCGCCCGCTGAATCTCGATGCGCCCGCCGGCGTCAACGGTCCGCTGTAGCTCGGCCCACTTCTGTTCGATAAACTCGCTCTCATAGCCGTGGACCACGCCGGCCTCGGTGTTGAAGATCCCGATGCGGTTCCAGGGAGGCCGATAGACCGCCATCTGCACCCAGGCCTTGTCCTGCTTTTTACGGTCCCGGAACTCGGATAAAGACAGGCCATAGTCGATGGTCTGAAGCTTGGCGTCGACCCCGATAGCCTGCCAGTAGGAGGCCACTGCCTCGGCTACTTCATCTTGCTGGGGAGCACCGCTCTGGGCTTGCATCTGAACAGTGACAGTGAACCCGTTGGGATAGCCGGCCTCCTTGAGAAGGGATCTGGCCCGTTGCGGGTCGTACCCGAAGTTCTCCTTAAATTGGGCTTCCCACTCAGGTTTGAACTCAGCGTGGGTTTTGTCGACAAAAGGCACTATTACCGGCTTGTACCGGCCCTGGAAGATAGCGTCGATGATCTCCTGGCGATTGATGGCCAGGTTGAGGGCCTTGCGCACCAGCGGGTTGGCCAGGGGCGCGCTGGAGTTGTAGCTATCCGAATTCACCGGGTAGTTGCCGCCGAACTGCCCGATGTAGCCGCCAGCCGGGATGGAAGAGATGACCGTTTTCATCCCCTTGGCCAGGGCGCCCGGCTGTAGGTCGCCCGGGATGTCATCGGCGATGTCCGCCGCTCCGGTCAGCAGTGCCGCCAGACGGGACAGGTTTTCCCGGGCGAAAGTATACTCTATCTCCTCCCAATCGGACTGGACCCGCCAGTGAGGAGAGGAGACCCGCCTGGTGAGAACGCCGACCCCCAGAGTCCTCTTGTCGTGCTGGAAAGGCCCGGTGGCCACCGGGTTGTTTAGCAGGCCTTCCTGTCCCTCCTTGTCGAACTGGGCCTTGCTGATCATGACCCCGTCCCAGAACCGGGAGGCCGGGTGGAACCACTCGGGCTCCACGGTGTTCAGGTGGAACACCACCTCATAGTCATTCACGACCTCAATGCGGGCCAAGGTTTTACGCCAATACCCAACGTTGACCTGGACACTTTCAGGTCTGATAAGTCGCTCGAAGCTGTGGACGACATCTTTCGCGGTGAACTCCCCAAAACCCCCGTGCCATTGGACGCCCTTGCGGAGCTTGACCGTCCACGCCTTACCGTCCTCCCGCATGGTCCACTCGGTGGCCAGCATGGGGACATATGCGGCGGTACGCCGGTCCAGCCCGATTAGGTATTCCCACATGTGAGTTGCGGTAGGGAACAAACCGCCGGTCCCGGTGACCAGATAGGGATCATTCGATTCCGCAGATGGAGGTTTGGTAATGAATTTCAGGCGCCCCGCGTTGACCTGGGCAGCACCCGTCGGGGCAGCTCGTGCGACAGGTGAGGCCGTTGGTACGAGGGCTGTTGTTGGAGCGGCTGTGGCCGCCGGCACCGCCGTTGCGGAAGAACCGCAGGCCACCGCGATCACCGTGAATGATGCAATCAGAATTGGAATCAATGATCTGTAGTTCAACCATGAGCGCTTTGGCACGACAATTCCTCCGTTTTCTTTGAGTGGTGGACCACCTAGGCGCAATCTACCGCCTACTAAAGATATATACCAAAGTCCTGACTCCGGGATCCCCCATTTCGGCTGACCCCACCCCCTGGACGGGACCCGAACGTATCGGCACAGTATAGCATCGGCCTTCACCCTGTCAAGCATTAGCTTCCTGCCCAGATCCACCGCCTAAATTAGGCTAGATAAGGAAAGACCTCGTTGGCACCCTTCAGCAGAAGGG
>JAQBXL010000132.1 GCA_027624135.1 Chloroflexota bacterium
ACTGAGGGCCGGTTGGGATGAAGACTACCTTCTCAAGGTGTTATCCCTATGAGATGCGATTGCCCTGGGAACGTGGCCCTAGACCCTTCTCGTCGCTATAGGTCTGGCGTTAAGATATAGCGGAATATTGGAAACATACAGAAGACTTAATCGAATCGCTGAGGTTTAGCCCCCATGCTGGCAAGCACAGTCACCACGATGCAAGACAATTCAGCCCACGGCGAGGACAGCTTCTTAACCAAAGACCTGGGAGACGGCGAGTTCTTGGACGTTGTCCTGGATGGCGTCACTGGTCATGGCGGAGCGCAGGCCAGCACCGAATTGAAGGAAGCTCTGGATGGCGGGGTACTGAACAACCCGGAGGATGTGGTCAAGCTTTTATCCGAGATGAATGCCGACTTCTTCAGTGTGGGGGCAGGCCGGTTTTTGCTGACCACCGTCTCGGCGGTGCTCGGACGAGGCGACAAACTCCAGATCATCTCCGCCGGAGACAGCCCAGTCTTTCTGATAAAAAAAGACGGATACCAGAAACTATCAGGCCACGCCGGCGGGTTTCTCCATGTTGGCGTTGCCAGGGCCATCGGCGCTTCTGAGCAACTTGGCGCGCCGGCCCAGGTTGAGATCACTCCCTCCCTGGGGGACCGTATCTTACTGGCGACCGACGGCATCACCGATAACATGACGATTGAAGAACTGGCCGACGCGGTCCGAAATGCCGCCACACCGGAAGAGGCTGCGGCGGCGATCGAGGCAACGATCAAGGAGCGCCTGCAAGAGGGCCGGGTGCCGGAGACGATCGGTGTTCGGTTTCGCTACGATGACCGAACAGGCATAATCCGTTTCTTCTAGCGGGCGGGGTATGCGGGCGAGCTATCAGGTCCGTTCAAGACCCTTGCCGCCTCTTGCGCCCTAAACATAACCGTCGTAATCCGTAATGCCGCCTATTGTGAGCCATTGGGCAAATTGCTAGAATGCAGCAGCTTGGTTTGCCTCTGCAAGCCCACTTCAGGCAACTTAAGGCATCGGTAAAAGGAGCCATATCCGTGGGGAAGATTAAGGTTGCTATCATTGGGGTTGGAAATTGTGCCTCGTCGCTGGTCCAGGGCGTTCACAAATATGTGGAGATTCCCGACGACGTTGAGGTGTCCGGTGTCATGCACAACACCATCGGTGGATACCGGATCGAAGATATAGAGATCGTTGCGGCCTTTGACGTCGACGAAAATAAGGTTGGCAAAGACCTTTCGGAAGCGATATTCACCACTCCCAACAACACGATTAAGTTCGCTGAAGTTCCCCACACCGGGGTGATAGTTCAGCGGGGAATGACCCACGACAGCATCGGCAAATACCTGGAAGGTATCGTCAAAAAATCCCCCCACTCCACCGCCGACATCACCGGCATCCTACAAGAGCGGGAGGTGGACGTCGTCGTCAACTACCTGCCGGTGGGCAGCGAACAGGCCACCAAATGGTACGTGGAGCAGATACTGAACGCCCGCTGTGGCATGGTTAACTGCATACCAGTGTTCCTGGCCAGGGAAGAATACTGGCGTAACCGATTTGAAGAGCGCGGAGTGCCCATCGTCGGTGATGATATCAAGTCCCAACTGGGCGCCACGATCACTCACCGCGTACTCACCCGCTTGTTCGAGGACCGGGGCGTCACCCTGGACAACACCTATCAATTGAACTTCGGCGGCAACACCGACTTCCTGAACATGCTGGAACGCGAGCGGTTGACCTCTAAGAAGATATCTAAGACCACTTCGGTCACATCTCAGATGGACGAAGAACTTGATGCCGACGACATCCACATCGGCCCCAGCGACCACGTTCCCTGGTTAAAAGACCGCAAATGGTGCTACATCCGCATGGAAGGGCGGGTATTCGGCGGCGCTCCGATCAATCTTGAGCTGAAGCTCGAAGTATGGGACAGCCCCAACTCCGCAGGTGTCGTGGTCGATGCGATACGATGTGCCAAATTGGCAATGGATCGCGGACAGGGCGGTGCGATCGAAGGGCCGAGCGCCTACTACATGAAATCGCCACCCTTCCAACACACCGACGACCAGGCTAGAGACATGGTGGAGGCCTTCATTGCCGAACCTAAGGCAAAGAAAAGTAAAGGTACACCCCCCGATAAGGGCGACTAGACCGGCATAACACCATGAAGATTGGAATGGTTTCCCCGTATGACTTCACCTGGCCCGGAGGGGTCACAGCCCACGTAACCCAACTGGCCCGAGAGTTGGGCCGCGCTGGACATGAAGTCCAAGTATTAGCCCCACATTCGCCTTCCCGCGAGTGTCGGGACTCCGATCTATTAGTGCCTTTGGGCCGTTCAGTTCCCCTTCCTAGTGGCGGCTCCATTGCCAGGGTTTCTCTTTCTTGGTGGCTCTACCCCAAGGTCCGGGCGCTGCTCAAGCGAGAAAAGTTCGACATCATCCATCTCCATGAGCCCATGGCCCCGATACTCCCCCTTTGCGTTCTGGAATTCTCCAACGCGGTCAACATAGGCACATTCCATGCTTCCTACTCGCGCCAGCACCTCTACCGCATGAGCCATCCCATAATCAAACGCTGGCAGCAGCGGCTGCACGGCAACATCGCCGTTTCAAACGCAGCCCGCCGCTATGCCAACAACACATTCCCTGGCGATTACGAGATTATCCCCAACGGAATCGACTTCGACCATTTCTCCGCGAAAGTTGCTCCCTTTCCCCAATACCAGGACGGCAAGATTAACATCTTGTTCGTGGGCCGGCTGGAGAAACGCAAGGGGCTGCGGTACCTGTTGGACGCCTACAGCAAGCTGAAATGGAACATGCCCAACATCCGGCTGATCGTCGTCGGGCCTGGCAATCCGGACAAAGAGTCCTACCGCATCATGAGCTCACACAACCTGCAGGATGTGGAGTTTGTGGGGCGGGCGTCATACGAAGATCTGCCACGCTACTACGCCAGCGCCGACATCTTTTGCTCACCGGCAACCGGGTCTGAGAGCTTCGGCATCGTCTTGATGGAGGCGATGGCCGCCGGCAAACCAGTGGTTGCCTCGGACATCGAAGGATACAAGGGAATCGTCACCGATGGGGAGCAGGGATTACTCTTCCCCAAGAAAGACAGCGACGCTCTGGCCAAATCACTGGAACTGTTGGCCCGCGACCCAGAACTGCGGCGTAAGCTTGGCGGTCAGGGCAACCGGACGGCGGAAGACTACCGCTGGGAAGTGGTGGCTGGCCGGGTATCGGATTACTACGACTCTTGTTTGCAGGCAGCCAATGGCTCTACCGGGAAGAGAACAGTTTAGATCCGCGGTCCTCCGCTACATCGAGTTGCCGGGGGCCAAGTTCTTCCGGGCGATCAAGCTAACCCCCAACGCCATCACGATCTTAGGGTTCCTGATCACCGTCGTATCGGCCTATCTGGTCGGCGCGGGATGGCTGTTGGCAGGGGGAATCGTCTTCCTGTTCGGCGGCGGGTTGGACCTTATGGACGGCGCGCTGGCCAGACTCACCGGGAAGGCTAGCGATTTTGGAGCGCTGCTTGACTCTGTATTTGACCGGCTGAGCGAAGCCGCCTTGTTCGTTGGCATAGCGGTCTACGTGCTGCGAGAAGACCTCAGCGACGACCGGCAGGTCTTTTTCATCGTGGTTCTTCTGCTAGCCTTGATATTTTCCCAGGGCGTCAGTTATCTCCGAGCCCGTGGCGAGGGTCTGGGCGTGTTCACCAAAGCGGGCCTGATGACCAGACCGGAGCGGGTCGTGCTGCTGGGAGTCGGGCTGATCGTAAACCAAGTCGAATGGTTCTTGCTCGCCATTGCCGTTGTCTCTTGTTTCACGCTATTTCAGCGTCTGTTCACGATCCGGGACATGCTGGACAAAGCTGGATAACAAACCCCTTCCCGTGTAAACTGGTCTCCATTCAAGATTCGGCCCAGGTTCTGCGACCACCAGAGCCGAAAACCTGGCCGGGTCGTGTCCCGCCAGGTTCAGGAGACCGGTGAATGACCCAGCAGACGCTGATCCCCGACCAAGAAAAGTCCCAGCTAAAGCGGACCTTCCGCAAGGATCTGAAGGCCGATGTCCACCTTCGGCTGTTCACCCAGCGTCCGTCACCCATAGCCGTGCCGGGCGGGGAATGCCGGTACTGCCTGCAGACCCAACAGATGCTGGAAGAACTGGCTGCGCTGTCGCCCAAAGTCCATCTCGAGACGATTGACATCCTAGCTCAACCTGAAATGGCGCTTGAGGAAGGCATCACTAAGGTTCCAACCATAGCGTTCGGCGCTAAAGACGGAGCAAAAAACGGGCCAAAGCTCCGCTTTGTTGGGATACCCATGGGCTACCAGATGGCCGTCGTCATCGAAAACATTCGGACGATCTCCAGGGGCGTCAGTCCGCTGAGCATGGACACTCGAAAGAAGCTGCGGCAGATCAACCAGCCGGTGCACATCCAGGTGTTCGTGACGCCTAGCAGCGCTCAGTGCCCGTCAGTTGCCCGTTTGGCCCATGCACTTGCGTTGGAAAATCAGAACATCACCGCCGACGTGATTGAGATCGAGGAGTTCACGGCTCTCGGCCAACGTTACGGCGTTCGCTCGGTCCCGCTGACGGTGGTCAACGAGCTGACCCAGATCGCAGGAGTGGTGACCGAATCCGAATTCGTGGAAAAGATTATCCAGTGCGGAGTGCGCGAGCAAGCGGACTCGGCGCCGCTCCAAGCCTAAACCAGCACCAGGAGAGTTAAGCGTGCCCAAAGAGTTAAAGGGAAATATGAACGGACAAGGACTCCACGTAGGAATAGTTGTTGCCCGCTTCAACGAGATCATCACCAAGAAGCTATTGGATTCGGCCGTGGAGACCCTGATACGCCATGGGGTCAGGGACGAAGACATCACAGTCTGCTGGGTTCCGGGGTCCTTTGAATTGCCCGTGGTGGCCAAAACACTGGCCAAGACCGGCCGGTATAACGCAGTCATCTGTCTTGGGGCTGTCATACGCGGTGAGACCTCCCACTACGACATGGTGGCCAGTCAGTCCGCCAGCGGGATCAATTCGATTGGGCTGGAAACCGGGGTGCCGACCATCTTCGGAGTGCTGACCACCGAGAATATGGAACAAGCGCTGAACCGGGCCGGTGGCAAGGCGGGCAACATGGGTGCCAACACCGCCTTAGCGGCCATCGAAACCGCCCGAATCATCGAGGCCGCAACCACCGCCTAGGGAGTGCCGCCAGTTCATTAATCAACTTTAAGGAGGGCTCTGTGAAGATCGGTGTAACCATTCCCAACAATTGGGGTATCGAAACCCCGCAGCAGGTCTTGGAATTTGGCCCGATGGCCGAAAACTTAGGCTTCGACTCGGTCTGGGTCATGGACCACCTGTTCAACACGGGGTATATCCGAGAGCGGCTGGAAGACAAACCCTACTACCATCCCATGTCCACCCTGTCATACCTGGCAGCCACGACTTCTAAGGTGACTCTGGGCACTTCGGTGCTGGTGCTGCCCTATCACAACCCTGTTGAGTTGGCCAAGTACGCCGCCACGCTGGACCAGATATCCGGCGGCAGAGTCACGCTCGGCGTGGGCGTGGGCGCGATGACCGAGGAGTTCGAGGCTTTGGGTATCTCCATGCGTCAGCGGGGCTCCCTCACTGACGAGTGCATGGAGATCATGAAGGAGCTCTGGTCCAACCACCGACCCAAGTTCCAGAGCAAGCGTTGGGACTTCTCCGAACTCTACTTCTCGCCCAAGCCGGTCCAATCCAGCATCCCGCTGTGGGTCGGCGGTTCCAGCCCCGGAGCGATGAAGCGGGCGGCACTGCGAGGCGATGGCTGGCATCCCACCGGACAATCGCCTGAAGGGTACGCTATGGGCAAGCAGGAGATCACCGACGCTGCCGCCGCTGCGGGAAGAGACCCGAGCGCTATGACCTGGTCGACCAGGGTGGAGGTGGAAGTGCACGGCAAGCCATCCAGCGACCGCGCCGCCACCCGCACTACGCTGCCCGGCCACGACCCCGCCATGATGACGGCCTCAATCAAAGCCTACGAGGACGCCGGGGTGGAACACATGGTCCTGGCCCTGAACTCGGGAGACGTCCCGGCCCTAAAGCAGCTCATGGAGACGATTGCCAGGGAGGTCCTGCCGGAATTTAGGTAGGGCGACTCTCATTCATTCCTTAGTTAGTGAGTGGCCCGCGACCAGAAGCCCGAAAACCAGAGTTCGCTAAACGAAAGTATCAATCAAATCTGTAATCGCGTACCATTCTAACGTCCACCCAGCGATTTCTACCTCTATTTCTATTTCTCTGTAATGGATCCCTTCGACTGGCAGATAGGCCTGGCTCTCTAACCAGAGACAGCAGTCTGCTAACCCCAAATTCTGCCTCAGCTTCGCAAGTAGGTGATTTATCTTGATAATAGGAACGTCTTCTGCCTGTACAAAGCCGGGCCCGATTGACGTATCCGATGCCACTGCCCAGGAAATTTGGTACTCCGGACTTGTTTGCAGCATGGACATCATCGGTGCGGGGACCATCTCCGATTTTCCCCGCCTGTCTCGAATCTGATTAACTCCCTTTCGGATATCTTCAGCCCTATCTAAAATTTCCCCAGGATCTGCAGGGGCAATTAACGATTTTAGCTCCAAGATTAGGCAGCGCTTTTCTGTATCAGAGATAATTGCGAGGTCAATTTCTGAAGCTAAATTCCATCCGGGGATGTGTCCATGCCAAAACCGAAATCCCATGTCCTTGAGAGCTTCAATTATTGACTGCCGGGAAATTCCCTCTTTTTGATTGCTGAGCGCCGAATAAACGTCGCGACCATCTGGAATTCGGTTCTGAAGAACAACCAGATTCCTTTCCATCGAACTATGCATCAGTAAATTAGGCGAGATAGCTAGTATGGACGGAGAAAGTTCCACGATCGGCTGCTGTGCCGGGTCAGGATTAATTTGATTTCTCCCTCCAAATGTCAAATCTTCAATAATTTCAACAATCACATCCTCCGAAATTCCGCTGTATCGACAAACTCTGCGTACTAACTCGTCCTTCTCCATCATGATGAGAGATCTCGAAATACCTAGGCCATAACAACCACTACCGGCGGCTGTCATCCTTGCGTAGAAATGAATCAATGACAACACATACAGAACCCTCCCGACCTGCGCGAATTGCCCGACTGTGTACCTTGGAAATTGCCAATCTGCCGGTAATAAGAAACGGTCGTCCAACAAAGGAGCTAGTACTCAGTCAACCGTTGATTCGAAGGATACAGGCGATGGAGTTTCGCCCTGGCATCTTGGACA
>JAQBXL010000133.1 GCA_027624135.1 Chloroflexota bacterium
ATGCACATGATCCGGAAGGGACAAGTTCAGGTAGGCGGAATCCAGGGACAGGTAAAGTTCGTTAACAGCCTGTTCGGGTTGGCCGCTTAACACGTCCTTACCTTAGACCTCAACTAAGCCCTCTCCTATGCCACGCCGGTTCTTGCAACAGAACCGCCTGGAGGACGCCAAAGCCGAGCTAGATGCCCAACGCCAACAGGCACCTGCTAAAAATCAGCTAACCATTCTCCAGCAAGAAGTATATGACCGGTGCCGACTCCGTTCCAAGAAATTCCCTCAAGGCGATCATAGTTGGATGACCTCGCTGAATGACATGCAGAGGTTCAAGGATCATGCATTCTCGGAAAAAGTTATTCTCGCGCCCGCGGACGAAGAAGGCTTCGTCACGTTGCGGTACATCAAGACATGCTCGATTTGTTTAGACTACACGACAGAACGGACGGTGACGGATTCGTTGTTAGCGCTGAGCATGCTCAATCAACTGCCATACCCGATGACGATTGAATCCGTGAGAAATGACTTAAAAAACCAAGTTCGGATCGAAGTCGATAGCGTCTAGATCCGGTCACCAAGGCTAAGCCTTTTATGGGCCGAGAGCGCCCTCTCTGAGGCAGTGCTGGCGGCGTACCTGGCCAGCATGCTTCGGGACCGCCAGCCCATCAAGCTCATGAGGTTGTTTTCTCCACCGGATTCTTCATTCATCCAGGCATGAGCAAAACTGTGCCTTAGCATATGGGAATAGATGCCCTCTAGACCTGCCTGCCGACCCCGCTTTTGAACTATTTGACGAATTCCGGACGGAGTCACCCGCCCTCGAACGCCCAACCACAGAAATGAAAGTTGGTTGCGCCGATGGGCCCCTCGCATACGTCGGTATCGATCTAATGCCCGCACAGTCTTAGCTCAGATGCTGAGGATGCGCTCCCGCCTTCCTTTACCCAGTACCCTGAGGATTCCCCCGTCCGAGTCCACGTCGTGCTTGGAATCGTCGTCAGGTGACCATCTGAGGTTTGCAACTTCCGACAGGCGCGCGCCCGTATCAATGAACACCCGGATTATTGCAGCATCCCGCCTTGATTCGAAGTCCTGGCCACGCTCACAGGTAGCCAGTAAACGTTTTAAATCATCTTCTCGGAGCACCGGAGGTGGGTTCTCGGGAATTTTGGGCGGCTTCATATTCACCATGGGAGATTCCTTAATCTCCCCGTCACTGACCGCCCATTTGAAGAAAGATTGAAGTCCTCGGTACCGGTTGTTGGCGGTTGCCGGTTTCCACTGAATCAATAGATCAGCGATGAAGTTTTCAACATGCTCCCGCCGGATGTCAGCAAGATTCAAGGGCATGCCTTGATCAGAAACGTACTGGTGAAACTGTTTTGTGGCGCCGACGTAAGCGGCCAACGTCGCCGGGCTTAGGTTCTCGGCACGGATGTGCAAGCTAAAGGAATCGATGTTGACGCCCAGGTCGCCGCCTGATTTAATGGCTACGTAAGAGGCTTTTCGCATGACGCATTACTCACAAAATAGGACTCTCAAAATTTGTCCAATTATGCGCTGTACTAACGTTGTGCGTCAACGGTTTTACAGTTATCTACTGTAATTAGCCTCAAAACCGAGCGGGCGTAACTCAGGGGTAGAGTGCTTGCTTCCCAAGCAAGATGTCGTGGGTTCAAATCCCATCGCCCGCTCCATTTGACACCGGTTGACCGGCTGCCGCCAATTTCGCCAATCGCATCGTGTCTAACTCTTGCCCAATCGCCTTGACCGTCGCGCTTGCGACGCTAGGCGGGAACTTTTGTATTCCATCCTCCGTCTGTAATACTGAAAACCTCATATTTAGTCGCCGGAGAATGGAATCGTGCCCAAGCGTTGGTTGATTATCTTGGCGGGACTGTTTCTCCCATTGGCAGCGGCCTGTACGTCGGGAGAACTCGTTACCGTTCTTCCCCCGGTCTCGGATGGAATATTGGCGGGTTCAGTTACCGTCGGGCCGCTTTGCCCCGTCGAGCCGTGCTCCCGAGAGATTGGAGACATCTACTCATCCAGAGAGCTCCAACTTCAGTCCGAATCCGCAAGCGGCATCCTGGTCCCTCTGCAGCCAGACGGCGCTTTCCGGGCATCGGTCCCCGCCGGAGAGTATGTCGTGAGTCTCAGCAACTGCGATTTTCTCGGCTGTTCCGCCTCCCTCCCGGTAACGGTCGTTATCAAAGACGGTGAAACTTCGGATCTGCACATCGATATCGACACCGGGATTCGGGGTGTTGCCAGATCGGAAACGGCGCACACGCGATTGATCGGCGACCTTAGGGCGGCCGGGGCAGAGGTCGAGTCACGCCTAGGCGCAGATTCTTCGACTGACTTCGGCGTACCCCTCAACGTTTTAACCGTTAACGGTAGTGAGGTATACGTTTATGAATTCCCGAATATCGACGATGCCGAGGCCGCAATTGGCAAAGTAGGTCCTGATGGCTCCGCGATAGTAGGTATCGGATTCGTGGATTGGACTTCAACCCCGCATTACTACCATAGAGATTCCTTGATCGTTCTGTTCGTCGGTCGCGACCTTGATATTCAAGAGACGCTGGAGGGTGTCCTTGGCGGTCAGTTCGCCGGCGGTTTTAGGGCGCCGTATCGGAATCCCGAAGTCAGCGAAGAGGCCGACTCAACCGCCCGCCGGGAGTTGAGCGCCCGCCTTGGCGTCGCACCAGGGGACCTGCGCCTAGTCCGCGCACAGGCAACTGAGCACAGTAACGGCGCACTGGGGTGCCCCGATGCGGGAGTTTTTTATACCGAGGCGATTATTCCGGGTTATGTCTTGGCGTACGGATTGAACGAGCTTAGATACCCGTTTCACGTCAGCGCAGACGGGCTACTCTTCACCGACTGCCGCAGGGAGAATAACGTGGCAGTTCCATACAGTCATGTTGGGGGCGGCTACTTGGTGCACGAAAACGATACTTTCCCAATGGCGGGAGAAACACTGTCTCATCTAGGCGACGAAACGGTCTTGCTAACCGTCTCCGATGCCGAGGAGTACTTATCCGAGGTTGGCGATGCGGTACAGATATCCCTGGACCGGATCGACTGGGACACAGAGATGCTGGTCGGCACCACTATCACCGGTTCGGGATGCGAGGCCGACATCTGGGTGCCGCTGGTGACCATGAACCACCAAAGTAAGTCAGTTACGGTGTATGTTGCGGCGACTCAGACCGGCCGCTGTGAAAAGGAGTGGGCACACCCTATCTGGTTGAAGGTCCTCGAAGTCCCGAAGGATTACACAGCCAGCTTCTTGCTTTCCTATCGGATAGAATGACCTAGACCCATCTATTCGACAACTCTTGATCGAGAATGGGGGAGCGCGATGCCGGTCAAGCTGATCTTCAGGTCGTTCGACTTGCTCCAGGGTCCGCTGATTCTTCAGTTGGCCTGGCATCTGTTGACTGGGATTAGCCGATTATCTCAAGACGAGATAGAAGCGGTTGGCCAGGTGCTCGGTCCGGACAATGTGCGGTACTCCGCAGTACGGATCGCAGAAGGCCGCATCCTGCCCTTGATATTCAAGCTCAACCACAGCCGGGCGTTCACGTTATTCCACACCATCAATCTCCCCAGATCTGGGCGTCATTCAAGGAGCAATCTCGATCTGCTAACGCACGAAATGGCCCACGTGTACCAATTTGAACAAGTTGGGTCGGTTTATATCTGGCAGGCTCTGAGGGCGCAGAAGACCGAGGGTTACAGCTACGGAGGATGGGAGCAGCTTGCCAAAGACCGGCAAGAGGGCCAACTGTTCAGTGGTTACAACCGGGAGCAGCAAGGCCAGATCGCCCAAGACTACTGCAACCAGGTGGTGACGCCTGATCTGCCAGCAGCAAGCCCGGTGCGTTTGGCATTTCAGCCGTTCATCGAAGACCTGCAAGCTGGAATCTTATAGGCGAGATGCGGGAGCGCCCTACTTCCTGGAGAAGGTGCATGGCACCGGAGTCGGCAGGGTGATTATCCACTTCCGCCTTGGCGCCATGCCCCCCATGCCCCCCATGCCCTATGAGGTCGCCGCCAATAGCCCAACGCTGGTCGCAGAGAAGGTAGCGCCACATTTCAGAGACTAAGGGTGGCCGATTGGCTCTCCAGCCGTCCCGTTACTTCATTCCCAGGAATTCAACTTCGAACTTTAGGGTGGCGTTGGGGGGGATTACTCCTCCTGCGCCTCGGTCGCCGTAGGCCAGGTCAGGAGGGATGATCAGCTCTACTTTGCCGCCTATGTTCATCGTCGCCACCCCCTCGTCCCAGCCTTTGATCACCCGGCCTGCGCCCAAGGCAAACTCAAAGGGTGTGCCCCGGTCTACGGAGCTATCGAACTTGGTGCCGTCCAGCAACCAGCCGGTGTAGTGGACCACCGCAGTTTTGCCCAACTCCGCCTTTTCTCCGGTCCCTTCGACCACGGTTAGAATCTGTAGTCCCGAAGCTGTTGTGATTGGTTCTGCCATGATTACCTCTGAATTAGAATCTGATTCGGCGGACGAGCCACAGGCAACTCCCAGGGTTGCCAGGAACACCAGTATCAGAAGCCACCGCATGACTGGTCGCCTCCACCATTGTCAAAATCGTGCCTAGAGATGGTAACACAACGTTGGGTTCTATATCCTTGCAACGCTATCGCTTGTGCGGCATTTCGATTATTATGGCAAGTACTTATTGCTTCGGAGGACAGATCAATGACCGATGATTTCAGACAACGGGTTGAGGCCGCCAAGGCCAAGACAAGATCCGTTAATGTTACAGACTCAAAAAAGCAGCTGGACGAAAAACCGGAGATCCTCTTGATCGAGACGCGGCTGCGTGAGAACGTACCGCTGAGCGAACAGGCCGAAAACGTAATCTTCATCTCGGTGGAGGACTTGGACGCGGCTGCAGAAGACCCGTCCAAGCTAGACCCGCGTTTGTCGAACCCCAACGCACAGATCATCACAACTTGAAGGCTCGGCAATAGGGCCGCCGTGGGCGCCCAGATACTTCAAGGGATGGGATTCGGCAACGTGACTTACATGGCAGGCGGGATGGAGGCCTGGAAAGAGGCCGGGTTCCCGACGAAAGAATAGGGATAATAATGCTGGACGAACAGGCGGTGAGTGTATGCCTGAGCGAGTCTGGGACAAATTTCTGACCGAGCAGGACAAGGCCCATGTGGCGATGGGAGAGAACAAGCAGGTAGGCTTCGGTGAGAAACCTGCTCTCCTGCTGATTGACCTTTACCGCTGGGTTTTTGGCGAAACTCCTCAGCCGATCCTGGAGGCGACCAAGGAGTGGCCAGCCAGTTGCGGGCTGGCCGCTTGGGACGCCATACCCGCCATCCAGACCGTGCTCAAAGCAGCCCGCGACGCCGGAATCCCGGTGGTGCACGCCACCGGCCGGGACGACGACGGATTAGCTGGTTGGAGCACCCGACGCCAGGTCTATGGAAACTCTGACCGCAGTCCGGAGGCCTTGGAACGGCACAACCGCCGCCACGACATCATCGACGAGGTGGCGCCCATCGACGGCGAGCCTGTGATGCGCAACGACTCGCCCAGCGCCTTTTGGGGCACGCCGCTGATCGGCCACCTGAACGCCCACAATGTGGATACCATCATTGCCGTGGGCGAGACCACCAGCGGCTGCGTCCGGGCCAGCGTTCTGGACGGTTGCACCAACCGCTACCGCATGATTGTCGTCGAGGAGGGTGTCTTCGACCGCCACGAAGCGGCCCACGCCATAAACCTGTTCGACATGAACCAGAAGTATGCCGATGTTCTGCCGCTGGCCGACGTTCTAGAGTACCTGGGAGAGGTCGGGGCAAAACGGGGCACCGCAGCGTGAGATCGCAAAGGTCTCTAGATATATAAAACCCCCACAGCCCCTTGTCTGTGGAGGTTTTATACTTCCTCAAGAAAGGAAATAGGAGAGATGATTGCTCTGTTTATGCCAGCGGACGCTCCACCGGCAGTTCTATAACGAAAGTGGTGCCTGATCCCGACCCGTTGGCTTCTTCAGCAGTCCAAGTTTCAAAGTCCAGTCTGCCGCCGTGACCTTGCACTATCTCACAGACGGTGGCCAGGCCCAGTCCGGTTCCATTTGCTTTGCCCTTAGTCACAAAGGGTTCTAAGACTCGGGAACGCACTTCGATCGGGATTCCGCACCCAGTATCGCTGACCGATAGTTGCCAAGTGGCCCCTGCTACCTCTGAGGCGATGGTCAGGTTTCCACCTTCCGGCATAGCATCAACAGCGTTGGCCACAAGGTTCATGATGGCGCGCCTGACCCTGTATTCGTCCATCTTCACCTCTCCCGTGAAGTTGAAACGAGTGTCCAGTCGGACGCCGCCCGTGCACGCGGTGTCCCTGATGTAGTCTGCCAAGCTACCAAGCCACGCTCCGACTTTTACCGGTTGGCAATCCAGGTTGACAGCCCCTCTGGAATACTCAAGTAGATCTTGGCTCATGGCCAGGAAACGATCGACATCTTCCAGGATCATATTGGTGTATCGTTCGCGCTTTTCGGCGGTAATCTCTGGGTTGGCCAGAAGTTCGGCGCATCCACGAATAACGGTAAGCGGGCCTTTGAAATCGTGAACTATCGAAGCCGCCATCTTTCCAATGGCCGAGAACTGCTCGGTCTGAACCAACTGCTCTGCGTGGAGGCTGTTCTCTTCCACCATCGCCAGTTGGTCAACCGCCACCTCGGTCACCTGTCCGCTGTTGTCGATGTAGGTTCTAGATAGTGTCATTACTCAATCGAGAATCAAAGGGCTTGCCCTAAATTCGTGCGCAGTGACCATAATCATCAAGATCAATGTCATTGCATTTAAAACACCTATATGGTGTGAGTGCACAAAACTTAACATCCGACTGTCGATTTTGTCAAATGTCAAGCCAAAAAACCCTTGCTGTTATATTTGCCGTATGTTATGCGTGAGCCCAACATAACGAACGGCGACGGCCACTATCAAATGTCAAGTCGCGACCGAAAGTCAACTGCAGATGTAAACCTGCGGGTTATGTCCTGCTTGCTAAGGACCAGCACTGAAGGAGTCTTTGGAAGCAGTCTTTAATTACAGTCCATCAAAAGTATTAGCATTGGTCTGCCGACTAGATACGTCTTTTGGGCTTTTTGGGCTTTCTTTTTGGACTTTACTTTAATGAAGCCTCTCCCGGCGGTACCACCTTTGGATAGCGGTCCCAGATCCACCGCCTAAATTAGGCTAGATAAGGAAAGACCTCGTTGGCACCCTTCAGCAGAAGGGTTACGATGGGGGTTGTCACATCCAACCCATC
>JAQBXL010000134.1 GCA_027624135.1 Chloroflexota bacterium
CGATGGTTTGGTCTCCCTGCATGGCGGCCAGAGCTACCTTGGCCTTGAAGGACGGGCTATGCTTCTTACGTGATTGTTTCATGGTTCTGCTCCTTTATTTCTGTCATCTTAGGAGCGGGACCCTCTCTTAACTAGCTGTCTAAAAAACCGATACCACCTCACAATGGGCATGGGCCGACTGGCTTACCTGGGTTTCACGGCGGTCGTGGTAGCGCTGGGTCTGATCGTTCTTGCCACAGGAGTCGGGGTTGCTCTTGAGATTATTGAAGGCGACCAAGAAACGGTATGGCTGGACGTTGCTCTTACCTTGTCCACAGGAGTCGCGCTTCTTGCTGGAATATATATGATCGAGCGCTCTGCATTACTGGGCGGCGGGTTAGTTGTAGTCGGAGTAATCGTCATTGGCGTAGTCACGCTCTGGACTATTATCATCCCAGTCGCCATGGCACTTCTGGCGATGGGCGCATTATTGCTGGCAACACGGGTAGCCAGGGAACGCCATTCCTTGCTATAGCGTACTAAATCTAGGGAAGTGTGTCGGTTGGACGCGTGTGGAGCAAGGATTCAAGACTGACCTGGAGCATCAGATGAACCGTTCGCTTACCGCGAAATCTCCCGTGGCTCCGGAGTTCCATGCTCACGGTGGGGTCGTTATTGAGGTAGTTTCCCGGGGCGAAGGAGCAGCATGAGAGTAACTATCATACAGAATGGGCTTATTTCTCTGACGGTACTTCTGGCCGGCGCCTACATCGCCGGAGGGCTCAGTGTGATAATTGGAGATGCGAGCGGATCGACGGATTGGGAACCCAGCGTGCTAGAAGTGGTGTTCCTAGGGGCTATACCGATCGCGGCTGGCCCAATGATCCTGTGGGGGTGTACATCAGTAAGCGGTCGCAGCGGCTAGGGCCAGGCTTGGTAGCCACGGGAACCGTGGCTGTAACAGCTGCGTGGTTCTGGTTGGCCATCTTCCTTGTACCCGTCTCGATTGTAGTGATCGCCATCGCGGTTTTCCGAGCCCGCAAGTTTGCCTCAGGGCGGAATCTAATCGCTCCGGCTTAAGTCTTGGCATTCGCTTACTCGACTTAGATTGTCACCTTTCGTAGGAACCGATATCGCACGAGGGTCCGTTGGGCCTTTGGACGCCGCGCTGGTCCACCGGGGGGCAAGTGCTGCCGTCGGCTGCGTCGATCGCGGGACTACCCGGAAGCAAGGCATTGGTGGCGGTCGGCCCACCGTCGATACCTAATTCCCCCAGCATGGCGTCGAGTGGGCGTTCTTCGGTGCCAATCTTGTCCCCAGCAACGGCCATAATCTCGCAACCGCTGTTGGTGCCGACCAGATTATGGCCGAGGGAGATGACGACACCGAAGCAGTCTGGTCCCTGAGCAGCCGTGTTGTCGGCCAGAATGGTGTTAGAGACCATCGCTATTTCTTTGTGGTCGACGGGGCGCACGGCCAGCCCACCGCCTTGAAGTGAAACGTTGCCCGTGATGGTGCTACTGGACAAGATCAGCACCCCTAGGTTGTCGATTCCAGAATTGTTGGTCGCCGTGTTGTTGCTTACCGTGCTATTGGTTATGTTTAGTTGGCCGACGTTGTATATACCGCCTGCGAGCACCGATTCATTGTGGCTTATTGTCATGGAGTCCAATGCCATTGTTCCGACACTGTCGTTTTTATCCCGCCTCCGGTCCCACGTGCACGGTTCCCGCGGACCGTGGACCCAGCTACAGATGCTTCACCCCAATTGCCGATACCTGCTCCGCCACCGGCAACGTTGTCCGCCACCACTATGTTCTCAGCTATCAGGATACTGCCGTTGAAAATTCCCCCGCCGAACCCTACTGCCCTATTTCCGGTGATCGAACTGTCTTTGATCGTGATCTTTGCACCGTTAAATATTCCAGCGCCGCCCCCGGCAGAGTTTCCGGTGACGATCGAATCGGTGAGGGTAAGGGTTCCCTGATTGTAGATGCCGCCACCGAATTCGGCGTACAGCCCTACGATACCGCTGGAAGGCATCCCAATGGCTTCGGAATGGAAGGGGAGCGTGCGCTCCGTGGTTGCGGCTTCATTGCCGTACCTGATGGTTACACCAGCAATGCTCACAACACTGCCTTCGGTAATTCGGATCACCCGGTGAGCAGCGAGTTCTAGAGAAATGGCGGCCTGAATCACCGTTACTTCCGGCCCTTCGCCAACTAGGACCACGTCTTTATCGATCAGCAATTCTCCGCCAGACAGCGTGTAGATGCCGGGGGAAATATTGATCGTTTCGCCAGGCGCGGCCGAATCGATGCGTTCTTGCAAAAGGCAACCCGTGCAGTCAGCCGGCGGGGATTCTTCGCGTGTTTCTTCGACCGAAGGCGGGGTTGGATCAGGACCGCAGGCAGATGCGGCTAGAATTATTCCGGCCACAAGGATTCCACGACGTGCCACTTCGATCAACAGCATCCGCAGATTGTACCAGATGTCATCTTGCCTCAAACAAATACGGAACGAAATTGGAGACTTTCCCGAGGAAGAAAACCGGAATCGACGTCGTGTGTGCCCGCATTCGGCGTTAGGCGTGGCCCACAACAAGGCTAAAGGGCCTTTACTGAACGGCAGATTCCAATCTATCATTAGCCAGGCACGGGAGCCAGGCACGGGAGCTAGGCACGGGAGCCAGGCACGGGCGGTTAGCTCAGTTGGTTAGAGCACCTGCTTTACACGCATCTGACCCATAGCGGTGTGCTTCCGTAGCTACGAACCCAAGCAAAACGTGTCCAGTTATGTGCTGTCGAATCAAAGGGAATTTCGGCAAGGACACAAATCAAAGCCCCGGCCTAGTTGGCCGGTTTTTTTGCATTTTGAGGACCTATTTTAGTGGTTACCAAAGTCGGTGAGCCGCCTTATTGAATCGCTTAATAATACCGGCAATTTTTTAGGCAGTTACGGCGTGGCGGGAACTGATAAAAGATCCATCGACGTGCTGACGGCGTTGGTCTGTACTGCGACGCCAGCCTGGAACTCTGGAACGTGATTGCGAGAGGTTCAGGGTACGACCCGTGAAGGGAGAAGCGGGCTACTCGCCCATGACCCGGCGAAAAAATGCCAGGGCGTTGCCGCCGGTGATCTTGATGATGTCGGCGTCGGAATAGCCGCGGGTAATCAGCCCGCGGATAATATTCTTCCCTTCGGCAGGGGATTCGACTCCTATGATAAAGCCCGAGCTTCTAACGCCGATGCTGGAATCTGTCCCTATGGCCACGTGGTCGATGCCCAACAACTTCACCATATAATCGTAGTGGTCCAGCAAGCGATCGATGCTTAGCGTGGATCCCCAGCTACTGATCACCGACGGTTGTACGGTGACTCCGACGATGCCGCCTTTTTGCGCGCAGGCTACCAACTCCTCGTCCCTTCTCAGCCGTCCCGCAGCATACTCGCCGCCACCCTGTTGCTGGCCCAGGGTGTATGACCCGTCGTGGCTGAAGGCGACCGGAGCTTGGGAGAATTCGATGGCGTCCATCGCTGTCCGAAAAGATGCGTGGGACAGGTCGACCACCATCCCCAGTTCGTTCATCCTCTGGACGACCTCAATGCCGAATGTACTCAGCCCGCCGTCGTTTCGCTCTAGGTGGCCGTCCCCGATATAGTTCTTGCGCCGGTAGGTCAGCCCCGCCAGCCTGACACCGGCGTTGTAGAGTACGTCCAGACGCTGCAACTCGTTGCCGATGGCCAGGTGCTCCACCGTAGGCAAGAAACCCACCTGGCCATGCTGCTTTGCAGCCTCGATCTCGACGGCGTTACTGACTTTGACAACCCCGTCGTGACGACCGACGTCTGACAACATCAGGCTGATCTCGTCTAAAAGATCTTGGAACCGGATGAAGGACATCTCGTCGGTGCGCAACATACCCCGGTACACATTGGCCGTCCCAACCGCGGTGAAACCCCCGTGGCGTATCGCCTCGTAGCCCCACTCATGGGTGTCACCACGCAGGTACTCCAGAAGCCGGCCGGGGTCTTCCGGTTTCACAATTGGGTGCTGATGGAGGTCGATCATTATTGTCTCTTCCACCAGACGCTGAAATCTCCTCTCCTGATCATCGTCGAGAGGGACGGCTATCGACCGACCCTGGATTACCTGCTTTGCCAGTGGGATCGAACTCTCCGCCATCTCAGCTCCTTATTTAACCAGACCAGGTAACCAGCCCAGGAACCGCCAGTGGGCCTAGGCTCGCGATGACCTGACCGGCCACGCCTCTGAAAATTGTACACACGGACACCCCCATCGGGAAGCCCACGGGGTGGGGTACTGGTGAGGAGATCGCCAATCAGAGACCACGATCTAGAACGAAAAGAGACGGCAGATGAATTTGGTAAACGAATCAGGGTATTATTCAAGTCGCAGCAAACCCCAGATGATCAGACGATTAAGTCTTTGCTGTGGCGACTAGGGAAGTAGGAAGGGAACAGGATACGTCTAGTAACTAGGAGAGTGAATGGCAGTACAACATTGGGAATCGAAAGCCTCAGGCATCCTTTACAGAAAGTTTCAAGCTGGAGAGTCATTGGTCGACAGCCTTGAATCATTAGCGCGGGCAGATGGCATTAGGGATGCCATCGTAACATCATGCATCGGAAGCTTGAGTGAACTGAAACTACGCAACCTTTGTAACTACGAAGAAGGTGCCCCTGAGTTCCAGCGGCAAGTTATTAACGAGACTCTGGAGTTAGTTAGCGCGGAAGGGTATATCCAGCCCTTACCAAATGGTGGCATTCGGGTACACATTCACATTGCCGCCGCTCGTCCGACGGGTGAAATGATCGGCGGCCACTGCGAAGAAGCCACTCTTCTGAGCGGCGCTTTTATGTACCTTCAAGTCATAGAACAGGAATCTGTGTCCTAGTATTAAAAGGGTCGACGTTCACGAAGAAGCTGCCCGCTTTGGTGGATGAGTCGTTAGGGGCGCAGGCGGCCCCTTTTGTTGCCCGATAATTGGCCTCAGTGTAGTATCACCGAGACACTTGCCCATTTGGGGAATCAGTGACATCTGGAAGATCCTAGTCCATAAGACAAATCAATGAGGGGAAATCCATGAAATATGACGTAATTATCGTTGGCGGTGGGGCGGCTGGATCAGTATTGGCCAGCAGATTGGTCGAAAATGCGAATACCTCCGTGTTGTTGCTGGAAGCCGGAACGGATTACCCGGATCCAGCCAATCTTCCAGACGAAATAAAGTTCGCCAACACAAGTTTTGCAGAATCCCCAGAGTCGGAACACAACTGGGCCCTGCGAGGAACGATCACTGAGGAGCAAGGGGAGATACACGTAGCGCAAGGTAAAGTGATTGGCGGAGGGTCGTCCATCAATGGCGCGGCAATGCAGAGAGGGTTACCCGAGGATTTCGACTCCTGGTCCGCGATGGGCAATGATGAATGGTCTTATGACAAAGTCCTGCCGTTCTTTAGGAAATGTGAACGCGACCTCGACATTCGGGATGATTTTCATGGGACCGACGGACCGATGCCGGTAAGGCGTCGTCAATCAGGTCCATGGCCAGATATACAAAAAGCCTTCCACGCTGCCTGTTTGGATGAGGGTTACGGGGCAGTTGAAGATACCAATGGCCCGAACCCCGCAGGCGTTGGCGTGTGGCCGTCGAACAACCTTGGCGGCTGGAGGATGAGTGCTGCTATCACTCACCTAAATCCCATGCGCCACCATCTCAACCTTACAGTGAGGGGCGGCGTTTTCGTCAGGAAGGTGTTGATCAAGGACCTAAAGGCCGTCGGCGTGGAAGTGGAAAGCGGAGGCGAGGTCTTCAACGTTGAAGCAGACCGTGTTGTGTTGAGCGCTGGGGCTCTCAAGTCGCCGCACCTGCTCATGCTATCGGGAATCGGCCCCAAGGACCAACTAGAGCAATTCGGTATTCCTGTCCTACATGATCTCCCTGGAGTGGGGCAGAACCTAATGAACCATCTGAGCGCCCAAGTTACCTTTAAAGTGAAAGACGGACTGTCCCTCCACGGCGATGTCGATGCTGTGCACTTTGGTCTGCACTACACTTCCAACGGGTCGAGCGAAGTCAACGATATGTTGATGAGGACTACGCCAATGGTCGATGAACGACCGGAGCGCGTCCCCGGATTGCGGACCAAATTCCTAAATGACGACGTCCCAGCTGACCGAGTGGCGAGACTCTCAATCACGCTCGGGTTACCCGATGGCTCGGGATACGTCAGGCTTGCGTCTGCTGATCCCTCGGTGCAGCCTACCTTCAACTATTGTTATCTCCAGGATCCAAATGACAAGCGTAGGGTGCGGGAAGGTATACGGAAGGCGGCTGAATTTCTTGAATCCGACGCGTACAAAGACTTGTGCGATCATCGTCTCTATCCCACAGACGACATTTTGGCCGACGACGACGCATTGGACCTGTATATACGCCAAACCGTCGGTACAGCCAGGCACGTATCTGGGACCTGCAAGATGGGACCCGATTCAGACCCGATGGCCGTTGTTGACCAATACTGCAGCGTCAAGGGAGTGAGGGGGTTGTCGGTGGTCGATGCGTCGGTGAAGCCGAAAATTACAAGGTCAGGTGGTAGCCATGCAACTGTCCTCATGATGGCGGAACGTGCCGTCGAGTGGATGGCGCCAGCTTAACCTGGCATCCTTCACTCAATTCATCGGCTACGCCCTTGGGATGGGGGCCGTCCTGGTGGCCGTGACGGTGTGCGCGGCCATGTTTCGTGGCGTGGTGGCCCAGTGGCTGCGCAGGGCCGTTCCCTACGTGCATAGGATGAGTGCGCTATTCCTGATGGGGGCTGGTTCGTACCTGATTTACTACTGGGTGTTCTATGCAGATTTCTTCTTTTAGCCGGGATTTCCCAAATCAAACTGACTTTCCTGGCTATAGCTCCCTCTGGGATACCGCCAACGGTAATTCCGCATTCCAAGGATGTCAAATGCGGCCTGGATCACTCAAATTCTCCGCTTTCATTGGGCAACCACTGTACTGCCAAGCGTAAAATCCCCAAACCGCTTGTCTACGCCCACGGTCAATGAGATGGATGCGACGACGCGGCGACCGGGTGAAGATCATCACCGGCAAGTACGCCGGAAACACGGGCACTGTGGAGAGCAACGTGTACCAGCGGACCGTGGACTACCCGGATGAGTCCGCCAACGGATACCACGTTATGCTGGACACTGAGGAACTAGTCACGGTGCGGTGGGGACAGGTGGCGGGGCTGGGACTAGGAAGATTCCCTATATGGCCAACTCCACGGCATAAAGACC
>JAQBXL010000135.1 GCA_027624135.1 Chloroflexota bacterium
TAGGCGGTAGATCAAAACAGTTAGACGAATTACAGAACAGAGTTTTTAGCCATATGGGAAATGTGGGATAATGGGGGCCACCGGTAGAACGGGCCTATATAGTATCCATATTTACGGAGTCCTACGCCGGGGTCACCCGGAGGAGCATACAGATGTCCAGGAGCAAGACGAGCGCAAGCAAAGGAGACCTGGCAGCCAGATACAAGGTCTCCTGGGAAAAGACCACTTGGAACCGGAACATGGAGGTATTCGCCTTCAAATGCACCGATGAGCTGACGCCTCTGGATCATTTCATCGGTCAGGACCGGGCTCAAGAAGCGATCCGTTTCGGTCTGGAAGTCGATAAGCCGGGGTACAACCTGTTCGTTACGGGACTTACAGGAACCGGAAAAACCAGCGCCATCAAATCCCACCTCCAAAGCATCGTCGATGACCTGGACCGGCAAGAGAAACGCCGCCCCATCAGCGACTGGGCATATGTTCATAACTTTGAAGATGCCGACCGCCCTAGAGCTATCCGTCTTCCTCGCGGCACGGGCAAGGTATACCGTCAGCAACTCTCGGCTGTACTGCGGACCCTGCAAGATGAGATTCCCAAGATGCTGAAAAGCGAGGGATTCGAGGCCCAGCTGCGCAGCCATGAGGAGACCGACCGCAAAGCCACCCAGGAATTGATGGGTGACCTGGAACGGGCCGCGAAAGAGGCCAACTTCGCAGTGCAGTTGACGCCCAGCGGAATCAGCATTTTTCCCATGACCGAAGGCCGCCCGATGACTCCCGAGGAATACCAGGCGTTGGAGCCGGAACCGAAAAAAGCCATAGACGAAGTCCGGTCACAACTTATGCAGCATACTCAAGTCACGATGACCAAGATTCGAGAGTTGGAAAAAGCTTCGACACAAGCGGTCCAGGATTTGGAACGGAGCGCGGGCGACCAATTGGTCGACAGAGTGTTTTTCGATCTCCACGCCTTCTCCCAAGACACTGCAGAGATCGGGAAATTCCTATCGGACCTTGGGGAATATGTGCTGAACAATATCGATCTATTCAAGGAATCGGATACCCCCAGAGCAATGATAACTGGGATGCCACCGGGGCCTGCCGGCGCGGGAGCGGCTCTAGGAATCAACCCGTTCTTGCCATTTGAATTGAACGTGTTTGTCGACAACAGCGCGGTTGAGAAGCTGCCCATCATCATTGAGCCCAACCCAAATTGGGGCAACTTGTTTGGCCGCATAGAGCGCCGGGCGATAATGGGCGCCTACGTTAGCGACCATGGCATGCTGAAACCGGGCGCTGCACACCTGGCCAATGGTGGATATCTGGTGCTGAACGCCCGCGACATCCTGATGGCCCCTGGGGCCTGGGAAGGCCTAAAAAGGTCCATACGCAATCAGGAAGTGCGATTGGAAGACCCCTCTGAACAGTTGGGCCTGTTCATACCTCAAGGACTACGGCCAGAACCCGTGCCCCTGGACATGAAGGTTATCGTTACTGGAGACGAGAGTATCTACCGCCTGCTGACTTCCGCTGACAATGAGGATTTCTGGGACCTCTTCAAGGTGAAGGCCGAGTTCGATTACCGGGTGGACCTCAATGAAGAGAACATGTTGGCCTACTGCAAGTTCATCTGCCGTACCAGCGAGGAGGAAGACCTGCTCCCGTTTGAGACCGGAGGAGCCGCCCGGGTTCTGGAATTCTGTGCCCGTCAAGTCTCCGACCAATCCAAATTGTCGACCAGGTTCGGACAGATCAAAGACCTGCTCATTGAGGCCGATTACTGGGCCCGCAAAGAAGATGCCAAGATGGTTCAAGACCTACACGTTCAGCAGGCCGTCAACCAAAAGGTATACCGGTTGAACCTGGTACAAGAACGCCTCCAGGAAATGATCGGCGACGGTTCCCTGTTACTGGCCGTTACAGGAGAAGAAGTAGGCCAGATAAACGGGTTGGCTGTTTACGACTTAGGCGATTTTAGCTTTGGCCGGCCCACCAGGATCACCGCCCAAACCTACGCTGGCCGCGAAGGCATCGTCAATATCGAGCGGGAAGCTTTAATGAGCGGCCGGACCCACGATAAGGGCGTCTTGATCTTGAGCGGATACCTGGGAGCGAAATTCGGTCATGACCGCCCGCTCACCCTTACGGCCAGCCTATGCTTCGAGCAGTCATATGATGGTGTAGACGGCGATAGCGCCTCTTCGACCGAGATCTACGTCATATCATCTAGCCTATCGGGATTGCCCCTTAGGCAAGATATAGCCGTCACGGGGTCTGTGAACCAGATGGGCGAGATACAACCCATCGGTGGCGTCAATCAGAAGGTGGAAGGGATGTTCGATGTGTGCCGAATGACCACCGGTCTAACTGGCCATCAGGGGGTGATGATTCCCTATCAGAATGTCAAGAACCTTATGCTCAGGGATGACGTGGTGGAGGCCATCAGAGAAGGAAAATTCCACATTTATGCCGTAGAGACCATTGATGAAGGCTTGGAGATACTCACCGGCAAGACTGCGGGCGAAGCCGACGCCTCGGGTGCATTTCCCGATGGAACCGTCAATCACCTGATCTCAAAAAGACTCGGCGAACTAAGCGATTCGATGCGTGGCTATTTTCAGGGGATGTTAGTCAACGGAAGCTAGCTCGAAGCCTAGGCCAACAAACGAGGCACGCCGCAGTTTCAGACCCTTCTCAGGGACAGCAACTGCGGCGTGCTCATATCTGACACGATTACGTGGTGAGTCGCGCCTTTTTGATTTTCGCCTTTTTAACGGGGAAGCGGAAGCTAGAGGGAATTCCCTATCTAGCGTGCCATCTCTGCTTCTTCCCCGTCGTAACGGCGCATGTCCATGTTGCCCGAAGCTTGTATAGCCAGGACCTGAATCCCTTTACGCACCGACCCGACTAGCTTGTCCAATTCCAACTCCATGGAGCGCAAGCTGCGCAGGGCATAGGCATCTGCTTCGGTCCGGCGAGATTGGGCTTCGGCCTCCGACTGTTGGAGCATCCGGGTGATCCGATCTTCGGCTTCTCTGACTGTGTTCGCGGCCTTGGTTTCTGCCTGAACCACCACTTCGCTCTGTCTCAGCCGGTCCCGGAGCTCGTCCTCAGCCACGGATTTGGTCCGTCGGGCGTCATTCAGAGCCATGTTCAGAATCTGGTCCTTCTGAGACAAGATATCCTCTGCCGCACGAATCTCTTCGGGGATGGTCAGACGCAATTGGTCAACCAATTCCATCACTTTTTTCTTGTCTATGAGAACGTTGTTGCTAACTGGGACTGATTTGCTGGTCTCGACCAGAGTTTCCAACCGGTCAATAATATTTATGATATCGATGATCGCACCCCTCCCCGGTCACTACACTTCTACGACCGGTCTTCAAATTTTGAGTAGACTGCTTTTGCAACGTTGGGCGGGACCATCTCAGTGATATCCCCGCCGAGTCTGGCTACCTCCTTGAGTAGACTTGCGCTAACAAACATATAATCTTGAGAGGTCATGAAGCAGACCAGATCTACATCTGGCTCCAGCCTCCGGTTCATGAAAGCCATGTCGAATTCATATTCGAAGTCCGAACCGCTTCGCAGCCCTCTGACTATTACCGTGGCGCCAATGTCCTTGGCGCACCGAACTACGAGGCCCGTGAACTTGATGACCTCCACGTTGGGGAGGTGACGGCAAGCGTCACTGATTAGATTCCATCTGTCTTCGGTGTTGAAGAGCAGGTTCTTAGAAGGGGTTTCATAGACCGCGACGACCACCTTTTCGAAAAGATTCGCGGCCCTGGTCGCCACGTCCACATGTCCCACCGTCACTGGGTCAAAGCTGCCAGGGTATAGTGCGGTTACCATCAGAGGTCTCCGCCTGCAACTGAGTTCAGGTCTTCAGCTATTGGCTCTTCTGGCCCACCAAACTCAGAGTTATCTGGTTGAATATCTTGATCTTCCGCGTAAACGAAAAAGTCGACCACGTTGTCTCCGTACCGCCTATGTGAAGTTAAGCGCAGGGCGCCGTATCTCTCTCGTAGACCGTCGCGCTTGGAATGCCCTGCGACGACCACTCCACCTTCCAGAACAAGTCCCGGCTGGGAAGCGATTCTCTCCATCAAGCTGTCAAGACCGCCCATCTTATAGGGAGGGTCCAACAGCACCAGGTCGTAACCACCAGGAAAAGTCTGGATGGCCTGCAGCACGTCCACTTGATGAACGCGGGCCTGCGAGGCGAAACCTGTGGTTTCAAGATTGCTGGTGATGACGGCGGCTTGCCGCCGGTCCCACTCCACAAAATCCACCCAGCCAGCCCCGTAGCTCAAAGCCTCTATGCCCAGGCTGCCGGACCCTGAGAATAGGTCCAGCACCCTATTACCTTGGTATTGACCAGGGTCTAAGATGTTAAAGATGGCCGCCCTGACCCGCTCCGTGGTGGCGCGGGTGCCGGGACTGACGGCCCCTTTGAGCCGCCGGCCTTTCGCGATTCCACCTGCTACTTGCATGGCTTTAGTAAAACTGAATTATACATAACGTCTCTCGGTATTCCTAGTAAATCGCTCGGTATTTTTGACGATTTTTATATTAATTTTAGAATACAGTTGCAGATAGATTGAAGAAAAGGTACAGAAAAGGAGTTCCCAGACCGTCCTTCACGGATCATGAGCAGGCGCGCCGACCGTGAGGCGTGGCCTCGCAATATTATTGACGCTAATATGGCCCTGTGCTAACATCCTGGCCATTCGGAGACCCTTATTTTACGCTCAAAACCCGCCAATATTGCCCATTGCAAACACTGTTGCCCGGCGGTATGACGGTATGGGAACTAACCAGGAATGAGCTTTCGCCAACTGTTGGCCAACGCCGCGCCCAGCAAGGGGACCATCGTAACTGTTGGGGTATTCGATGGCGTGCACGAAGGGCATCGTCACCTACTGCGGAAGGTGGTCGAATCGGCCGGAAGCGAATACATACCCACCGTTGTCACCTTCTCCAATCGCCCCATAACCGTCCTTAGGCCCGGTACCGAACCCAGTTACCTTACCACCCCGGAACAGCGTATTGAACTCATCAAGCGCCAGGGCATCGAATTGGTGGTTTGTCTAGAGTTCACCCAGGAATTAGCGGAAGTGTCCGCTGCCGATTTTGCCGAATCATTGGCCGAATCATTGAATATGAAAGGGCTGGTCATGGGACCCGATTCCGCCCTTGGCAAAGACCGTCAGGGCGACTTAGCCTTCATGCAGAAACAGGGAGAGCGGCTGGGTTTTTGGGCTCAGACGGTGGAAGCCTTGGAGATCGACGGAAAGCCGGTGAAGAGTAGGCGCATCCGCAGTGCCCTGACCGATGGAGACGTGGCGGGATGCCCGGAACTTCTGGGCCGCAATCACACACTCTCCGGTGTTGTGGTGCTGGGCGACCAACGCGGCCGCACACTGGGGTTCCCCACCGCCAACCTCGATATTGACTCAAACCTGCTCCTGCCCGGCGACGGCATCTATGCCACTTGGGCCGTCATCGACGGTACGCGTCACCAGTCCGCAACCAGCATCGGCATAAGACCTACTTTCGACCTCACCCAGCGGCTAGTTGAGGTTTTTGTGATGGACTTTAGCGCAGACCTTTACGGCAAGACCGTGGACGTGGAGTTCATCAAAAAGGTTAGGGATCAAGAGAAGTTCGATGGGTTGGACGCACTGGTCAAACAGATAAATCAAGACGTAGACGATTGCCGCCAAGTTCTAGATCAAGACCGGAGTCACCCGGAGTCACTAGGATGACCACCCCCGGCGCCATCAGCCCTGAAGACCTGGAATCGGTCATTACCCGGGGCGTTAGCGAGATCATCTCCCAAGAGGAATTTGTCCGGCTGCTCAAGAGCGGCAAGAAACTCCGCTTGAAGATGGGATTCGACCCCAGCCGCCCCGACATTCATCTGGGCCACGTGGTTGGGCTACGGAAACTGCGTCAACTCCAAGAACTGGGGCATCAGGTGATACTGATCGTGGGCGACTGGACCGCCCAGATCGGCGACCCCAGCGGCCAGTCAGCGACTAGGACGATGCTGAGTCATGCCCAAGTCCTAGAGAACGCCGAGTCCTATCTTCGACAATTCTTTAAGGTGGTGGACCAGACTCGCGCCCAAGTGATCTACCAGAGCGAATGGTTCGGAGACTTCGGCCTGGCTAAAGTCTTGGAACTTACTGGCAAGTTTACCGTGGCACAATTTCTCCAAAGAGCCGACTTCGCCCAGCGTTTCGCCGACCAGAAACCGATCGCCATCACCGAGCTGCTCTATCCCCTGCTCCAGGCCTACGACTCGGTTGCCATCGAGTCGGATGTTGAGTTCGGCGGCACCGACCAGATGTTCAATCTACTGGTGGGCCGGGAATTGCAGGGCATGATGGGACAGACGCCCCAGCAGTGTTTCATGATGCCCATCCTGGTGGGCACCGACGGCGTTCAGAAGATGAGCAAGAGCCTGGACAACTATGTGGCGGTGGACGAATCGCCGGTCGATATGTACGGCAAACTGATGTCCGTTCCCGATGACCAGATCATATCTTACTTCGAGTACCTGACCGATGTTCCAATGGCGGAATTGGCCGCGTTAAGGCATGACCTTCAGAACAACTCACTGAACCCGATGGAACCTAAAAAGAGACTAGCCTGGGACGTGACCAATCAGTTCCATGACCGTGAGGCGGCCGACGCAGCTCAGGCCCACTTCGAAAGAGTGGTTCAGGGCAGGGGTCTCCCAACCGATATTTCCGAGGTGTCACTCGGAGATCTGCGGAGCCAGGGAATCGTTGTGGGAAATGAGGTCCGTGTGGATGACTTGATGCTGGCGGCGGGACTCGCTCCCAGCAAAGCCCAGGTCAAACGTCTGTTATCACAGGGAGCAGTGGAGCGTATCATCCAAGGCGGAGAGCCTCAACCCGTGACCGGAGGCGAAGCCGGCTACTTGCTCCAGCCCGGCGACTTGCTCAAGGTGGGTAAGCGCCGATTCGTAAGGCTCACGGCTCCCTGAGATTGGGTTTAGTTGATGGCTTCTTCACCCCAGTTGGACCGCGTCATCAGCATCATGGAGGCCACCAAGTCCAAAACTCCCGCCGATATCCATGAAGCTCAGGCGATCTTAGACCAAGCCTTCGGCAAGTTTAGACCACCTTCCTGACGTAGCGGTAACCCAGATCCACCGCCTAAATTAGGCTAGATAAGGAAAGACCTCGTTGGCACCCTTCAGCAGAAGGGT
>JAQBXL010000136.1 GCA_027624135.1 Chloroflexota bacterium
CATCTTCCATGGTGGGCATTCTACGCCAACAACCGCTTGCCGACACACCACCGTTATCCCGTCGCATGATCGTTCGCCACGGTTGGTCCATGAGACGGGGAACTGGTGACGGTCGAGTCAGAGCAGGTTGATGTTGGCTCAGACGTGACGGTCCACCAACTCCAACGCTTGCCGATTCTCGCCAAGCAGTTCCAATGCATCTGCTTTGGCCATGTCCACCAAGTAGGAGACCTGCTCTCCCGCTGTGCCCTGGACGTTCACGATCAACCCCGCCAGGTCAATCGTGAGTGGAGATTCATCTTGCCCGTCTCCCGTCTCAACTAACAGCCTTTCCAGGCGTTCGATATCCGCTGCAAGAGACTCATTGTAAATGCCGACAGTCTTCTCCACTAAGGCCAACAATTCATCAAGTCCTTCAGCATCAGACGAAAACAAGATGCCGCGACTTTCAAAGTACCGCTCGTTGATTGAGTCGATTACTTTGCGCAAAGTGTGGATCTCCGGAAGGAACCGTAACGCCAATTCCTTCCACAGCTCTACTTGCTGGCGAAACCGGGTTTGATTTCCGCACTGCTTGCCCAGAAGCAGGGACTTCAGTAACGATTCGCGTTGGCCTACTTCTTCCGCCAACTCTTCGGCCTTCTGACAAACACGGTATCGATCGCCATCTAGGTAGCAATCGAGCATTCTGACCTTGACTTCAGCCAAGGTCGCCTCACCTTCGCCACCATGCTCCGCCACCCACCGGTTCCATTGGGTCACAACCATACCCGGTCCTATCGCCGACCTGAAGTCTCCCTGGTTGCGGCGGCCCCGCCACTTCAGGTAGTCCTCAAAGTTTAAGTAGGGTCGTTGGTCTATGAGGCTGGTGCGACCTGGGAACCTCGCCAGATGTTTCCGGGTCTGTTGCCATAGTTTCGTAGTTCTTGCGGAGTCGACTATGGACCCGTCGGCGGGATCGATGATTCGGTGCCAGGCCATCGGATGACTGTCTTCGGGTTCCTGCAGCAGGAATCCCTTCTCCCCGATCCTCGCGCCCCATTCGGCCAGTTCCACGGCGTATCGGTCGATCCAATCGCCATCGACCAGCGCCGCCTCACTAAGGAATTGGTGGGGCACGGTTGGCAATTCCACGACAATACCCTCCTTGGTTGCGTTCGCCATGGCCAGCACTATTGCCTCGTAGTGTGCGTCATATTCGGCGTCAGTCACATCTGATAGCCCATAGGAGTGATCCTTCCCATCAAGGAACTTCTGAAAGCTCTCAGCATCTTGAAACAACTGCCGAACATCATCCTCGGTTGGCACCGCCGTGTACGACACCTTCGTCTCTCTCTTCATCGAATAAGCGCCATCAGGGAGGAGTGTCTTTCCTTTGGCAACGAGGCTGTCCTTCAGCCATTGGCCTATGTCGTCATTTTCTTCGATAGCTTCCCAGGTCAGAACATAGTTATGTGTGGCTGCCTCTACCGCCGCCGCTGTCTCCGCGTCCAGCGGATACGGCATCTGCATCTCGACCCGGATCCGGTTCCACCGCATCTGCCATTCACGATCTTGCTCTCGCATTAATGAGCCGAGCTTGCTTGTGAGCAACATTGCCTGGCTCCCGTAGTAGCGTTGCTCCGTAATTAGCTTGTCGTTGACCCGTTGGTGTAGGAAGAAAAGAAAGAGCACGTCCTTGTAAGCCTGGCGCACTGCCCGGTCGATTTCTTCTTTTGGTTTACCCTTCAGCGTTTGTTTGACGCCCTCTTCCACCTGGATGGGCAGCTTGTGTAAAGGCGCGGCGCTGTCTGGTTGAGTCTTCAAGTGGCGGACGTATTCTTCGATTCCATTGAAGGCGTGGGCTTCTTGCAACCAAAGAAGGATTGCCTGCTTTGGCGTGAGGCCGCTCTCTAATTTCTCGACCCTTCGTTTGGCGGTGCTCATGGATCTACCTCGACTGAGAATCCGCTGCCTGCGGGTTCTGCATCGAACAGGGACTCTGACAGGTTGTTCCGGCGATGGATCGCCCCTTCCAGTACGGCGATGCGCTGCTCAAGCTCTCCAGTCTCCAAGAGCTTGCCCGCCACCCCTACCAGGTAGATCAAGGTGCGGGCGCGGGCAATAGAGTTTTCCAGACCCAGGGTGTCCAGGGCGGCAATCATCAGCAACCGACGCAGGCCAGCCACTGTTTCCAGTCCATCGAACTCGTAGGCCCCGGACACAGCGACTTCCCGGCGCCGGCGCAGGCCCCCAATGCGTCTCGCTTCGGCTACTTCTTCGGCGTTATCCGGCGAGTGCATGTAGCAGAACTTCCCCTCCTTGAGGGGGGGTGACTGGCAGGTCAGGCCGTGCTGGTTAGTGGCTGGGCACCTTCGTGGGGTAACCAATGGTCACCTCTGCTTATCAGGGGATATGGTTACCCCACCAGACAAAGATGAAGGCAAGCCCCTCATCGGGTCCTGCCTTCTGTGGCTCGCGCAACAGGGCTGGTGGCTAGGCTTCGGAAGCCTCTCCAGGGTAGTGGCCCTCTGGGCAGGAGATCACCGGCTGGTCTGCCGGTGATGTGAAGCTGCTCTGGCACGAGTTGCAGTAGAGCCTCACCTGGCCCTCCTGGACGCCCTTCTGGTTGGGCACTCGCCGGAACCCAGCGGCAGCGGTATTCTCCAGATTCTCCGTATCTTCGGGGTCCTCGCCTAGGGAGCTCTCCGGCTCCTGTGATTCGGTCTGATCGCTGTCGGGCTCGATGCTCCAAAAGGCCCAACCGTTGCAGGCTTTCCCGGTGATGGCCGTTCCAGCGGATGAGGGGCTCTTGAACTCTTTCCCATCGGCCAGCTTGTATTTGACCTTCCCTTCCTCTCCGGCTACCACTTCGGCCCGGTAATCCTCCTTCTTGTACTTGGCGACAAGCTTCGTTCCGGCTTCCAGATCTCGATTCTCGATGGCCATTTGCCACCTCCTCAGACTTAGCGAATGACGTACACATCGCTCTACTCGCGCGGGAAGTCAAGGGAGTCTGGCTGAACGGTGCACGCCGAGCTCCGAACCAACCATCACTACGTCGCCATAGTGTCTGTCCCTGTTGGGCCATTATTGGCCCTCCTCACGTATCGCTTTCTCCCCGGTGAAGGACTCCCAACGCTTGACCGCCACGTCCACGTAATGAGGTTCCAGTTCTATCCCGTAGCAGATCCGGCCGGAGCGCTCACAGGCAATGAGGCTAGTACCCGAACCTAGGAATGGGTCCAGCACGATGTCCCCGACGCTGCTGCTGTTTTCTATCGCTCTTTGGATCAATAGCACCGGTTTGGTCGTTGGGTGCAGAGGGCTGGCGGTGGGCTTGTCGAAGCTCCAGACGTCTCCTTGGTCCCGGTCGCCGCACCAATGGTGCTTGTCACCTTCCTGCCAGCCGTAAAGGATCGGCTCGTACTGCCGTTGGTAGTCGGACCGACCCAGGGTGAAGGTGTTCTTGGCCCAGATGATGAACGTGGACCAATGGCCACCAGCGTCTACGAAGGCCCGTTGTAATGTGTGTAGTTCCGCGCAGGCCATGAAGATGTATACCGCGCCGTCCGTGGTGGACAGGATGTTCTGGCAAGCTGCGAGCAGGAAGTCGTAAAATCCCTCCCCCAAGTCGTCGTTTTGGATGGTCCTTTTGCGACCCGTCCTCGACGCCCCACCGTGCTCACCGTAGACCACGTTATAGGGTGGGTCGGTGACCGTCATGTTTGCCTTCTTCTCTCCCATCAAACGCGCCACATCGCCACTGTCGGTGGAATCGCCGCACATGACCTTGTGACCGCCTAGCAGCCAAACGTCGCCTGTGTGGGCCACAGTGGCCGCCTGGGCGGCTTCCATTGCCTCATCCAGGTCGAAGGTCTCCAGGCGATCCCGTTTTTCACGAGACTCCAGGCTTTTCAGGTGCTTTTGGAGTTCATCCTCGGAGAAGCCACTTAGGCTGAGGTCCACGTTTGGAACGTCCTTTAGTTCGCCGAGCAGCCGGGCCAGAAGTTCTTGATCCCAGGTGCCGGATATCTTATTCAGGGCGAGATTCAGTAGATGGGCTTGTTCATCGGATAGGTCCACCAGGATGACCGGTACTTGTTTCATTCCCAGCTTCCTGGCAGCCAGCAGACGCTGGTGGCCGCCAATGACCACCTTGTCCTCCCTTCTGGCAATGATGGGGTCGATCAGACCGAACTCTCTGATGCTCCGGGTGAGCGCCTCTAGTTCGTCGTTCGAGATGCGCCGGGGGTTGGCCGGGTCAGGGCGCAGGTCGCCGATGGGTAGGTGGGTTATATCGATATCCTGATTCAGCGCCATGGGTTGCTCCTTAATGGACAAAAATGACTGACGACACCGGTGACGCTATGGCAACGCTTGTCCAGCGTCATTGGTGTCGCTCTTGTTCGGAAACAACCGTTCCCTGACATCCCTGACCGGCTGGTACCCCAGACGTTGGGCAAGTTCCAACAGCTCGTCGAACGCCCCCTCTGGACCTAATTCGGACAATCGTTCCTGAGGAACGGCGAAATACCTCGGGTTACCCCACTGCTCCAGATCACCGGACTCACTGCCCTGCCAGGTCTCCAGACCCATCTGACGTGCCTGTTGCTCCTCTTTGGCGTCATCAACTGGTTCGACCTCACGCTTGTAGGCGATGGTCTTCACCGTGCCCTTGGACTCGTGGGCTGGCAGTGACCACCCCTTGGACAACCACACCAGATGAACTCGCTGTTTTCCTTCGACCTCTTCAAAAAGGTCAACGTCTCTCAGGGTCTCGGACAAGGCTGTATCGATATCCTCTACCGGCGCAGCACCAAGTATCGGCACGGTGGTCAGAAAGCGGACATGCCCATTGACGGAGCGGTTGTCGAAGGCTGCGTACTGACCGTTCCGCCGCTTCACCTGGGCCGCCAATGACTCCCTCTTCCGGTCATCCCATTCCTCAGTGGATATCGATATCCCATAGAGAGCATCAACTTCAGTCACAGAGATCTGGTGTATCAAATGGGACCAGAGTTGGCGACGTTTGATGGCGCGGTTCACTGGGTTGATCCAGGTGTTACTGATGACCTGGTGCCTTATGAGCCGGGTGGGGTCTTCAGTGAAGGCGCAAAGGCGGGAGATTACCTTGGGTTGCTGACCCTTGGGCAATGGGAAGAGCCCCTTAGCCCTGCTCTTGAGCTCTTCCAGGAATGGGTCGGCGTCGCCAGCGTCGGGATTAGGGTAAGGTTTACTCCCTAACCCCGACGCGTCACCGGTGTCGCTCTGCAGCGGTACGTGACGAACCAGGCCGGCGGGTAGTACCCCGTGCCTTGACGGACCAACTTTCGCTTCCAGTGCCCGAACTCCCCCGCCACCGTGTCCGGGGCATTCGGTAGAGAAGCAGTACCAGATACAGCGTTGGGCGTCGATATGCATTGACGGGTGCTGCTCTATATGGAAGGGGCAGGAATACAACTGGTCTCCTGATCCTGGTTGGACCTCTACCCCAACCTTGTCCCACAACCCCGCGAAGTGCTCTTGGGCCCGAAGAGGCTGTACTTCGTACCTCACATTGCCAGACTCGTTAGGATGAGATCTAAGGTGATCAGTACTTGCCGATTGTTCCAAGATCAGTTGAAGCAACCAATCAGGGATCGGTGCCACGGTAATCTCGCCCATGGCGAATCCCGGATCCCAAAGGTACCGTTGGCCCGATTCATGAACGGAAGGTGGCAATACCACTTGCCCACCGGGTCCTTTCCATTCCACTCCTGGGTATCCTGATGCGGCCAGAGAGCCGCCAGAGGGCAGGGTGACGCCATCTGGGAGGAGAAAGTAGTTGTGGATACCGTTGCCGCCACTTTTGACGGTAGGTGTTTCCGGGAAAGGGCCATATCGTCCGGTCAGGGCCGTCACGGAATCCAGGCCACCGCTCCGCAGGTCAATATCGATAACGACGCGGCCCTCCGGAACCACGCCGCCGATGTTGCCCTCATGGGAGCCGAACATACGAACGATTTCCATTGCGGACGGGGCAGTTTCGGCGAAGCGAGGATAATCGCGTTCCAGGGGCGCCTTGCCAAGGCTTTTGCATGGGGCTACGACAGTGCCGTCTTTGCGCTGGTATCCATTCTTGTGCCACGCCGCGACGAGGTCGTGCTTGGCGTCGCATAAGGGGATCGGCCGCTCACCTAATGAGAAGTAGGCTTGGGCTATTTCCAACTCCGAGTGTTGCCCTGAGTCGGCTGTAATTACTGCGACTGGGCTCACGGCAAGGTGAGTGTCGGGATAGCGGTGCGATGCGGTGGTAGGCCCTTCAATCAGGGTGGTCATCGGACACCACCCGCTTCCACCAGCCGGGAAGACTCAATACGGTATTCGGGATAATGATGGGGTAGAATCGCTGAGTAATCGCCGTTAACTAGTCGGACACCTAGTGTGAGAACCGCGGCACGGCGGTTTTTGAGGCTTACTCAGGTATGGGTTAGGGCCCGGGTAATGCGGGCCCTGGAGACGCCAACGCGTCTAGCGAGTTCGGCCCGGTTCTTGACTACGCCATCATCCAGCAGGCGCTGCCATTCGGTGACCACATCCTGTGTGCCGCGCTTGATGCGATGATTTGTTTCACGGTGGCGGAGTTGGAGGAGGCTGGGAAGTTGGCATTTGAAGCTGAATCGTAGGGTTCTGTGGGAGACCGGTCCGGGGAGCCAACCTTGTTCTCTGCATCCTTCTTTGACGACCTTCCTATATGAATGACCCGCCTGAAACTTGCCTGCCGACGACTACTTGGTATCTGTACTCAGAGGAGGATGAGCCTTTCGGCAGCATCTACCGGGGCGCATTGCCCGAGGTCGGCGCGACTATCGAAGATGGTCCGGGATTCAAAACTGCCCACATCGTAAGTTTCACCGAGCTTCGGGCTACCTGCGCCATGCGCCGTTTCAGGGTGGTGGTGCGAACAAATTGATGTCGGAACAGGGCGGATTGCAATGCTCAAATGGATTTTGATTCTGGGAGCAGCCGGGGCGATCGTTGTCGTGCTGGTGGTGCGGGTATTCTTGGATGATCAATTGACCTGTTGGCAACCAGCAAAAGTGAGACACTTTTGTTAAGGAGAGATCAAGGGGATATGGCAGTGTTGTAGGACTCCCTGAGCAGGTGGTTGTAGCGCTTGCGGCTGGCTAGGGTCTGAGCTTTCATCT
>JAQBXL010000137.1 GCA_027624135.1 Chloroflexota bacterium
GCTGGAAGGGTACGCCTTTCTTTACGACCGGCGTCACTCAATTTCCACAACTTCTGATATTAGCTCAGTTTTTTTGGCCTGCGACGAGTGCTGTCTGGACGAGTTCCCGAACGCGCTGAAATACCATCAACAGATGCGGCCTCAAAGTTGCTTGGCTAGCAATTCGTGAGCCAAGCACAATAAATAAGACCCTTGGAATTAACCAAGGGCCTTATTCATTGCTAACAAACTGGTACCCCGGATGGGCTTCGATCCCATGATCTCCACCTTGAAAGGGTGGCGTCCTGGACCAGGCTAGACGACCGGGGCACAGGCGTATTCTACTATAGCCTGGAATCTAATGGTAGGCGTGCGGCGGCAGAATTGCGGGCCAGTGAATAGACTCGGCGAGCCGCTAAGGGTAGACTGCCAGCGCCTCCAGGGACGTTTCCTCGGGGAAGCCGCACATAACGTTCATGTTCTGCACTGCCTGGCCCGCAGCCCCTTTCACCAGATTGTCGAGACAACTGATGACCATTAAACGGCCGGTGCGCTGGTCTATCGCCGGGTGAACTAGGCACAGGTTGTTCCCCAGGGTCTGCTTGGTCTGGGGAGGAGCGGGTGTTACGCGGACGAACGGGTCGTCGGCGTAATAATCCCGGTAGATGTTCATGATCTTCTCTTGGCCCTCATCACCCGCCCACTCAGACGGATCGACCAAAGTGGCGTAGCAGGAACTGAGAATACCCCGGGTCATGGGGATCAGGTGGGTCAAGAACGTCAGATTGATCGGTTTGCTGGCCAACAGATTGAGCTCCTGGGAAATCTCTGGGAGATGCCGGTGGCCCTTTAGCGCGTAGGCAAAGACGTTTTCGTTGACCTCTGAGAAGTGATTGGTCATGTTTAGGCTGCGGCCGCCCCCAGAGACCCCCGACTTGCTATCCACGATGATGTCTTGGGTGATGATCCCCTGGGCTACTGCTGGGGCCAATCCCAAGATGGCGCTGGTCGGGTAGCAACCGGGGTTCGCGACCAATCGGGACGCCTTGACGTCGTCGCGGTGCAGTTCGGTGAGGCCATAGACCGCCTCTTCCAGGTAGGTGGGGTCCGGATGGTCCACGCCGTACCATTCTTGATATTCGTCGGCCTGCTTCAGCCGGAAGTCGGCGCTGATGTCTACGACTTTCAGGCCCTGTTCCAGCACGGGGATGCATGCTTCGGCGCTGGCCTTATGGGGCAGAGCGGAAAACACGAAGTCCAAGCTGCCGCTTAGTTCTGGCTCAATGGTCAGGTCAATAGCGGCCAGGTGCGGAAACACCTCATTCAAATGCTGACCGGCGGCGCTCCGGCCCGTGACCGAAGTAACTTCCACTTCCGGGTGGCGGTACAGGATGCGGGCCAACTCTGCGCCTGCATAACCGGTGATGTTGATGATCCCTACTTTCATGTCGCTTACTCTTTTACTTGGTCTTAGGACTGGGGAACATGGGGCATGGGCGCCCCGCCACTTCCGGCCAATGTCTGCTTTTCGCCGGCGGCCAATACTGCCAGCTCTGCTTTGGTCAGGAATTTTTTCCTGGAGGGGCAGAGATCACCAACCACACATTCGGCGCAGATAGGCCGTTGGGCCCGGCACACCTGCCGGCCGTGGTTGATATACGCAACGTGGAAGTTAAATACTTCCTCAGGCTCAACCTTTGCTTCCAGAATATCGTGGGCTTTGTCTACGCTTACTTTCGGGCCGATGACACCCAGGCGCTGAGATACCCGGTAGATATGGGTGTCGATTGCCATCGCGGGCATGCCCAGCGAGAAGCTTAGCACGATTCCAGCGGATTTTGGACCGATGCCCGGCAGTTGGCGCAGCCAGGCTTTGGCCTCGTTCAAAGGCATCTCTTGGAGGAACGAAAGATCCAGAGAGCCATTCAGTTCCATTACCTTATCTAGGACTTCCTTGATGCGGGGCGCCTTGATCTTGGCGAGGCCTCCGGGCGCAATGGCATCCATGATCTCCGGTACCCCGGCCTTCGCCACCTCTTCCAGTGTGCCGAATCGCTCCATCAACCGTCGAAAGGCACGGCTGGAGTTGATGTCCGAGGTGTGCTGAGAAAGGATGGTGAAGACCATCTCATCCATGGGTGGCAGACGGGGCTCCTGGGAGAAAGGTCCGTATTGTCCCTCCATAAGTTTGATGGTCTGGACGATATCGGCCTTACTCTTGGTCCTGGGGCTTCTTTTTGTCGTACTGATCTTGGCCATAGTGTCTACTTGTGAAAACAGAAATCCGGGAGGCTAGCCTCCCGGATTTCTGTTCAGACTGCTCAGGCGAGTTATTTTAGAACAGGTGGCAGGTAAGGGAGTGTCCGGGCCCAATCTCTTTGGACAGCGGTTTGTCGACGGAGCAACGGTCCATTGCCGCCGGGCAACGGGGGTGGAAATAACATCCGGGCGGCGGATTGAGGGGCGAGGGGACCTCGCCCTGGAGGATTATCTCCTCTTGCTCCATGTCTGGATGGGAGGGTAGCGCTGCCGACATAAGGGCTTTGGTGTAAGGATGGGACGGATTGGTGAACAACTCTTGAACCGGCGAAATCTCGACAATCTCCCCCAGGTACATGACCGCGACCCAGGTGCACATGTAGCGCACCGTGGCTAGGTCGTGGGCGATGAGCATGAACGCTACTTTATATTCAGCCTGCAGATCTTTGAGGAGGTTCATGATCTGCGCTCGAATGGAAACGTCCAACGCCGATACCGGCTCGTCCAGCACAATCACTCTAGGATTTAGAGCCAGCGCCCAGCCTTTGCCGCTGACCACCCGAAAATTCATGGGGGAATAAGTTGGAGTGGTATTCGTTCAGTCCGACATCATTCAAGAGTTTCAAGACTCGCTGCTGCTGTTCGGACCGGCTTATGTTCCAGTTGATCACCATCGGCTCAGCGATGATGTCCTTGACCCGCATCCGGGGGTTCAAGGAACTCCATGGGTCTTGGAAAACTGCTTGCACTGAGCTCCGGTAAGATTTTCTGACGGCCTTTGAGGAATGGTGGACGTCCTCTCCTTCGAAGAGGATGCTGCCCTCGGTGGGTTCCTCAAGCATCAACATCATCTTTGCGGTAGTGCTCTTGCCGCAACCTGACTCTCCCACTATACCCAGGGTTTCACCGGCCCTGAGCTGAAAGGAGATGTCGTCAACCGCTTTGACATGGCCGGTGACCTTCGAAATCAACAAACCCTTGGTAACCGGGAAGTATTTCTTTAGGTGCTTGGCTTCGAGAATTACCTGACCAATTTCGGAAACCGATGGGGCCGATTCAATAGTGGTCATTCTCCTACCCGCCAGCAAGACGCGGTATGTCCATCCGATACCGTCGCCTGAGTTGGATATTCCATTCGGCACTTGTCCATCACGACAGGGCAACGGTCGGCAAAGGCGCACCCGACCGGCAGGTCGTGGAGAGGTGGAGGCTGTCCTTCTATGGAGAACAACCGCTCCACTACTTGGTCCATCTTGGGAACCGAGGCCAAGAGAGCCTCGGTGTATGGATGAGACGGATTATTGAAGATGTCTCTGACGCTGCCGTGCTCAACGATTCGGCCGGCGTACATCACCGCTACCCGGTCGCACATCTTGGCAACGATACCGAAGTCATGGGTGATAAAGATGATTGAAAGGTCGGAGTCCTTCTGAATGTCCTTCAACAGCTTCAGGTATTGAGCCTGAATGGTCACGTCCAGGGAGGTCGTCGGCTCGTCGGCGATCAGCACTTGGGGTTCGCAGGAGATGCCAATCGCTCCGACGACCCTTTGGCGCATGCCTCCGCTCATCTGATGGGGATAGTCTTTAACGCGTGACTCGGCGGCAGGGATATTGACCTTCCGAAGGACATCGAGGGCGCGTGACATCACCTGGCGCTTGGGGATGTCTTGGTGAATCCTTATGGCCTCTTCTACTTGGTCTCCGATGGAGAAAACCGGGTTTAGCGAGGTCATTGGGTCCTGGATTATGAGGGCGATCTTGCTGCCTCGAATCTTGGACATCTCCTTTTCGGAGACTTGGACGATATCTTCGCCGTCGAGAATGATCTTTCCGGAAACGATGCGTCCCGGCGGAATGGGGATAAGGCGCATCAGTGAGAGCATGGTAACGGATTTGCCGCAGCCTGACTCTCCGACGATGCCCAGGGTTTCGCCTTTGCGCAGGTCGAATGATATTCCGTCAACTGCTTTGACGGTCCCCCAACGGGTGCGGAAGTATGTTCGCAGGTCTTCGACCTTTAGAACGACATCCGTCTGAATCCTAGTACTTGTGGCCATGAAAAATGTGGACCCCTTAATTTGCTAGGTTATTTTTACTAAGTTATTTTTACTGGGTTATTTTTACTGGGTTATCTAGGCGTCGGTTTCCTGGTCACTCCAATTGGCGTAGGCGTGGGTCCAGAGTGTCTCGGAGCCAGTCTCCGAACAAGTTCAACGATACCACAGTTATCATGATTGCCAGCCCTGGGAATGTGGTGGTCCACCAGACGCCGCCGGCGAGCTTATCGCGCCCCTCGGAGACCATGGAGCCCCAGGCCGGCGTGGGAGGCGGAACTCCTGCTCCGAGGAAGCTTAGAGTCGATTCCAGCAGAATCACGATACCAACCTGTAGCGTCGCAACCACGATCAATGTGTTGATCGTGCCTGGGAATATGTGTATGAACAATATTCGGGCCGTTGATGCGCCGGAAACCTTGGCCAAGGACACATAGTCCATATGCTTCAGTTGGAGCACTTCTCCACGCACTTGGCGGGCGAATCTAGGCCAGATAAACAAGCAAAGCACCGTAACGATGATCCACAAGGATTGACCCAGCGTGATCACCAACACCAAGGCGATGAGTATCAAAGGGATAGCTAGCTTGACATCAACCAACCGCATCAGGAATTCGTCAACGAACCCTCCGTACCAGCCGGCCACCAGACCCATGACAATACCGATGCTGCCGCCTACTCCCAATGTCACAATGGATATGATTAACGAAATTCTCGCGCCGTAGATGACGCGGGAAAGGACATCCCGCCCCAGATGGTCGGTGCCCAATAAGAACTTGGTTGACCCCGCGGGTGTGACATAGACTTCCATCTGATCGCCGATCTGGGCGGTGGAGTCGATCTCGAGGGCATCCTTCAGAGTTACGGAGGATCCCCTATCGTTGATTGAAAGACTCTCTACCACCGTTTTTATCGCGGTCTCGCCACCGGACCAAGCCGGTGGAATGTGACGGTCTCTAAGTTCGCCCTTTTCTGGGTCATGGGGCGCGATCCACGGTGCAAAGATCCCTGCGATTACGACCAGGGACAGTAAGAATATCGGAATCAGGGGCAAGCGCCGCATCTTCCGATAAACTCCGGCTGCTTTTTGCCTGCCTGAAGGACGTGCAATTACGATTCCGCTAAGATCTGCTGCCATCGTTTGAACCTACTCCCTAAGCGTACCGGATTCGTGGGTCTACGTAAGCGTAAAGAACATCCACAATGAACGCCGCTGAGACATAGAGCAGCGTAAAGGTAATCACCACACCTTGTAGCAGCGGATAATCGAAGGCGAACAGGGCCTCGATGGCCAGTCTACCCAGACCAGGCCAGGCGAACACAGTCTCGACGACCAGGGAACCGGTCACGAGTGCGCCGATGGTAACGCCCGCGAAAGTAAGAGGTGGTATCAGAGCATTTCGGAACGCGTGCTTCAAGATGACCGTTCTAGAGCTAACACCTTTGGCTCGCGCCAGTTTGATGTACTCAGAGTCCAGCACGTCCAGCATCGCTGATCGGACCAGCCGCAGATTGGCTGCGGCGTAGTACCACCCCAGAGTTATTGCAGGGAGGATAATGCTGTTCCAGTCTTGTTTTCCGTAAGGCGGCACCCAGCCCAGCTTCACGGCAAACAAGAATATCATCATTATGCCAAGCCAGAACGGCGGCGCGGACTGCCCTATCAGGGCAACCAATTTGCCCAGTGTGTCCATCCATGACCCGCGTTTAACCGCCGACAAAATGCCCAGCGGCACACCGATCAATATCGAGAACACAAAGGCCACACCGCCTAACAACAGCGTTGCGGGTGCGCGTTCTATTACAACCTCGGTCACGGGGCGGGCTTCCCTAACCGATTCTCCAAAGTCGCCTCTGAAAGCGCCCTTCAAGAAGAGGCCATACTGCTGGTAATAGGGCTTGTCCAGGCCTAGAACCTCACCCATGCGATCCCAGTCTTCCTGGGTTGAGTAGTCGTCCAAGTAGATATGTCTAGGATCTCCCGAGACTCGGCTCATTATGAAAATGATCAGAGACACAGAGAGCAGAGTGATGAAGGCGAGAACGAATCGGCGTGCCAGATATTTTTGCATATTATTTGACCGTCAGTGCACCTTATTCTGGATTTGAGACCGCGTTTGTTTATCAATCAACGCCCGGATCACCGCCACTGCGATACCCGCGGCGTTTGCGCCTGCAGCTGACCCCAATGCCGTGTAATAGATCGGAGACTTGGTCGGCATTGCGCAGCATTCAACCTCTATAGTCGAACCGTATTCAAATCCACCCCATGCTCCTAGTATTCCCGCGGCCACAACCACTATCGCCGTCAGCGCCAGGACCAGATTTTCCTCCCGGTCAAGCTGCAGCCAGGCGACAAACCCACCCGTACCCGCTCCTAGTCCTGCCCCGAAGTAGAGGGACGCTAACCATGTATTGGCCGACTGACCTCCGAAGAAGATGAACAGCGCCCAGGCTATCGCTATTCCGACCATGCTTAGAACTACGCCTAAGCAGACCCCCAATGCTATTCGCCCGATGGGGACCAAGAATGGCCCCAGTTTTTCCCTTAAATCCTTGTCGGACGAGTATTGCACCTGGTATGGAACCCCTTGGTATATATACGCTCGAAAGCGTGTCCCAGATCATTCCGGAATAGTTAGTATCGAATTCTGGTTTTTGGGTTTTATTTTTAACGAGGCTGAATGAACTCATACCCGTTGATCTGCCGTAGGTCTCCCTGTTTAACGAAATCGTCCCAGGGTTTAATCTTGGGCCCGACT
>JAQBXL010000013.1 GCA_027624135.1 Chloroflexota bacterium
GGGCGGCCAGTTGGGCCACCGTCTCCTCGCCCTTGAGTGCTTCCAGGGCCACTTTGGCCTTGAATGATGCGCTGTGTTTACTACGATCTTTCGACATGTCCCACTCCTTCCTCACAGCAACGGCTGTGCGTATTTTAGGAGCAGGACCCTCACTTAGCTACCTGTCCGAATTTCCGGGTCCACCTCAGACAATCACCCGTTTTCGGATTCCCAGGTCAGACCTCTTCGGACCGTTCTTCGAACATGTCCTTGTCTTCAGAGTCTCCGTCGAATCGAACCGAACTTGATGGTTCTGATTTGTTTAGTCTGGCAGCCCAAACTAAGCGTTATGGGATCTTGTGGTGCGCCAGGAGGTGCTTTTCTCGTAAGCATGACCAACCTTCAACATCGTCTCCTCATCGAAGTGACGTCCGCCGATTTGAAGGCCGATGGGCAGTCCCTGCGAGTTGAACTCACAGTTCAGTGAGAGCGCCTGGGCGTCTGCCAAATTAAAGGATCGAGTCATGACCGGTGGCAGCCCGGCTGCCATCTCTTTTGAGGTGATCACTGGGTCATCGCCCAATATCGGGGCGCACCCCTTGGAAGCGGGAAGAATCAGCACGTCGTAGGACTTTAGGGCCTCGAGTACTTGCCGGCGAACCAGCTCTCTGTCTTGAGCAGGAATATACGCATCGTGTGACTGGAGGTCAATCGGATGGCTGCCTTGGCCTAACTTCAACGAGCCGACGTCCCTTGATGATTCAAGCACCAGTAACTAACCCTGCCACTTCTGCATCAGGCTTGCGTTCCGACTGCTCCGTGCCGTTCCGCGAGCGCTGGAACACCTAGAACGGGCTTCCGCGCCAGGGGCAACTAGGCCACCGAAGGCATCGACGACATAAATCATCAGCAACAACCCCTCCCCTATATTTGACATGACATAAACGTGACCTTACACTTCCCCTCTCGAACGATTCGGAGGTTTCTGACCAAGACGAAACTCATCATATCCCTGATTCTGGCTGGACTGCGGCGACTCAATAAGTGGCGGTGGCTCCGCCGTTACGTTTGGCAGTGTAGGTTTTGGCGGCGGGGAGACGTGATGGCCAGTCCTAGACCGATGGCTGGATAGGGCAGATAGAGGGCTGGCCTTTCTATTGATGTAGGGGTCAGCGCCAGCCTGGTCTGCGCACTCTTGTCCTTGAGCAGCGCGCCGGTGGTGTTTGGACCTTTGGGGATGATGGCTGGCGTGGTGGCGGTTGCCAAGGGTAATGGTCGGTACGCCAATCAGAAATAGATTCTGCAGAGGCTGAGTACACGGAGCGAATGAAATGATGTTGAAGCTATTTATGGCAGCAAACGTAATGGATGCTTTCACTACAATGCGCGCCGTGTTTTACGGCGGCATAGAAGGCAACCCGATAATAGCTGGTGGAATCCATTACATCGGCCTGGAACCAACCCTGATACTGAAAGTCTCCGCGGCTATGGCTATCGGCCTGATGCTCGCGAAACGTGGCAAAGTACACTTGCTAAAATGGCCAACTGTCATAATCGTCATGGTCGCCCTATCAAATAGCATATACCCGTATTTGCTGTAGGAACCCTAGGGAAATAGCCGATACACTTTCCTTTAGTCAGTCCGCCAGCGGCTCGGTGAGGGTCGTCCTTTCCTTTCTGAACCCGGTAAATGACTCAACCGAACGCAGCAATAAAAACCGCCGCCCGGAGATAATCTCCGGGCGGCGGCTTTTGTCACCATCAAGGCCATCCTCCAGTTTGTCCCTAATGATCCAAGCGGTAACGTATGCCACTGTCTTTGCGCCTGTCAGCGCACGTGGTCGGAATGGGTGAGTCTGGTGGACGGCTCGACATTTTCATCTATTTGATCGGGCGAATCGGCGAAGAATGCGCCTATGGGTAAGACCGATCCTGTCGGAATGCAGGCGGAAATCCGAACGTTTGACACATGTATTGAGCCAAAGAGGGCCCAATTTTCTTTCGCCCAAAGCCAGTCAGGACGAAACGATGCGCCTCGCCGCAAAGGGGCAAGGACCCCGAAAGAAGAACTGGTGCTTAGGAAAGATTGCTCCTGAATCAACTCCACACCAATGGAGAGATGTCCCAGATACTTGGCATTGTAGCTCTTGGTCCCCAACCTCGAATTCCAGTCTCGATGCCAAATCATCCCAATCCGGGCAGTAACTCCGGCCCCGTTAAGTTGACCCGGTAGGTCCACAGTGTTGGCCCCATAGAGGGCGCCAAGTAGGCGGGATTTGCGTCATCTCGTTGGTTCATTAAGTCCTTCTAGAACCAACCTCCGAGTGAGACCATAACTATCAGACCCTACAAATGGCGCCGCATTTTCTCCCACATCAAAGACCGATGCGGCGGGCCAGAGTCTTGCTCGATAGGACCCAGTTATCTACTCCAAGACCGGATTCATTGATACCACCGTGCAACGCTGGGCACCTATGCGTTGTCCTGGAGGAGGACGCATATGCGAAAAGTGATGGTGGTGGACGACGATGCAATCATGAGAATCCGTTGTAAGCAAATGTTGGCCGAAAATGGATTCGACGTCGCCGAGGCAGCCAACGGGATTGAAGCTATATCTGTCTATCAAGATTTCCAACCAGATATGGTGTTGATGGACATAATCATGCCCGACTTGGGCGGCCTGGATGCCTTGAAGGAAATCAAAGTCATTAACCCTAATGCCCAGGTGGCAATGCTAATGGTCGAGGGCCAGCAAGCCTTGGTCATGGAGGCGCTTAAAACAGGTGCTGTGGATTTCTTGATCAAACCCTTCGATCAAGAAGAAGTTCTGGGCACCATCAAAAAAGCATTGGGTTAGCCCCATCCGGCCTCGAGGATCTAGGCTTTGATCGGTCATTCTGAGCTTGATCCCGGATTGTTCGCCCAGGTACCTTTATCTGACCCATCCGAACGTGACGATTGCCTCGCGTTCCAGCTAGAAATGAAAGTCCTTGGTTCAATCCCCTTGGGTAGTCCACGATTCTGTGGTAGACGTTGTTCTCGATAATTCCGAGGCGCCCCAGCGAACTTGCTGGTGGTAATCGTCACCCCGCCACCCCATCTCCGGATCCGTCCTATACTTCAGCACGTATTATTCAATAGAAGGCAGCAGTGTCATTAATTGAGATAAGGCCTGTTTGTATCGGTCTTGGTGTTGCCAGCGTTTATGGTAGAGTGACTCACCGATTGGTAGCATACAAGCACCGCACCGACGGCATAACCTGGATTAAGGAGAAAGTTTTCAACGATCTCCCGCAGTGGGAACCGTGATGCAGAATCGGATCCCGTCTGTTGGAGAAAGGATTTCTGATGATGGATCGCACTATTTCTTCTTTTCTCCAGCAGCTCATCGTCGAAAAAGGCTTCTCCCGCAACACCGCCGACGCCTACCGTAACGACCTAGGCCAGTTCTGGACGTTCCTCCAAGCCCAGACCAATGATGATTCCCACAAGGACGCCAACGACGAAAACGGTTCCGAATCCGAGTCGTCCAAGGGCTCCTTCACTTGGGCCACGGTGGACATCGAGGTCCTCAACAAGTACATCCAAGACCTGAGGATTCGCAAGCGCTACCGGGACACTACCACCGCCCGAAAAGTCGCCTCGATCAAATCCTTCTTCGGTTTCTTGTCGGAAAACAGCATCATCGCCGAGGATCCTACCGGGCCCCTGAGATCTCCTCGAATCGCCCGCGTGTCGCCCAAGTTCCTTTCTGAAGAGGAAGTGGCGCTTCTGCTGGAATCGGCCTACAAATCGGGGAGCAATGATGGGCAGCGCGACGCCGTTATCATGGAACTGCTCTATGCCACCGGTCTCCGTTCCGGCGAGCTCGTGTCCTTAAACCTGGAGGACGTGGACCTGTCCGAGGCTTGCATCCGTTGCAGGGGCAAGGGCTCCAATGAACGTATCGTATATCTGGACTCCAAGGCCTTGGAGAAGCTCGGGCGTTACCTCCGGGAGTCCCGCATCGCTTTATTGGGGCACAACCGCGCTGAGTCGGCGTTGTTCGTCAATCAAAAGGGAGAGCGGTTGTCCCGCCAGTGGGTGTGGGTTATCTTGAAGACCTGCGCGCAAAAGGCCGGAATCGAACAAGACATTTCGCCGAATGTCCTTCGGCATAGCTTTGCCACTCATCTCCTACAGAGTGGTGCGTCCCTCGGGCAGGTGCAGAAACTGCTGGGACACTCCAGCATCTCGATCACCCGGGTTTACGCCCACCTGACCGAAGGATCAGTGAAGAAAAATTAAGCGAATAGCTGCTCCAGAGGGCGACCTGGCAATTCGAACCGTAGATTCGAATCCAGGACTCTGGCAAGGATAACGGTAGCGAGCCGATTGAGATTATCACCCCGTTGGCGTTATCGGAAAGAAAGCTCAACCCGTTGAGGAAGAGGCTGGAGGTATTCAGCGCACTTTTCCTCCACTGCGTTGAGCTTCTTCTCTTTCCATGGGCCAGAGGTCAATCCTTAACCCTTGCCCCTCGCCCATTAGAGTCGTGTTCTGGCGCTTAATGGCTTCCCTGATTCTGTGAGCCTTACCCACCGCGATCATCGTTGCCCCGGCGTTTCTTGGCGTGGTCCAGCGGATTTTTGCTGGGTTGACCTTGGGAGCCTTGCCCAGGCGAGCCACCGGCGCCCTGGCATTTCGTTCTATTGTCTTGCAGATTCTCTCCATGATGGCTTTGGGAGCCTTGCCCGGACGGGTCACCGGTGCCTTGACTCTGCGAGTCGTGGTCTTGCGCTTCAGCGCTACCGTGGCCCTGCGAACTGTGGTCTTGCGCTTCGCCCCTACCTTGGCCCTAGCGGGTAGTTGAAGGCGGCTGACCGGTCACGCTCGATTTCGAGACTACCACTACTCGATTCTCGCAACTGCTATAGTAGTAGCCGCTCGGAGTAGTCCCTGCGGAGGATTTTAGGCATGAAGTACGACCACATAATCGTTGGTGGAGGAACTGCAGGTTGCATTGTGGCCGCCAGATTATCGGAAGACCCCACTCGCTCAGTGTTGTTGCTGGAAGCGGGACCCGAATATCCGGACTTCGAACAGCTACCAGACTCCTTGAAATACGGATGGGGGATGCTCAATCTGGAGGCGAGAAAAGCCGGTGGACCGTTTAACTGGTCATTCACTGGAACGGCCACGCCGCAACAACCGGAGCTGATGCCGGTGCCTCGGGGCAAGGCAATGGGCGGCACCAGCGCAATCAACGGCCAGACCTTCATCAGGGGGGCACCCGAGGACTTTGACACTTGGGCGTCCTGGGGCAACGACGAATGGTCGTACGTTAAATGCTTGCCTTTTTTCCGGAAGCTCGAGAGCGACGAAGATTATTCGGGTGATTTCCACGGCACCGAGGGGCCGGTACCGGTGCGGCGTCACCACCGTGAAACCTGGCCGCCAGCCCAGGAGGCTTTTTATCAAGCCTGCATCGCCGCCGGGTATCCGGACGTACCCGATGTCCACGAACCCGATTCGACGGGCATCAGCCTCCGTGCCGAGAACAATATTGACGGCGTGCGAATGAGCATGGCGCTGGCCTACTTAGACCCCAATCGGCACCGGCTTAACTTGACCGTTAAAGCTGGAGTACAGGTCAACAAAATCATCTTTGCCGGAAACCGGGCCAGCGGGTTGGAGGTGGAGAGTGGCGGCGAAATATTCACGATTGAAGGTGACGAGATCATCCTGTGTGCCGGCTCTGTGTCCTCTCCACATCTATTGATGCTATCGGGTATAGGTCCAGCTGACCACCTGGCGGAATTCGGTATCCCGGTGGTTGCCGATAGTCCCGGAGTAGGGCAGAACATGCGTGACCATCCGAATGTGACCGTCAAGTTCTCGGTTAAAGAGGGCACCTATGATGACCCAAATGGGATGAGGGCGCTTCGCCTACGTTTCAGCGCCACCGGATCCAGCACACCCAATGACATGATCCTCTCCCCGGCTTCGATGAACACGGTCATCCGGGAAGGCGATGACCCGAGCCATACCATCAACTGTGGATTGTATTTGGCAGTGGGTAAAGGTGAACTTCGCTTAACATCTGCCGAGCCCTCCGTGTACCCCATCATGAACTACCACTATCTTGAGGACCCGTGGGACCGCGAGCGTCTGCGGGAGGCTGTCCGCAAGTGCGTTGACCTGTTGAGAGACCCTGCTTACTCCGGGATTATCGAAGAACGGACCGCGCCGATGGAGAGTGACCTAGTTTCGGACCAGACGTTGGACGACTGGCTGCTCAGAAACGTGAGTTCCTCATTCCATATCTCCGGCACCTGCAAGATGGGCCCAGACAGCGATGAGGAAGCCGTGGTTGACCAGCGCTTAAAGGTGCGGGGAGTCGAAGGACTGCGCGTCGTGGACGCCTCGGTGATGCCAGACGTAGTCCGGGCCAACACAAATGTCACCACGATGATGATCGCCGAACGGGCGGCTGAATTCATCAAACAGGGGCTTTAGCGAGGCAACTCAAGTTCAGGGCAATTTGATCCAGAGCGATGACTCTGGCCGCCTGTCCTAGCCGTCGAAGCCGTATAGCGTGGCGCAGTTGTCCCAGAGGAACTTCCGCTTGGTTTGGTCTGAAAGGGGCATCTCTAAAAACCGATCTACCGACTTAGGGTACTTGGAGTCGGCGTGGGGGTAGTCGGTGGAGAAGACGATATTGTCTTCCAGTCCGTACTTGCTGACGATCTCGGCCGGTTCTTCATCGCATTCCACCGAAAGGTAGCATTGGCGCTTGAAATATTCGCTGGGCTCCATCTTCAGGTCGGGGTGGTCGTACTTAGCGGACATCTCGTAATGTTCGTCCAAACGCCAGAGCAACCAAGGAGCCCAGGAGCAGTTGCCCTCCAAGAATGCGACGGTTAGGCCCGGGAACCTCTCGCATACCCCGCCGCCGACCACATCCACCGCCGCCAGCATCATTGCCATCGAATGGGTGCAGGTGTGATAGAGCATGTGTGTTTCGAAATTGGCCCCCGGCTGCGGGAGGTCCACCTTGCCGCCTTCGTGGAAGCTAAGTGGCACACCCAGGCGTTCGATCTCCGCCCAGAGCGGGTCGTAATACGAGTCGTGCCAGTTTCTATCGTTGACCGGGTTGGGCCGGACGAATACCGTCTTGAACCCCAGTTCGGTCACTGCCCTTCTAGCCTCATGGATTGCGCCTTCGACATCATGCGGAGGGAGCATTGCTGCGCCGAACATCCGACCGTTGCCGCCGGCGCAAAAATCGGCCAGCCAATCGTTGTAGGCCCGGGAAATCGCCGTGGCAAGACCCGGCTCCAGATCATTCGTGCCTAGGGTGAACAATCCTCTACTGGGGAATAGCACGGCCAGGTCAATGCCTTCGTTGTCCATCGCTACAAGTTGGGAAGCGCTATCCCAATTTTGTGCCTCTGAATCCCGGTAGACGTCCATCTGCTCGGCCATGATGGGCGTGATTGCGTTCACATAGCTGCGGTTCTCAGGCGGGAATATATGGCTACCCACTCGAACCGCCAGGTCACGGGGATGGCGGGTAAGGCCCTGAGGGGCCTGGTCTTTGTAGGCTGGGTCTATGTATCGCTCCCAAAGATCGGGTGGCTCAACGATGTGCATATCCGAGTCGAGTACCTTGAAACCCTGTTTGACCATTCGAGGCGCCTCCGACTGTTAACTTTTAGTTGATTTTGGGTCGCTGGAACCTGGAGATGATAGCAGATTGCCCTCCGGTGGTCTCAACCGTTTGCCTGACTCTAATCGACCCATGGGATGGCGGTTAATTACCAGCGAAACTTCCACGGTAGTCCAGCAAGTGATTCCAGATAATCGAAAGAGCGGACCGGGACGGCAAGGCCGTGACCGCCAATCAGTTCTTCGTTGATTGGCTTCTATAGAACAACCGCCAAGCCAGTTTGGGCCGATTGGTAGGCCTTCAACACGATGTCCAGGTCATTGAGGCCGTCTTCGCCGGTCATAGCTGGTTCCGTTGCCTCCATGATACTGCGCCTGAACTCTAATACCATGGGTAAGATGCCACAGTGGTCAGCGTCGAAAAGCCGGGTCTCTTGCGAGATACCGTAATCGATCTTAAGCCAGGAGTCGCCCAACTCGAAATGTAGGTTCGCAAGTGTACCCAACACACCCACCCACGGACGGTTGCTCGTCTTGCCGATGCTCCAAGTATGGTTAATGATACCCACTACCCCTTCTGGTGAGCGAGTGGTTACGACGATCCCATCCTCAGCCTCTAACCCCGAAACGCCGGGCAGGGTTTGAGCGCCGTACACCTGATTTGGTAGTCCGGATAGGTAGGAGAGTACGCTGACTTTATGGATTCCACCATCGATGAATACCCCGCCGCCATTTCGCTCGGTCTCGTTACGCCAAGAGCCCGGATCGAATGGGTACTCTTCCTGCAATTGGACAAGGCGCACTTGGCCTAAATCTCCCGACTCGATCAGCTTTTTTGCTTCCTGTACCGGGGCCAAGAACCTGTAATTCTCAGCGACCATCAGATTGACGCGGGCATCGCGGGCAGTTGAAATGATCAAGCGACCTTCTCGGATAGTCCGCGCTATCGGCTTTTCCAATAGGATGTGCTTCTGCCAGGTTGCGGCGAGTCGAGCATGCTCTAGATGGAGGTCATGGGGAGTGCATATGTATAAGGCGTCTATCCGCGAATCCGAGGCGGCATCTCGATAAGATCCGAAAGCACCCGCACCGTCGAACTCATCTGAGTAGGCCCTGGCACGGGCATAGTCTCGGCTGGCGAAGTAGAGGTCCACCGAATCCCGGGCGTCCGCCAGCGACTTGGCAAATGTTCGGGCGAACCTGCCGCACCCTATGATGCAGAGTCCCAGTTTCAACATCCGTCCTCACCCACGGATTTAGCCATCGTCAACGCTATCCGGCCAGATTGGTTATCATGACCCACATTGGCGAAGCCCCGACGGCGTACGTTTCCAGCCGGGTGAGTTCGCCAGTCTCTTGATCAACGCGGAATCCGATCAGATTGCCGGTTTCCAGGCCAGCGACGTAAAGAAAATGTCCCGTCGGATCGAGGCTGAATGCGCGGGGAATCGGATCCACATCGGTCCAGCCCGTTGGAGTCAGCGCACCGGTCGTTTCGTCAATCGAAAATGACGCGATGCTGTTGTGGCCTCGGTTGCCAACGTATAGATGGGTACCCAGAGGGTGAATCTGAATCTGCGAACACAGCTTGCGCCCTTTATAGTCGTCAGGTAACGTCGTGACTTTCTGGCCTGCCGTAAGCGTTCCATCGGATCTATCCACCGAATAAACGGTAACGCTGCCACCTTGTTCGTTGGAGACGTACATCAGGTTCTTGGTCGGGTGGAAACGGTAATGTCGCGGACCATCTTCGGCCTCGGCGTTGATCACTAAGGGATCGTTGGGTGTCAGGCGTCCTGTTTCCGCATCGAACTTGAATTGGTAAATCGCATTTATGGCTTCCTGCCTGCCGGGCGGCAGAAGCGCGAGCCCACCAGATCCGGTGTCAATATGAGGCAGAAACGCGAACCTGTTCGTCGGGTCCGTCTGGAAACAATGAGCGCCGGAATTGGTTTCCAGCCACTCGGTTGCTTCTCCGCCGACCGCGCCGTCCTCATCGATGGGATGGACCGCGCAATGGCCAGCTTGGTAGTAGGCGGAAAGTACGTGCCGGCCAGTATGGTCCGTCGACAAATAGCACGGCTCGCCCTTTAGCTCAGCGCTTCCGGTCAGAGTCAGGTCGCCGGTGCTCTGGTTGATCGCAAAGCTCGACAAGCGAAGTCCGTTCCGCTGCCCAACGTAGAGTGTAGTGGCGGAGGGGTTGATCGCAAGAGGGGCAGGCCCACCATCCACTTTGACCGTGCCCTGGCTTGCGAGTTGACCTGTCTCTGGGTCCATGACGAACCGAGCGATCCGGTCATCATCTTGTAGCGCTACGTACACGTGGAATGCCATGTAAACCTCCCTCACCGAGAATTTCTGACTCGAGCCTCTACACCGATCTTGCGATGTTATAAAAAGATAAGCGTGGATGCCTGTTTCGCTATGGCCTTGAGGTTGCGTCTACCATCCTGGTCCCGCGGGCTTCAAGCCTAGCAACACTTGTCCGGCCATTTCGAAGTTGGCCGGACTGCCGCCCAGATGCTTGGTAGCCACATGAATATCGCGGTGATACCGCTCCATCGGGTGGGACGCATAGACTGCGGTCGTGCCGGCTGCCTCGAAAAGCAGATCGATGGCTCTCGCCGATTCGCGACTGGCAATTGCGACCGCCAGTCGAGCTTGAGCGATCTCCTGGCTGAGATCTAGTTCGCCATTACAGGCCGCTTTCCACACGTTTCCAATGGCATCGTAAACATAGGCGCGGGCTGAACTTAACGCGGCTTCCGCGTTGCCCACTGCAGCATGCACAGCGGGGCGGTCTCGGATGGGGGTGGGCGACATGTTAGTGCCAGAACCAGCGACCGACTCTAGGAAAGTGTCCATGGCGCCCCGGCCGATGCCCAACAAACAAGTAGCGAAGGGGCCCCAGAAATAGACCAGCATCGTTCGCGGATTGAATAGCGGCCCAGTTTCTTCGGGTTGATCGGACAACCGTAAGGTTCGCTCACCGGGGATAAAGACATCGTGCAGATAGAAGTCGTGGCTCCTGGTAGCGCACATCCCTGCGGCGGTCCATGTTTCGCGGACATCTGCTTCTTCTTTGGGCAAAAATATGATTAGAGTTTGTGGGATACCATCGTCCGACAGTTTTGGACCTTGATCGTCGAATACGATGCAATGACACACCAGCCAGTTGGCGTAGTCGATGCCACTCGCGAACGTAAAGCGTCCGCTAACGCGAAAACCACCGTCAACCGGCTGGGCCTCGCCCCTTGGAATTACTGAACCCGCTACTCGAACGTCTGCTGATTGCCCAAAAAGCTTTAGGGCGACCTGATTTTTGAGTCTCCCACCCACATTTCCGGCGACACATGTAATCATTGCACTCCATCCTGCGGAACCATCGGCTCGGGAAATCTCTTCGACCACTTCCATGACGGCCAAAGGATCGATTTCGAGCCCGCCGACGGACCGGGGGTAGTAGGCCTTGAAGATGCCCGCATCGGCCATTCCCCGTACCACCGGCTCGGATAGTCGCCTTTGACTTTCCATTTCGTTGCGGCTCTTCCTGATTAGAGGCAGCAGGGCCCTGGAAGCCGAAATAAAATCACCGTTCGTCTTTGCAATAGACATTTTTCACTTCGTTTACTGAATCTAGCTGAAGTTGGACCTTCGGGCCTCCAGGTTGGTGTGGATATCAAGCAGCACTGTCTTGCCTTCGGCGTTGAGTCGCTGGGCTTGTTTCAGCGCGTTGGCAATCTCGCCGGGTTCGGTCACGGTAATTCCGACGGCGCCCATGCCCTCGGCTAGCTTGGCGTAGTCGCCGGTCATCCGGGTCGTGCCGAACAACTCGTTGGCGACGGGATACCCGCCCGGATAGGTGGCCATGCCGCCATTATTCAGGACGATGGTCGTGATTGGCGCGCCTTCCCGGACCGAGGTTTCGATGTCCAGCCCAGACATGCCGAATGCGCCATCACCCATGAAATTCAAGCAGAACTTGTCGGGGTTGGCCAGTTTCGCGCCGATCATCAGAGGTATGCCGTAGCCCAAGTGGGTTGTCTTGCCCCATCCGATGTAGCTGTGGGGAACGGTCGAGGTGTAGAAGGGCATGATCGTATCTCGCGGAGCTCCGGCGTCGTGGGTAACGATACTATTTACCTTGTCCAGATTGCGCTCCAGTTCACCGATCACTCTATAGGTATTGATCGGCGTCTCATCCGAATTCAGTATCTGAGTCCAATCAACCATCCACTGTGATTTCAGCTTGGCGATCTCTGCGGCGACATCGGTCTTGCCTTTATGGCCGTCTTGACCGATCTGCGCTTTTACTTCCTCGACCATTGCCTGCAGGGTGAGTTTGGCGTCGCCAGGGATGCCGATGTCCACCGAAAAATCTTTGTTCAGGTCTTCGATGCTCTCCGTGTTGTGAATGATGACCTTTCCATCGGGAATCGGCTGGCCGTAACTGGTCCGAGTCATGCTGGAGCCAACCGCGAATAGCACGTCGGACTCCTGGAGCCAGGTCCACGCCGGCAATGAGGTGGCGCTGCTTCCGGCCCCCAAGGCTAGGGGGTGGCGGTCGTCGAAGGACGACTTGCCTGGCATGGTGCTGTAAACGGGTATCTCAGTTAGCTCTGCCAATTCCTTGAGCTCTTCGGTGGCCTTGGACATCAGCACGCCCATACCCGACCAGATGACCGGTTTATTGGCGTTTAGCAGCAGCTTGACGGCATCCTTGATGTCTGAGGCAGCGGGCGATTGTGGGGCCCGCTTTGGCGAATGATAATTCAATGCCTCTTCAGACACCTGGTGGGTACCTATGTCGGAGGGGATCTCGACAATGACTGGTCCCGGGCGTCCGTTGCGGAGGTTGTGGAACGCCCGGCGCATGACATTGGCGACCTGGTCAGCCTGGACAATGACCTCGCCGTACTTGGACACAGTTTCGAATGTACGCACGGGAGAGAAATTGGGACGGACGGCGTATTGGCTGAGCGCCGGTCCTCCGGGCAGGTACAAGATGGGGATGTTGTCGCCGAATGCTTGAGCAATGCCCCCCATCGAGTTTTCTGAGCCAGGACCACCCTGGGTAATGACTACGCCGAACTTCTCACGGTCGTTCATCCGGCTGAATCCGTCAGCGGCCATGATCGCGCCCCGCTCATGTCTGAACATGATGGTGCGGAGACCTTCTTTAGCCACCGCTTCGATGAGATTGTTGGAAGGGAAACAGGATATCCACTCGATACCCTCGAGCTTTAATATTCGAGCAACGGCTTCAGTTACGTTCATGGGTTAAATCCTTCTCCAGACATCGTCCCGCCCTGGTTTAGTCACATCGGAAGCAATTCTAGCCCAAGGAGAGAAGGGTGTCTAAGATTCCTGTGGTGTTCAAAGACGGAATTCCAGTCCGCTGCCCTTCACAGAGGGATTGTAATGGACGGGAAAACGACTCAAACATGGATGTGCGCATTATCTGGTCAGAATATAAAACTAGTATAAAATAGTCTTTAATCTCCAGTCCATTCCCATGAAATGGAACTGACAACAACTTGGAGGCGCACCAACATGGCATCCGAGACGATCATTGAAGCGGACATTGAAAGGCTTGTAGGGACTTACTCTCTTTGGATAATCGGAACGACCAACAACCCGGAACAGAGGGAAGTTGAAATCGGCGCCCCTATGGGTTGGTGTCAATTTGACGCAGATTCCGAGTTGGCGGCAAGAAAAATTGAAGCATACTGTTTTGCCAGAGGGATGCACGAAGATACCGTAGGCCGTGTTCCCGGAGCCAAATATGTCTACATATTTATGGGATTACAAGCGCGTCTAGAAGGCAGATCGTCGGTCCGCCAAGGAATCCGTTAAAAGCACAATGCGTCCCGGACTTGTCGGCGAAGTGCATCGGCTGGGATTGGATCAGTGCCCTCGTGCAAACACACCTTGAGTCACTAAGCAGGAACCGGCATCCCGGCGATCTTTAGCTCGATTCGGGCCAGAGTCTCAAATGTGGTGATAAACAGAGTCTTCCAGTCTTCGCCACCCCAAGCCATGTTGGTGGTATGTTCGACCTCGGTCAAGATTGTTCCCAGATGCTTGCCGCTGGGGTCCATGATCCAAACACCGCCCGGTCCGGTGCAATAGACGTTTCCCTCGACATCCACTTTCATCCCGTCGGGAATACCAGACATCTCACCTCTTAGCTCGCAGAAGACCCGCCGATTGGCCAGCATTCCAGTCGCCCTCACGTCGTAGGCATCAATACGCCCGAGGCTGCGGAACATGTCATCCCGTACCAGCAACCCCAGGGAGTCGTTGATGTAGAGGATGCTCTCATCCGGAGAAAATGCCAGACCGTTCGGCAAGACATAATCCCGGACTAATAGATTAATATCGCCCAGGTCCGGAGATACCCGATACACTCCCGAGAAATCCAGATCGTTGTCCGGGGAGGGACCGCCGGGATCGGTGAAGTAGATGCTGCCGTCCGACTTGACCACCACATCATTCGGCCGGTTCAATCGCAGCCCATGATATTTGTTGGCTACAACGGTGGTACTGCCGTCGGGTTCGATCCGGATCACCCGCCGGGCGCCGCCCTCGCAGATGATCAACCTACCCTGGGGGTCTCGTGTAAGTCCGTTGGCGTTATTGGTGTCGTCTTGGACCAGAGAAACTCCCTCGGCAGCGGACCATTTCCTCCTCCGGTTCCCTCGAACTTCGCTAAACAACAAATGCTGATCTTCCTTCCACCATAGCGGCCCTTCACCGACGAAGTAGCCGGTGCCGAGCACCTCTACCTCTTGGTCCGGGGACACTATTCGATCTAATTCTGGCGAGAGCCGTTCGATAGGCATGTTTTACTCCTCTTGATCCCCATTTCCCTTTACTCGTTCCATAGATTACCCTGACGAGTCTTCGAATTCCTAGCTCATCATTCCGGAAATTCGTGAGACCGCGATGCGACCGGACAGTGATGTAGAAGCCATTTGATCTCTCTTCTGACCTAAAAAGAGACTATCCGACCAGGTTGGCAATCAGCACTCCCATGGGCCGCTTGCCCGCCGCATAGGTCTCCAGGGGAGTCAGGCCACCGGTGTCGGTGTTGACCTGGTAGGCCGCTATGCGGCCCGACTCTGAACCGGCTGCGAATAGGAATTTGCCTTCGGGGTCCAAGCTGAACGCACTTGGAACAGACTCAGTCGGAATCTGCCCGATCCCGGTCAAATACCCGGAGGAGGCGTCCACCGTAAAACCGGCGATGCTGTTGTGCCCGCGGTTAGGGGCGTACAAGAATTTCCCTGTTGGGGATATCTGGATCTGAGAGCAGGTGTTCCTGCCGGAATATCCATCTGGCAGAGTGCTTATGGTCTGGAACGCCGACAGGGTTCCGGCTGAACTGTCCAGACGATAACCGGTGACGCTGCATCCCTGTTCGTCGGTGAAATAGACGACATCCAAGGACGGATGGAAGCAAAGATGCCGTGGGCCCAGAAACTCTTTCGGCTCTACTTTCAGAGGCGAGTTCGGCGTCAAGGTTCCATTGTTTTCGTCGAACTTGAACTGGAAGATCGCGTTGGGTCCCAGAGCATCTCCGGGAGGCAGCATCACGCTGTCGTTCAAGCGGGCGATGTGGGGCACGAAAGCAAACTTGTTTGACCGATCGGTCTGAATAGCGTGGGCCGCAGTCGCCGTCTCCAGCCACTGGACGGGGGTGTCACTCACTGAACCGTCATCCGCGATGGAGTGGACCGCTACATGGGCACCCTGATAATAGGAAGAAAGCAAGAATCTCCCTTTTCGGTCTGGGGCCAGATATGTGGGAGAAGCTTCCAACGACACCTTGTTGATCTGTGTAAGCTCTCCGGTGTTTGGATCAATCCGGTAGCTGGAGATCTCGTTACTGGTGCGATGACCCACATAGAGGGTCTTCTTGTCCAGACTAATCGCCGAGGAGGATGGTCCACCGGCGGCAGGAACTTCCGCTATCGAGGTTAATCTGCCGGTCCCGGAGTCCATGGCGAAAACCAAGATCTTGTCATCGTCTTGCAGTGAAACGTACATATAGTTGGACATAATGTGACCTCCATCAGAATTTGTTTGCCAGATCGAATCGGCGGACTACTCGGCGGCGACCGGGATTCGGAGAGTGCAAATCTCTACTTCTACAACTTCTTCAGGATCTGCCATCCCCTTGGTGGCCCCTATCTTACTCCAGTGGTGGCAACAATGTGGCGGCATATCGCGATGTTAGAGTGGCGCGGGACAATCCCCAAGGCCCATCCGAGTACGTCACGCAAACGACATTCGAAGGCAAGTTGGGTTATAGTGCGCACGTTGTAATTAGCTATGCCGCAGAGCTAGGGAATAGAGCTTCTTCAAGGGACCGGCCAAGGCTAATTGAATACGCACAATCCTCAGGTCTGACAGGAGATGATGAAGATGGCAGTTACCCCGTTCAATGTTGAAATTCCTGAGTCCGTGTTGGTAGACCTAAGAGAGCGGCTAGCTCGCACTAGGTGGCCCGATGAGATACCCGGCTCGGACTGGGATTATGGAACTAACCTAGACTACATCAAAGGATTAGTGGAATTCTGGCGTACCGAGTTCGACTGGAGAAAGCAGGAGCGGTTGATCAATTCCTTATCTCACTTCAAGTCCGAAGTTGATGGGCTGAATATCCATTTCATACACGAGAAGGGTAAGGGCCCCAATCCCATGCCCCTGATCATCACCCACGGATGGCCCGGCACCTTCTTTGAGATGCACAAGGTCATACCCATGCTCTGTGACCCCGCCGGCCACGGCGGCGACCCGGCCGACTCTTTCGATGTGGTAGCCCCTTCCATGCCCGGTTACGGTTTTTCTGACGCCTCGCAGAAGCGTGGTCTGGACATCTTCACCATCGCTGATATGTGGGCCAAACTAATGTCCGACAACCTCGGTTACCCTAGGTTTGCCGTCCAGGGCGGCGACTGGGGTGCCAGGGTCACTGCCAAATTAGGGTTATCCCACGGGGACAAGGTAGTTGGAATCCACACGACTTCGACCACTAGTCCTACCCCCTATCGGGGAGCAGACAGTAGAGAACTATCCGACGCTGAAAATGCGATGTTGCAACAGCGAGCGCAGTGGCTGGCCGAGGAGGGCGGATACTCTCATATCCAGAGTACAAAACCCCAGACGTTGTCCTACGGCTTGAACGATTCTCCGGCTGGCCTGGCAGCGTGGATCGTGGAGAAATACCGCCGATGGAGCGACTGCGGCGGCGATGTCGAATCCAGGTTCACCAAAGACGAACTTCTCACCACGATCACGATCTACTGGGTGACCCAATCGATAAATTCTTCTACGCGTCTTTACTATGAAGCGTTCAGCAAAGACTGGAACCTGGCCGAGAACGAGAAGATCGAGGTACCGGTTGGAATTGCGGCCTTCCCAAGGGAAAATTCGGTACCCCTGCGGGAGTGGGCTGAGCGGTCCTTTAACATACAACAGTGGACTGACATGCCCAGCGGAGGGCACTTTGCCGCGCTGGAAGAGCCGGTCAGACTGGTGGAAGACATTCGGAAATTCTTCCGGGGTCTGCGGTAAACCCGTTCAAGCGGTAGGCCAGTTCTAACGGTAAACTCTTTCTAACCGAAGCTAGCTGCTTCCAGCCACCCTAAAATAGCTTCCAAAGCATCATCCCAGACGTCCTGACGGCTGCGTCCACTGGCCTTTAAAACCGCAAAGCCGTGGTCGGCGCCACTTAAGATGTGAACGGTCGGGTTTGGGATCTTGGAGGTAACTGTATTCAATTCATTCGGGGACGCGAAATTATCCCGATCGCCTGAGCAGAAGAAGGTTGGGACTCCGATATCCGGCAGATGCTCGTCCCTCCAAACGGTGGGTTTGGCCGGCGCATGAAGGGGATATGCGAACAGAGCCAACCCATCGACCTGGGTTCCTTGGGAAACCACCTGAGATGCAACACGGCCTCCCATCGATCTGCCGCCGACGATCAACTTGCCGTTATCAGATCGGGCCACGCGGATGGCAGCGCGCCAGGTTTCCTGCAGCAAAGGTGGTCGATCTGGCGGTCTCTTTCCAGCCTCCATGTATGGGAACTGGAAGCGCACCGTGGTGATCCCTTCACAGGCGAGTCGTAGGCTTAGGAACTGACCGAAAGGGTCTTCGATATTTGAACCTGCGCCAGGAGCGTACACGAATGTGAACCTGGAAGGCCCACCCGGCGAGGTCTTGATCGCGGAAACGGTGCGATCTCCAACCTCGATCTGAAGCCGGTCCTCAGACGAGTTCGAGCCGTCCATTCAGCTACCCTTCGTACCAGTCAGAAAGTCGTAGTGCTCCCCTGCTTGGCCCATGATTACCTCGACATCTTCATCAAGCAGGTAACGCTCGGCAACCAGATCTCCCGCTGCTTGGGCAATCTTTTCGAGATACTGGCTTTTGGAAGAGTACCGCTCTTCAATGGAAAGCCGAGGGTCTCCAGCCGATTCCCGTTCTGCTCGAGTGGCTGCAAATGGAACCATTGATCCACGCAGAGTCCCGCCCGACGCTCCTCCCGTGGATAGGACCTGTCCGCCTCCCCCGATGTCCTTATGCCGGAGGTTCCATCCTGTGTGAGTCGCTAATGGGACAGTTACAAAAGGCAAAGCGATTCCTGATCGCTCGTTTACGTCTTTATCTACCGCCGACACCAGGTTTGGATACACCTTGCCAATCTCAGCCGGGACTTTGGTGGGTACGCTTGGGTCGGGACCGAAATCCAGACGAGTGAAACGGCGCATCGGCATCGGAAGTTTCAATCCAGGAATTCCCGCTAAGGCACCCGCAATTGTCTTCGGTGGGACAGCGGTGCCATCATCGATCCTTGGATGCTGGCTGGGCGGGGCAGCTTCCCCAGTGGTCACCCACCGGTCCAAGTTGGTCAATGCCGCCCGCAGAAGGCACCGGTAATCGATGATACTGAAATGATGCTGCCCATGGTGCCCGTCCACATCTGTGTCCACAGGAGGAAAGGTGGCCAGGGCATGCTGTGCGCCGGCGAAGACGTAGATCCGAACATCTTGTGGCGGATCCACGTCTCGGCTGGCAGTCAGGTCGGTGTGCATCAGTGAACCGTGTCCGGCCCAATATTCCGAAGGGGTATGGGTGTACATCACCTTGGGCAGGGCGCCCCGAGCGGAAAGCCGGGATAGCAGACCATCTGTCAGACCCGTCTCCGCGTCGGTTTGCGCGATGTCGCTAAATGGGAACAGGCTGTTACCGCTCCGCGTGGCCTGACTGGAAGGTTGGGCAAACCGGTGATTGAATTCGCCCATCTTCCCTCCAGCGACATGGGGCATGAATCCATCAAAAACCTTGCGGCCTTCTTCATCCCAGTTCAATCCCAGGTAGAGAAACAGCCGCAGAAATCGTCCACTCTGTGAAACCCCGAAGCTGTAAGCGTGTTCGATGTTGCTGGTCAGCTGATTGCCTTCGTCTGGAGTGCTGTACCTCAAGAATGCGGCCAAATCCCTTGTGGCTAACATACCCAGCCCAACCACCGGTGCACCGGTAGTGGTGAAGATAGCCTGATAGACCTTGCCTGGTTCGAAACCAGACGCGAGATAAACATAACTGCCGTCTGGCACGGTTTTGCCGTTCTCGAGGCGCGCAAAGGACCATTTGTCCCTGGGGATTATCCGCTCTGGAGCGTCCTCGTCTTCCTGGACCGTTAACACTGCGGCCGGGTCATCCAGATCGCTTGCCTTATAAGGCCGGTGGTTCCTGCTGGAAAGGAATTCGATCTGAGACGGGGAGTTGAGCTGGAAGGTAACAACTACCTTGCCTGAGATTGGACCATCGGGAGTAACCGCGTTGGGAATATCTATCTTCAGCATACCGGGGACGTCGGGAACGTCGTGTTGCCAGGCACACCAAACGATGGTGTAGCCCTCCCGCATGAGAAATCCGTTGCCCGGGTCCATGGGGGCATCGGGAGTTACTTCAGGTGCGCTGTTGATGTTCCTGAGTGCCAGGGGTTTGCCTCGATTTGGGATATCCATGAGGATCCGCTGGTTTCCTTTTTGGAGGTCCACGGGTTGAAGGATGCGGAAATCAGAGGAAAAGGTTACCATTCCATCGGCGTTGCGGGGCGCCAAATTCAGGTCTGTGATCGTTTCATTGGCCGAGTTTTCAGGGTCAATGGCGAACCGGGCGACGCCGTCCAATTGCTCATAAGGGCCCACATTTCCAAACGGCTTCCCGTCGGCGAACGGGCGTCGGCTGTTAACCTCAATGTTTGTGATCGGCATGGGTTTACTCCAACTAAGCGCTGCACATCCCGCAGATCAAGGGTATTTTTCAATCTAAGGAACGATAGCATAAATCGACTCGCCGTCCGGGTCCAGAGTTGACGCAAGCGCACTTAATTGCATTTCTGTGCCAAGATAGATCGTCGAAAATTTGGCCATCAAAATTTGGCCATCAAAAGGAGACTCGATGTTATACATGATGTCCCTAAGCCACAGTCCTGACAGTTGTCCCGGAGTGAACAACGAGATACGGGACCGGGTGTTGATCGCGAAATCCACCATGACAGACGTGCTACAGACCCACGGTTGTACATTTCAGGGTGGGTGGGTCAGTAAATCAGCCCATCTGACGTTCATCTTGCTAGACGCCCCCAACGGCCACGCGGCAGACGATGTGGCTATTGACCTGGGTCTGGCCGTATGGAACACCAACACCATCTACCCGGTGATTACATTCGAGGAAGCAGTCGGCGGCCTGCCAGACTGAAACTGTCTGGCACAGGCGACACCCTGTTGCCGGCGTCTTCTATAGGCCCTAAACGGCGTCCGGGTTGATTCGAGGTTCAAACCTGGGTGGCAAACCGAGTTCCACCGATACCAGGTCTCGGCCACTGTCTAGGAATCCGCTAATTTTGATGGTTGGAGATTCCGTTAAGTACTCGAAATTTTCGCCATCGATCCGGAACGGTCGGTCGTGACCTGGGTAAATGACGTCTGCGGCTGCAGAGATTTTCTTTAGGCTAGCTTGGGCTTGTTCAACGCTCCAGAATACGAACGCAGGCATACCGCGCCTTAAGGCTCCTGCATCTGATATCGCATCGCCACCAAGGCAGACCAGGCCGCCCGAAGTCTCCACAAGAACACTTTGGTGTCCAGCGGTATGGCCGGGTGTGTCAAACGTTCCGACCCCTTTCTCCAATTCGGTTTCACCTGAGACTTCAACGACAGTGTGGGGCGATAACGTGTCAGCGAAGTATTTGGCAGTCGCATAATCATTAGCCCTGGGGTTCCGGCTGTACTCTAATTCCTGCTTGGAAATCACAATTTCGGCGTTCGGGAATAGATCGGTGTTTTGGGAATGGTCCCAATGGGCATGGGTCAGTATCACTCTTCCGATCTCTTCAGGAGAGATCCCATGGCTTCGCAGCGTCTCAACCAACATAGTCCGTCGTCCAAAGTGTCCTACGTCCACCACTGTTAGTTTTTCTCCACGGACCAGTGTTACGGTGCAAAGACCTAGAGTTCCCTGATCAGTATTGATGCTGAAACCGGGTAAAAGAATTTCTATCTCGGGCATATGGATCCATCCTTGCGTTTGCAAAATAGCGTCTTGGGAGCAGATGTTAGCTATTCTTGTGGTGATAGGCAACTACTGCGTTAGTCTTTGGCGGGCATCTTGCGAGAATTCGCTAATCTCGGTGTGGTCCGAATATTCCCAATCTCCCACCAGGGTCGGAATCGATACCCGGGCAATCGAATGCGAGGGCATTTTTGCGCCTAACACCGGGCGAAGTCGGACCCATCACGTAATTGGATTGCTCGACTATTCCCCCTTGGAATTCTGGAGCGGGATCGCCTGGGTTTCAGGGTACGACGGTTGAGAGTAGGCCATCACTCTGGCTATAGTGTAACGATTCCATTTGAGGAGCCTGCATCATGACAAACAAGATTCGCTTGGGATTTGTGGGAGCTAACGTCAACTCGACCTGGTCATCCCAGTCGCACTACCCGGCTTTACTGGCCAGCCCGGATGTCGAACTTACCGCGGTTTGTACCTCTAGGCCTGAGAGCGCGGAAGAGGCGCGGCAGGCGTTTGGAGCGAAGCTCGCCTTCCACGATTTCCGGGAAATGGTTATTTCACCGGAGATCGACGCGGTGGCCGTAGTAGTACGGGTGCCATTGCACTATGAGCCGACGAAGGCCGCCATCGAGGCCGGCAAGCACGTCTACACGGAGTGGCCGCTGGGCCGGACTACCGCCGAAGCCGAAGAACTGGCGATGCTTGCCCGGGCCAAAGGGGTGCAAACGGCCGTCGGTCTGCAATCTCGGGTCAGCCCCGCATTGCTATATCTCAAGGAGCTGATCGACACAGGCTACGTGGGGGAGGTGCTGTCCTGCCATGTCACGACTATGCGTGACGGAGCGTTGGAACGCCCTTCCAGCCGCAATTGGAATCTCGACGCCAGCCAAGGCGCGAACACGCTGACCATCGCCAACGGGCACGTCATTGACGCCCTGCGGTTCGTTTTGGGCGACTTCACACGAGTTGCGTGCATGGTCACGACCCAGGTGCAGAAAATCTACGAGACCGATACCCAGAAGTTTGTGGACGTTACCTCCCCGGACAACATTCGAGTATCCGGACGGCTCGAGCGCGGCGCGGCGGTGTCGGTCCATGTCGGCGCCGTACCCTGGGCCGGCAGCGGCTTTCGGATGGAGATCTACGGCCGGGAAGGCACGCTAGTCACCACCGGGAGCGTCTCGTCTCAGCGCGGTGAGATGTTACGCGTGCAAGGCGCTCAGGGAAGCCACGAGTTAAAGGACCTGACCATTCCCGAGCGTTTCGTATATGTCCCGGACGACTTCCCCCGTGGCGATCCGTTCAACGTCGGCCAGATGTATGCCCTGTTTGCCGAGGCGATCCGGACCGGTCAGAGCCGCCTGCCGACGTTCGATACCGCGGTCGACCTGCACCGCTTCATTGACACCATCAAGCAGGCGTCGGATTCGGGAGAGGAGTTGCCCGTCGCCTGAACCGTCTGGGACTAAACCGCAGGATATTGATTCCAGGGACAGTGAGTCAAAACAACCGAGGGACGTACACTCCGCCTACCGAGTGAGAGCAGTTACCCTTAAATTCCTTACAGGGTGCTGCTCTGGCGGCATAAACCACCGCGAAGAGCGTTCTTTCTGATGTTGGAGAAGAAAATATGGCGAGCCTAGAACCTGCGGCCTCGAAAAGACCTCACCAGCTGATCTCGCACGGTGACACCCGAATCGATCCCTGGTTCTGGCTGCGCGATGTCAACGATCCGGAAACTTTGGAATATCTCAGAGCCGAGAATGCTTACACCGATGAAGTCATGGCGCCGGAGGCTGAACTAAAAGAAAGCTTATTTCAGGAGATGCGAGGCCGGATCAAGGAGGACGATTCTACCGTTCCGGAGAAGGAGGGAGAATATTTCTACTACGCCCGGTATGAAGAGGGCAACGAGTACCCCATCTTCTGCCGCAAGCATCTATCCTTGGATGCTCCCGAAGCGATCCTTCTCAACGTAAATGAGTTGGCGAAAGACCTGGATTATTGCCGGGTTGGCACATGCGAGAATAGCCCAGACCACAAGTGGCTGGCTTATTCGGTGGACACTGACGGGTCCGAGAAATACACCATTTTCTTCAAGAATCTGGAGACCGGTGAACTGTCAGAGGAGAACATCCCCGTTCCTATTACTCCCTCGAATGGGCCAACGACAGCCAAACCGTATTCTACGATGTGCTCGACGAGAATCACCGGCCAGTCAAGATATTCAAGCATCGGCTCGGAGATAACCCTTCCGCAGATGGGCTGCTGTACCAGGAAATGGACGAGCGTTTCTTTGTCCACGTGGGCAAATCTGCCAGCAAGCGGTTCATGTACGTGGTCGCCGCCAGTAACAACATGGCGGAATGGCATTTCATGGAAGCGGCTGATCCGGGAAGTGAACTTACGCTGATCCAAGAGCGACGTGAGAATTTTGAATACGATGTTGCCGACCATGGGGACCGTTTTCTGATTCGAAACAACGGTGATGGCGCCAAGGATTTCAAAGTTTCAGAAACGTCGATAACGGCGCCGGCATCGGAAAATTGGCAGGACCTGGTTCCCCACGTGTTGGGACGCCCTATCGGTGGAATGGCAGTGGTTAAAGACTACCTGATCCTTTCGCAACGAACTAACGGGCTGCATCAGATACGGATAATAGAACACGCCACCGGGAAATCGTTCGACGTGGACTTCGATGCAGAAGACTATGCAGTGTCGATCCAAGAAGGCCGGGAATGGGACACCTCCAGCCTGAGGTTTTCTTACACTTCGCTCACTACCCCTTCAACCGTATATGACTACGACATCAGTACCCGCGAGCGCGAGATCAGGAAACAGACCGAGGTGTTGGGCGATTTTTCCGAAGACAATTACCAAACCAAAAGGATATCTGCCCCGGCCGAAGACGGCACTCTGATCCCGATATCGCTTCTTTATGCAAAGGATACTCCCCTCGACGGCTCAGCCCCCCTCTATCTTTATGGCTACGGATCATACGGGATAATCATCGATTCCAATTTTAGTTCAGCCAGGCTCAGCCTCGTGGACCGGGGATATATCTTCGCCGTCGCTCATGTTCGGGGAGGTATGGACTTGGGATGGGATTGGTACGATGGTGGCAAACTTCTCAACAAAAAGAACACGTTCACAGATTTCATCGCCTGCGCGGAGCACCTGATCGAAAAAGACTTCACCGCCAAGGGCGGGATCGTCGCATCCGGTGGCAGCGCCGGCGGGATGTTGATGGGGGCGGTCGTCAACTTGCGCCCCATTCTGTTCAAAGCGGTCGTTGCAGACGTGCCATTTGTGGATGTCTTGAACACGATGGAGGACGACACCCTGCCTCTGACCACCATGGAATATAACGAATGGGGCAACCCTCAAACCAAGATATTCTATGACTACATCAAGTCGTATTCTCCCTACGACAATGTGAAGCCCCACGACTACCCCCATATGCTGATCACCGGGGGCATCAGCGATCCGCGAGTGACGTATTGGGAACCAGCCAAATGGACCGCGCATCTGAGAGATTCGAAGACTGACGACAACTTGTTACTGCTGAAGATTCACATGGACTCTGGCCATGCTGGCGCTTCAGGCAGGTTCAACCGGCTGAAAGAGGTAGCTCTGGAATACGCCTTCATCTTGAAAGTGTTTGGGCTGAGTGAAACGCCTCATTAAGAGGGTCGTTGCGAGTGGGAGGAGTTACCCGCTCAGACCGCCTGTTATTGACTGGACAGAAGCATCTGAAGGAGCGCCATTCGGATGGAAAGACCGTTTGAGATCTGCTGGAAATAATGTGCCCGGGGGTCGGAGTCGACTTCGGGAGCGATGCTGTCTACCCTGGGGAACGGGTGCATGATAATGGCCCGCTCGCGGATCAGGCGCAGCATGTCCGGGTCGATGCGAAATGCCTGCCGGGTCGGTCCGTTCTCTGCGGGAGCATACTCCTGGGGTAGATCCGTCTGGTAGACAACATCGGCCCGCTTGAGCGCATCATCAAGCTCCGGCCCTGGCCCGTGAATCTCCTGAAATCTCACCTCGTGCCGCCCCAGATATTCCAGCAAGTCTTCGCCCAAAGGAAGTTCGTTCGGTGAGACCAGCCAAAGCTTGATGCCGGAGTATTTGGCCAGAAAGTAGCATAGTGAGCGGCTGGCCCCGCTATGGGACAGATCGCCCATCAACACCACCGACACGCCGTCGATGCCGTCTATCGCCCGGTAAATTGTGTAGAGATCCAGCAAGGCCTGCGTTGGATGCTGATCTCCGCCGCCGGCGTTCACCACCGGGATGGACGAAACGTCAGCCGCACGGTAGACCAGACCAGAATCGGGGTGGCGCAGCACGATCAGGTCGGCGTACTGGTTCACCATACTGATGGTGTCTTCGAAATGGCCGGACGACGCGAAGTCGGAGAAAGACTGGGGGTTTTCGGTGGAGATCACATTGCCGCCCAGCCGGTGCATGGCCGATTCAAAGGAGAGACGTGTTCTGGTGCTAACGGCGTAAAACAAAGAGGCCATGATCCGGCCGCGAAGCTCTTCACTGCCGCCGCGGGCGACGACCTTCTCCATCTCATCAGCGGCGTCGAACACCTGGGCAATCAGCTTCTTGTCGAACTGCTGTGCTCTAAGTACGTGATCCATCGAGTTCCCGTGGGCCTTCGGGTCGGGCGACCCGGCATCAGCCCGGTAAGATATGCGTTCCCGCTCTGCCAGCCAGCGCTTCCTCAGCCCATTCTAGGCCAGTGATTACCGCCCTCTCTCCGCCGAATTCTACGAACTGGATGCAACCGATAACCTTGGGCGCCATGCTACCTCGCGCAAACTGGCCTTCTTCAAAGTATTTCCGCGCCTGGGAGGCGGTGATCTCGCGGATCGGCCGTTGAAGCTCGGTGCCGAAGTCCAGGGACACGGATTCGACATCGGTCAAGATAAGATAGATATCGGCGCCCACGCTCTCCGCCAGCTTTTCGCCTGCCAGGTCTTTGTCGATCACAGCCTCAACCCTCCGGTAGGAGCCGTCGGGCTCCAGAACCACTGGGATACCACCACCGCCACCAGCTATGACGATGGCTCCTTGATCGACGAGGGCGCGCAGAGACCGGCGCTCCAAGAGCCTAAGGGGCGCGGGTGAAGGCACCGACCGCCGATATGGCCGGTCGCTGCCCGGATGGACCTCCATCACCGTATGGCCGCGCTCTTCGTAGCTCTTTTTGCTTCCGGCATCCAAGAACGGGCCGATCGGCTTGGATGACAGGCCAAAATCGGGGTCGTCTTCACCCACAATGAAATGGCTGACCAGAGTAACCACGTCTCGCTGGATACCTTGATTGCGAAGGATCTTGTCCAACACTTGTTGCAACATAGCGCCGATCTGACCCTGGGTCATTCCCACGCAGATATCCAGGGGTTGCTGGGGGATATCCGGTCCTGATTCCTCTTGCTGTATCAGAAGATTGCCTACCTGCGGACCGTTGCCGTGGGTGATGACAACCCGGCTGCCCGAGCGAATCAGTGGTACAAGTTGCCGGCAAGCCAGCTCCATACTGAGCGTCTGTTGCTCGACTTCACCAGTGTCGCCCTCGGAGAGAATGGCGTTTCCACCCAACGCGATGACGATCGTCTTCGTGGTCTCAAGCATCGTTCTGGTGGGGATCATCAAGATAACTCATCGATCGTTCTCGCATTCTTGGTTCGCCGTCCGAATTGAACCACAACGGTTGGGCGAAGAGCAAATAACTAACCGGCGCGAACTCGGCGTCCAAAAGCTTGTAATACAAATTTTACATCCACGATATATCCGTGAAACACCACTCGATGATAATATGGGCGTCGACTATACGTATGCGCGGGGATACAGTGCCACTCCGTTTCCGCGTTTTGCATCGCCTTTTGGCCATGAGAAACTTCCTTTGCCAATCATCATGCCCTGGTTTGGCCGGCTTTCCCGAACACCGGATGAGCCTGAGCCGACCGACGGCCTTACAAAAGACCCCAAGAGAGAATCCAAGCGAGACCCCAAGCGCGCTGACACTGTAGATAACGTGTCTGAAGATGGCGTAAACCCCCGTCCCTTGCTTGCTTTACGGGGTATCACTAAACGATTCCAGGACCTTGTTGCCAACGACAACATAGACTTGGACGTATACCGTGGCGAGGTCCACGCGGTCCTGGGCGAGAACGGCGCCGGAAAAAGCACGTTGATGAAGATCATCTACGGCGTTTACCAGCCCGACGCAGGGAGCATCGAATTTGACGGGACCGAGGCTCGGATTCAGTCCCCCCGCGATAGCAGGCGCATGGGCATCGGCATGGTGTTCCAGAATTTTGCGCTGATACCCGCCCTGACAGTGGCCGAGAATGTGGCACTCTTCCTTCCAGATCAAGGCATGGTACTCAGCCGGAAAGTCCTCATCCGGCAGATCTGGCAGGTCTCCGACAGATACAACTTGCATGTGAATCCGTCTGCCCGGGTAGGCGATCTCACCATGGGGGAACGTCAAAAGGTCGAACTCATCAAGCTGATCATGGCCAAGGCCCAGGTCCTGATTCTGGATGAGCCGACCAGTGTTCTCGCACCCCACGAAGTGGAAGGCCTGTTTGAGGTCTTCAACGAACTCAGGCGCGACGGGTTCGCGATCGTGTTCATCACCCACAAGATTCGCGAGGTTCTGTCATCTGCTGACCGAATCACCGTGCTACGGCGTGGGAGAGTGGTGACCAACAGGTCCAGTGAGGGAGTCACGGGCGACGATCTAGTTTCTCTGATGATGGGCATCGATGTTGAAGCCGTGCCACCAGGAGCCCGCATACAAGATCACATCGAATATGACTCCAAGAAGATTGCTTATCAACGGGTCGCCCACGATATCGGCGGCGCGGCGGCGATCGAATTCAAAGACGTATGTACCGGTGAGGCCAACGACCCCAGAGGCCTGCACGGGGTGAGTTTTAGTGTCATGCCCGGGCAGATGCTGGGGGTTGCAGGCATCTCAGGCAATGGTCAGCAAGAGCTGGGCGAGACTCTGATGGGGATGGTCCGAAGCAGAAGCGGAAGTATCAGCCTAGCCGGTCAAGACATCAAAGGATGGTCGGTGGCCGATATCCTCGAAGCCGGAGTTAGCTACGTTGCTGAGGACCCCATCAGTATGGCTATGGTGCCGGAGATGCGGGTGGACGAGAACCTGGTTCTAGGAGAACTCGCCAACTACAGCAACGGCGGAATCTGGTTGGACATCGGCGGTATCAGAGATAAAATCACGGCTGCGCTGAGTAGATTCCCTCTGCAGTTGGCCGCTCACGGGATGCGGGTAGATAAATTGTCCGGCGGAAACGTCCAGAAAGTGATCCTTGCCCGCGAGATGGAACTTACCCGCCAGGCGGCCAGCAATCCTAAGGTCCTAATGGCTTATTACCCAACAAGGGGTTTGGACGTTGTGACCGCTGAAACCACCCGACGCCTGATGTTGAATTACCGGGATCGGGGAGGCGCCATAGTTCTCGTATCTGAAGATTTGGATGAATTGTTGGCCTTGAGCGACAACATGGTGGTGATGTTTCAGGGCAACATAGTAGGGGCGTTTCCAACCGAAAATGCCTCAGTTCAAAAGATCGGCATGCTCATGACCGGACAGCAAGAGTAGCCAGTGCAATACCAGAGCACACTACGTCAGGCGCAAGGGCTCGCCACCACGATAACCACTCCCCCGATTGCACGGTCTCTTCTTGCCATAGTCTTCGCGTTCTTGGTTTTCGCCATATTCATCGCGATCATCGGGCGAGACCCGGTGGAAGTTTACTCCAAGATGTTTGAGGGGACGCTAGGAAGCCGAGTAGGCCTCAGCGAAGTCGGAGTCAGGATGATTCCGTTCGTCTTAACCGGTCTGGCAGCTTCGATCCCCGCCCGGGTCGGCCTGATCAATGTTGGAGGAGAGGGCCAACTGTATATCGGGGCCTGGGCTGCTACTGGAGTGGCCCTGTACGTCGATCTCGGGACAATATGGCTGATGTTGCCCGCGATGGCGGTTGCCGGTTTTTTGGGTGGCGCGATCTGGGGCGGGACCGCAATCTTGTTGCGGCATTGGAGAAACGTCAACGAAGTCATATCCACCCTTCTCTCCAACTATGTTGCGATCCTCTTCGTCGATGTGTTTGTTTTTGGGGCCTGGAAAAACCCCACCGGGTTCGGCTACCCCTATACTTCAAACTTCGAGTTTGAATCCATTTTGCCAACCATAGCCGATACCCGGCTGCACCTGGGATTGGTGCTTCCGGTCGTCGGAATCATAGCGACCTATCTGTTCCTCAGCCGAACCAGATGGGGCGCCAATATGCGCGCAGTCGGCGGCAATCCAGACGCGGCACGCCGGCGCGGAATCCCCGTGCTTCGCTATATCATCATCGCGATGCTAGTCGGCGGCGGGTTAGCAGGTCTTGCCGGCATGAGCGAAGTTTCGGGCATCCAGCACCATCTTCGGCCCGGAATATCCAATAACCTCGGCTTTATGGGCTTCCTCGCCAGTTGGATGGCCAATCACAATCCGATCGCCCTGATCGGCGCCTGTTTCCTGATCGCTGTGATTGTCGTCGGCGGTGATGTTCTTCAATTTAGCGGCAACCTGCCATCCGCGGCGACGTTGATTCTGATTGGCTTAGTCCTCTTCTCTGTCTTAGGGTTCCGCAAGTTGGAGCGAAAGATCGAATGAGCGATATCTGGCTGGTGTTAGGCGGTACGTTGACCGGAGCGGTGGGCCCTGGAATCTCGGTCTTGTACGCTACCTATGGAGAGCTGATCACCGAGAGGGCTGGAAGGATCAACCTGGGGACTGAAGGCTCCATGCTGATGGGGGCTTGCTTTGGCTTCATGGCCACCGCGGAGACAGGCTCGGCAACTGTTGGTGTATTTGCGGGTATGGCTGCCGGTAGCGGATTGAGCCTGATTCTGGCTTACCTGGTTATTTACCGCGACACCAACCAGCTTGCGACCGGGTTCGCCCTAACCCTATTCGGGGCTGGCATCACCGCCTACGCCGGCAGAGGTTACGTGGACAGCACCATCGGGGGATTAAATCCGATCGCCATCCCGCTTCTGTCGGAGATCCCGAAACTCGGCGAAGCTCTATTTCAGCAAGACATCCTGGCCTACATCGCTTATGGACTTGGGCCTCTGCTGTTTGTGGGACTGCACTACACCCGAACGGGCTTGAGTCTCAAGGCGGTGGGGGAAAGCATCAGCGTGGCCTACGCAGCTGGACGAAATCCCCGCGTGATACAGATCGCGGCGATCGCAGCAGGCGGCGCATTAGCCGGACTGGGCGGGGCCCAGCTTTCCCTGGGTCTAACCCACACCTGGTCGGAAGGAATGACCGTAGGCCGCGGCTTTATCGCCGTTGGACTGGTAATCTTCGCCATGTGGTCCCCGCTGCGGGCAATGGTCGGAGCGTTCTTGTTTGGTGGCGCGATCGGCCTTCAACTACAGCTTCAAACCGTCGGGGCGCCAGTGTCGCCTTTCATATTAGACATGCTGCCCTACTTGATAATCCTGTTTGTAATGGCCCTTTGGAGCCGAGCCTCGGCTAGAGCCATGCCCGAAGGATTGAAGGGGGTTTTAAGGGCAAACACTTGACCGATGTTCAAAAACAACCGGCTTGGAAATCAAATAACCACCCAAGTCTTGGCATAAGAATGGCCTGAAAAAGCCAGGCCAGCGGCAAAGTTCCCAAAATAACAGGAGGAATTGGTTTGTATAACCGGATTAAGAATCTATCATTGTTTTCCAGCTTGTTTACCCGCTCCAGTAGGATCCTGATTGGAGCCCTCATGCTCGTGGCCGTTCTGGCCCTGGCAGCGTGTTCGAGTGACCCGACCGCAGCGCCAACGTCCACCAGCGCCCCTCAACCGACCGAGAGCAGTCCTGGATCGGACTCTGGGTCCGTCACCGCGACCAGTCCCTCCAGCGCCGACTTGGCCGGAGGCTCCACGGAAGTCTTTCTCCAGGGATTTGAGGATGCCGCCGCCGGAAGCCCGTTCCGTTCGACATCTGAGTTCGCTGCAGCAGCCAAGCCCCTGCCAGCCGGTGAAAAACTGAAGATTGGATTCATCTTCGTCGGCTCCCAGAAGGACTTGGGCTACAACCAGGCTGCGGCGGAAGGAAGCCAATATCTGGAGCGCGTCTTCGATGACATCGAGATACTGCGTTCGGAAAACATACCGGAGACTGCCGATGTCCAGGCGGTGGAAGAACAGATGATTCGCGATGGCGCAAGCATCATCTTCGCTACCAGCTTCGGGTACTCTGGTCCGACAAAAGAGATCATAGAGAAACACCCCGACGTCATGTTCCTCCACATGGGTGACGTAGAGGCGTTCGAGAATTATGGGGCATTCTTTGGCAACATCTGGCAATTAGAGTATGCTGCAGGCCAAGTTGCAGGCGCCACATCAAAGACCGGAAAGCTGGGTTTCATCGCTGCGTTCCCAATACCGCAGACCCTGCTGAACGTGAACGCTTTCCACCTGGGAGCCCAGTCGGTCAACCCCGATGTTGAGACTACTTTCGTGTTGACCAGCAGTTGGTGCGACCCGGCCAAGCAAGCGACCGCGGTCCAGGCCATGGTTGACGCCGATATCGATGTTCTTACCCAGCACCAGGACTGCACCAAGACCATCGTAGAGGCAGCGGAACGCGCTGGTATCTTCGTATCGGGCTACCATCAAGACGCCAGCCCCGCCGCACCCAACGCCTGGCTGACCGGCGCTGCGTGGAACTGGGGGCCGGTCTACGCTGAGATCGTCGCAGAGATCAGGAAAGGAACATACAAGAGCTCGGTAATGTTCCAAGGATTGGACGCTGGCTGGGTTCAGCTTTCCCCATTCGGTGATTTCCTAGACGCTGACGTAAAACAAACGGCTCTGGATACGGTTGAGTCGTTGAGGACTGGATCATTCAAGCCCTTTACTGGACCGATCAAAGACCAAGACGGAGCGATTCAGATCGCCGATGGCGTAGTCCCGACCGATGCTGAACTTCAAGGCACAGGTTACTTGCTCGAAGGCATCACCGGCAGGACCAACTAAGACCTGCGTCTAACGGCTCTGGCATAATCAGAGTACAAAAGGTAATCGTTGGGACAAGCCTGGCAGCGCCGGGCTTGTCCCATGTTCTGAGGAGTGCATCGTGGGCAATACAGTTTCCGCCGACCCTTACGAATGGCCCTACGACGGCAACATCGATCCCAGCCGCACGGCCATGCTCCTCATCGACTGGCAGCATGACTTCTGCGGGCCGGGCGGTTACGTGGACACCATGGGATACGACATCTCCATGACCAGAAGGGGAGTTGAGCCGACCCGTAACGTCCTCGAAGCCTGCCGCCGCATCCCTGGTTTCACCATCATCCACACTAGGGAAGGGCACAAAGCAGACCTGTCAGACTGCCCGCCCAATAAGCTGTGGCGGTCCAAGCAGATCGGTGCAGGAATCGGCGATGTAGGCCCCTGCGGCAGGATACTTGTGCGCGGGGAACCCGGCTGGGAGATCATCGAAGAACTCGCGCCTCAAGAAAACGAGCCGGTGATCGACAAGCCAACCAAGGGCGCATTCACGGCCACAGACTTGGACCTGGTTTTGAAAAACCGGGGTGTCACCCATATCGTGTTCACTGGCATCACCACCGATGTCTGCGTGCATACGACTATGCGTGAAGCCAATGACCGCGGCTACGAGTGCCTACTGTTGGAGGACTGCACCGGCGCCACCGACGAGGGAAATTACCTCGCTGCCCTAAAGATGATAAAGATGCAGGGCGGAGTGTTTGGAGCGGTGTCCAATTCCAATGATTTCATCAACGCGGTCAGTCAACAAAGTTAGAGTGGAGGCCCATGGATACCCGTACCAGTTTCCGGCAGGCGGTCCAAGATGCACACGAATATCATCCTGATGTCGTAGGGCGCAGACCAGCATTTATCTCGAGTGTCGACCGCATGACCAAGGGCCAGAGGCGCGACGTTCGAGCTTTGCCCCCGAGCGCCCAGCCGGGTCGCCGCGGACCGGTGTCAGAGGCGGGACGCCTGATGGCGGAAGGCTCCACCTCCGCCGTCGATCAGATTCAACGCGCCTTGGAAATCATCGGCCGCTTACAGCCAGAGCTAAACGCATTCGCTCATATCGACTCCGAGGCTGCCTTGATCGCGCAAGCAGAGGCGTTGGACGCAGAGAAAGCGTCGGGCAAGATCAGAGGCCCACTTCACGGCATACCCGTGTCCATCAAGGACATAATCCACGTTAAGGGCATGCCAACCAGCTCCGGCTCCAAAGTCATGGCAGGGTTCATGCCTCAAGAAGACGCCACCGTGGTGCGGCTCTTGAAAGAGGCCGGGGCGATCATCGTCGGCAAGGCCCAGACCCACGAGTTCGCCCTGGGCGTCACCACCCCCCAAAGCCGGAACCCGTGGGACACCAGCCGGGATCCAGGCGGCTCCAGCGGCGGGTCGGCCATCTCCGTGGCGACGGGAATGAGCCTGTTAAGCGTAGGCACGGACACGAGGGCGTCTATCAGGGTGCCAGCTTCACTGTGCGGCACGTTAGGCTACAAACCAACCTACGGACTGGCTTCCACCGATGGGGTGGTGACTCTGTCTTGGAGTATGGACCACACCGGGCTGATGGGGCGGACTAGCGAAGACGTGGCCATCTTGATGAACGTCTTGCAGGGAGTGGACCCGAGAGACCCGGGCACCTTGGACCGCTCCGACGACGACTACACCGGCTACCTGTTCAAAGACGTCACCGGCTTTCGGGTCGGACTGGCGGTAGAGGCCCTTGAAGGCGCAGACCCTGAATCTTTGCGCACGTTCGAGACTTGTATCGAAAAGCTAAAGTCGTTGGGTGTGGAGGTCGTTGAAACCAAGCTGCCATCGGCGGACGACTTTCGCCTTTGCAACAACCTGGGCCTGATAATCAGCCGGGTGGAGGCTGCGGCTTACCATACCGCCTTCCCTGACGCCGGGCCCAAGTACATCACCCAGGTATTTGAACAACTGGACGAAGCGGCCCAGGTGAAAGCCATCGATTACATCAACGCTCAGCGGTTCAGGTCGGAGTTCCGGGAGCGCATGCTTGCCGAACTGCAAGGGTTTGACGCATTCATCATGCCGACCACCCTGGTGCCCGCTGTCAAAGCCGAAGACACCGAGCAATACCTGACCATCCTCTCTAAGAACTGTATCCCCTGGAGCATGATCGGCTTCCCAGCGTTGTCGGTGCCGGCTGGCCTGACATCGGGCGGCCTTCCTGTGGGGGCTCAAATGGTGGCCGCCCCGTTCGACGACGGGATAATCCTGGCTCTGGCATCAGCGTTGGAGTCGGTAACAGAAGACCTACGGCCTTAGGCAGGATCTTCGACATTGCCTCAGACAACACGATCCAAGCGGCCCAAAGACCGTATCGGCGGCTCTCCCGTGGTCACCCTTGCCGGCTCAAAGGCAAATTGCTATCTCACGACGCCTGGTTTTTCGGGGCAGGTGATCTCCGTGGGAAGTCAATCTGCCTACATCAGAACCGACGATGACAACATCCTGGCCGCCTGCCGGTTGGACCAACAGCCCCATCCCCGATCTTTCCTAACCGACCTGAGATCCTTGAACCTCCAAGAGGGCATGAAAGTGTGGGTTGAAGACAGCCAACTGCGGTTCTCCGGTGAACTCGCAATTCCCTTGAGGGATTGCCAGGTCTGGAATCGGGAACGGCTTGAGCGGTCAGACACCGCGCCGATCCAACAGTTCCGATCCCGTTGCTCTGAGTTGATGCAGACGACGTCTGAAATACACCGTGGCGAAAACCTTGGATTGGCTCTTTCATATCTAGCGAACAATGGGGATACCACAAGCCTGCCAACCGATACCTCTCCTTTGGTAGCCGCCGGAATCGAGCAGATCAGGAGATTGATTCCTCTCTGTCGATCTGGGGATTTGGGATCCGTCCTGCGCAACGCGGAGCAACTCATTGGACTTGGCCCTGGACTTACCCCTTCCGGCGATGACTTTATCGGCGGTTTCCTTTTCATGGCATACCATCTTAGTTCCGCTTATCCCTCAGAGTTAGAGTGGAACGTCGGCGAAGCCGAGATGTTCCTGTTGCGTTCGGAATCGAAGACCAGTCGAATCAGCTTTGCTTTGTTGACCGACTTGGCCGGAGGACAAAGCCACGAGTCACTCCACGACTTGGTTGACGGACTCATGTCCCGAACCCAGGATTTTGACGCTGCCGCTCTGGTGCGCCGGGTGACCGAGATCGGACACAGTTCTGGCTGGGATATGTTGACCGGCATGGTCGCGGGTACACTCCCGGTTATGCGCCGGGCTTGGGCCTAAGGAGTAGCAAACGATCGATATCAAAGAAAAAATTCAGGCCGCCAACACCGAGGCATTCAACCGCATAGTCGCCGCTGATCCAATCCTCCTGGACATCTTGCCAGCGGGAGAGGTCGTCCCCAGCTTGGCAGACCGTATGGTTTTACATTCCGGACCTCCGGTGGACTGGGACCATATGAGCGGCGCGCAACGTGGCTCGGTCATCGCGATCACGATCTTTGAAGGATGGGCCGATAGCCCCGAGAGCGCCAAAGATCTGCTTTCCAAAGGTGGGGTGAGGTTCGACCCGAACCACCACCATAGCGCGGTGGGTCCGATGGCTGGAACCATCACAAGATCGATGCCGGTCTACGTGGTGGAAAACCGGACCTCTGGCAACCGGGCTTATTGCCGATTGGTCGAGGACCGCCAGCAATTCGGGGATTTTAGCGAAGGGGCGATTGACGGACTTCGCATGTGGCGTGACGTGTGGGCGCCCTCGCTGGGGCGCGGTGTTCGGCATATGGGCGGTTTGAGCCTCAAGCCAATCATTACCAAGGCCCTACAGATGGGAGATGAGCTTCACAACCGGCCCAATGCGGCCAGCTCTATCTTTGCTGGCGCTATGGCTGTTCCGATGATCGAAGCAGGGGTGCCAACCTCTGATCTGACCAGCACCCTCTCCTATATCTCGGGCCACGACCTGCTATTTCTCGGTCTCGCCATGGCCTCCGCCAAATCGGCCGCTGACGCCGCCCGGGGGATCGAATACTCCACTGTTGTCACGGCGATGGCCCGCAACGGCTACGAATTTGGGATCAACGTAAGCGGCCTGGATGGGGAATGGTTCACAGCGCCAGCGCCGTCCATCGACGGCCTGTATCTGCCCGGTTACGGCGAGGGAGACGGCGGGTTTGATATGGGAGACTCTGCGATCACCGAGACTGTTGGCTGGGGCGGGTTTGCCCTCGGTGGAGCTCCAGGGATACTGTCTCTCGTGGGCGGCACACCCGAAGAAGCGCTGAATTACAGCCGCGAGATGCGGGAGATCACAACGGGCCTCAGCCCCGACTATACTATTCCGGCCTTGGATTTTGAGGGAACTGCGGTCGGGATCGACATTAGAAAGGTGGCTCAGACGGGCATCTTGCCCATCATCGATACCGCGATCGCCCACAAGGAGCCTGGGCACTCGATAATCGGCGCCGGACTGGTGCGCCCACCAATGGCCTGTTTCCACGGCGCGCTCAGAGCGTTCGCGGCCAAGTACGGATTGGGGTAAGCAGGGAACCTATGATTACAGAGTCAGCATTGCTCCAGAATCGGTATTTCGACTCCGTGTTCCTGATGCGGGTTTCCAAGCGCCTGAGCGGTCAGCCGGGCATCGAACAAGCCGCGTTGGTCATGGGCACGCCCAGGAACATCCAGATTCTGGCCCAGGCCGGTTACGATGGCATTGATGCCTTGGGGGCCTCCAGTAACGATCTAGTGGTTTCTCTGAGAGCGGATTCGGTGGAAGATGCTCGCACACTGCTTGATTCCTTGGATCAATGGCTAGTTCGCGATTCGAGCCGCCCAACGGCGCAAACTGTCCGTTCTTTAGACCAGGCATTGACCCAACAACCGGCCTCCAACCTTGCGGTGATCTCGGTGCCTGGAGAATTCGCCACCAGAGAAGCCCGGCAGGCCCTTGAACGTGGCCTCAACGTGTTCCTGTTCAGCGACCACGTTTCCATCGAAGACGAACTGTCGTTGAAGCGGCTGGCATCGCAAAATGGACTGCTGTTGATGGGCCCGGATTGCGGCACTGCCATCCTTAGCGGCATCGGCTTGGGATTCTCGAACGAAGTCCGGCGAGGCCACATCGGGGTCATTGGGGCATCGGGCACGGGAACCCAGGAAGCGACTTCACTCGCCCACCGTTGGGGCTCGGGAATCTCCCACGCCATCGGAGTCGGCGGAAGGGACCTATCCGACGGCATCGGGGCAATCTCCACGTTTCAGGCGATGGACGCCCTGGAAAAAGACCCCAAAACTTCGGTGATACTTCTGGTTTCCAAACCGCCGGGGACCGCCACTCAGGTGCAGGTCAACGAACGTTTGGCGGATTGCTCCAAGCCGGTGGTCACTTGCTACCTCGGCAGCAAAGACGAAGCGTCACCGGACCTAAAGAACGTCACCACCACTCACAATCTCGACGAAGCTGTTACCGCCGCCATCAGATTAGCTGGCGGGATTCGTGTCGACGAAGATAACGCGGCTTCTCTGGAGTCTATCCAGCGGGAGCGCGGGAAACTCAGGGCCAGCCAGGCCTTCGTGCGCGGGGTCTTTGCTGGCGGCACGTTGTGTTACCAGGCCCAGCAGGTACTCCGGGATGCCGGTCTCCCAGTCCATTCCAATGAGCCGCTGGAAAAGGGCATGGAATTGCCGGACTCTTCATTGAGTCTCGGACACACCTTGGTGGACATGGGCGCCGACGAATACACGGAAGGCAAACCCCATCCGATGGTCGATTCAACTCAACGCGTCCAACGGATCTTGTCCGAGGCAGAGGACCCCCAGGTAGCGGTGATACTCTTGGATTGCATCTTGGGCCACGTCGCTGCCGACAATCCGGGCGGAGACATAGCTCCGGCAATCTCAGAGGCTAAGAGAACTGCTCGACAGAGGGGGGATCATCTAATCGTAGTTGTTTCCATCTGCGGAACCGACCTGGATCAACAGGGACTAGACGCGCAGATCGATCTGCTGGAAGAAGCCGGAGCTATCGTGTTCACTTCAGGGCTTCAGGCCGCCCGGTTCGCGGCGCAATTAGTGTCTGAAAGGGGATAGAAGTTGGAGCAAGGAACAGGAATAGACCTGCTATTGGCCACTCCGGTCGTAGCGATCAATCTTGGGGTCGAGGATTTCGCGGAAAACCTCGAAGCCCAAGGCGCGCAGGTTGTTCACGTGAATTGGACCCCGCCCGCCGGCGGAGACCCGGAGATAATCGCGATTCTGGATAAACTTTTGTAACTTAATCCTCATCCTCTAGGCCTGGAAGTTTTAGGTTCAAATTTCCTGGGTCGGCTGCCCGCCGGCGAGGCTTGCTCAAATCGTCATCCCGTGAGAGATTTGAAGTAACTCCCGGCCATCGTGGCCCTACGTCGAGGTGGATACGTTTGAAACCGTTTCTAGCTATCTTATTAGCTTCAATCCTGCTTGCTAGCATCGCCTGTGGCTCTTCGGCTGCCCCAGTTTCGGACAGCGGTGAAACCGGCGATCCCACCTCTGCGCCAACCGCTACCAAGACTTCCGTGCCGACCAGGGCTCCGACTTTGCCAGCAACCGCTACCAAGATTGCCACCCAAGAGAGCGCTCAAGCTGCGGAACCAACGCCTGCTAAGACCATCACCCAATCTATCGGTGAAGTCGCGAAAGTGACGAATCCAGGCGTCCCAATCGTGCAAAGAGGCGACTTAGGCGCTCAAGCCAAGGAGAAAATAACTGTCCAATTAGCCATTGACTCCATGATGGTTGCCAACTTAATGGCTAAGGTAACTCCCAACGATGATGCAGGCTACATCAGAGCCGAAGGAGTCCCCGCCACCGACACTGACTTTGGCGGAGGCCAGACTCTGGTTGGATCCACCCGCACACCAATCACCACGTATTGCTACACCTGGGATTCCAACGGCACGATCCTGTCCCAGTTAGAACCCGGCACTCTTCCGTGTCGAGCGACTCCATAGGGACTGTCGGGGTCCCTCAACGCCGAGTAGCGGCGTCATCTTGTTATTGGGCTGACTCCACCTGCTCCCACCTGACCCTCACCAACTCCTCAGTAGCCAGCGTCACGTATACCAGTTGTTGAACTGGTCTGGGTAGTCCACTGTCCTCTGGTACACGCAGGGCAATCGCATCTGATTTGAGGCGAGATGGCAATGGTAGGATAAGAGTCATCTTAGGGGTGGGG
>JAQBXL010000138.1 GCA_027624135.1 Chloroflexota bacterium
ACCCTTCTGCTGAAGGGTGCCAACGAGGTCTTTCCTTATCTAGCCTAATTTAGGCGGTGGATCTGGGCACATCGATCGAACCGGCGCCGCCAAAAAGTCCGATCAGAACTGATTAACACATGAACGCAACGACAGCTGGCACGGTCATCATCGGGGGCGGGGTGATGGGTTGCTCCATCGCCTACAACTTGGCGGTCAAGGGCATGACTGATGTCTTACTACTGGAGCGGGACGTGTTAGGTTCTGGCTCGACCGGCCGTTCAACAGCTTCTGTCCACACCCATTTCTCCACTGAGACACTGGCCCGCATGGCCTGGAATAGTCTCCTCATGTTTCAACGTTTCAACGACGTTGTGGGCGGCGAGTGCGGCTTTACTGAAACTGGCCATCTGGTGTTTGCTGGTAAAAGCGATTACGCCCGGACGATAGCCAGCGTATCCCTGCAGAAAAATATCGGCATTGAGACCGACATAATAGACCGCAAGGATGCGGCTGAGATTGCGCCCGGTTTTGATCTGGACGACTGCTCAGCGATCGCATACGAACCCCTATCTGGCTACGCAGACGCTTCCGGAACGACCCTGGCCTACGCCGCGAGAGCTAGGCAGTTGGGCGTGAGGACCGACTTACAATCACCCGCCACCAGCCTGGAGATCAAGGCAGGTAGAGTTTCCGCCGTTGTCACCAGCCAGGGCCGGATAAGCACTGACAGTGCGATAGTCGCAGCAGGGCCTTGGAGCAAAGACCTACTGGCTCCATACGGAATCGATCTGCCGCTCAGGGTGACCCGCCACGAGGTGGCAGCATTTAGCAGACGAGCCGTTGATCTGAACAACCTTCCAGGAGCGAGCGACATCGCCAACCAGATCTACCTCCGACCAGAGGGCAAGGACCTGATGCTTGTGGGCAGCGGAGGCCCCGGCGAGATCGTTCAGAACGCCTGTGAGTACGGCCATCGCCCGACCCAGGGGTTCATCGAGTCAGTCTGGACCCGCCTGGTCAAGCGCATACCAATCATGAAACATGCTGAATACACAAACGAGTTCGCCGGTTTGTATACCTCCACTCCCGATCGCCATCCCATCGTGGACCAGCTCGGCGGCATCGAGGGACTTTATCTCTGCACTGGCTTCAGTGGGCATGGAATCATGCTGGCGCCGGCGGCAGGCACCGCCATGGCAGAATTGGTGTTAGACGGCGAAGCGTCATCCATCGACATATCCTCGCTGCGGATGACCCGTTTCCAGCCGGGCCACCATTCAGGTGTAGAGCAGAAACACATCGTAGAATACGGGGAATACAGGGAATACAGGGAATACGGAGCAGATATCGTTGTTTAGAGCAATGAGTTTTGAGTTAAAAAAGCGGGCCAGCCTCGGTTTGCTGGTCGTATCAGCCATACTCACACTTGGCCTGGCCGCATGCTTCGGACTGAGCGATGCCGAGAAGAGTTTCAACAGTGGGGTGGGCCTGATGGGCGAAGGCAAATTCGAAGAGGCGATTGCCGCATTCGACGCTGCCATACTACAGGACGACTCGCTGGCAGGAGCCTACCACAACCGAGCCCTGGCTAAAGTAACCACAGGCCGGCTCGTAGAGGCGATCGACGACTACACACAAGCGATCGATATCGACCCAAGCCTGGCGGTCGCCTACTCAAACCGTGGCAGTGTTTATAACAGATTGGGCGAATTTCAGAAGGCTCTTGATGACCTTGACCACGCGCTAACGGTTGACGGTGATTCAGCCTCTGCCCACTCGGAGCACGGTCTGGCCCAGCTTAGTCTGGGGAATCTGAATGAGGCGCTCTCCAGTCTGAACCGAGCCATCGAGTTGAACCCCAATTTTTACTTGGCCTACGCGAACCGGGGTATCGTTTTTGTTAGGCTAGGGGAATCTCAATTGGGTTTGGCGGACTACGCTAAGGCGATTGAACTGAACCCCGACTTTGGTGGCGTCTACAGGAACCGTGGCTTCGAGTATCTGGCCCAGGGAGAATATGAGCTGGCGATCGCCGACTTGGACCGCACCATTAAACTTGATCCAGGGTTCGCCTCCACGTACGTCAACCGAGGCTTTGCACACTCAACGTTGGGGAACATGGACCTGGCGGTCCAGGACTATGGCAGGGCCATTTCTATCGACCCCAGTTATATTGACGCTTACATCAACCGAGGCTCAGCCTACGATGACCTGGGCCGGTTCGATGAAGCAATCTCCGACTATGCCACCGCCCTGACGTTGGCGCCAGACTCGGCCACTCTGTATTTCAATAGAGGCGCCAGTTACCACGTCCGGGGAGAACTGGAATTGGCGCTGGCCGACTTTGAAAAGGCCATCGTCCTCGACCCAAGCTCAGCCGCAGCCTGGTACAACCTGGGGGTGGCTCACCAAGACTCTGGAGAGCTTGACCGAGCGGTAACCGACTACAGCCAGGCCATCGCCTTGGTGCCGGAAGATGTCAACACTCTCGTCAACCGTGCTCTCGTCTATTCCAAATTGGGCAGCCACAACCTTGCCGTGACCGACATGACTCGGTTGATCGAGATAGACCCCACCTACGCCAAGGGTTATTTGGTCAGAGCATATGCCTACGCCAAACTGGGCCTGGAAGCACAGTCTCAGGCCGACATCGACCAGGCAGTTGCCCTCGGCGTCGAGCGTTCCTCGGCGGAATCGAGCATCAACGATCCGGCCTCTTCCTCTTAGGCGTATAATCCCGGTTATTGCTGGTTATCCTGGGTATACTCTAAAAGCGATAACTCAAGACCGGGCTCGCCGGAACAAGACGGAACAAGCTCGGCGGCCCGGGGGGCAAAATCGATGTTCTTGCCGCGCTTCCTTGCTGCCTCTTATCATGTGATGAAGTCACTCTCAAGTGGGTTCTACTACAACTGGGGCATGAACTACGCTCGGTGGGGACAGCCCGCCAGGGCGATGTATTACCTCAACCGGGCGGCTAAACTGAACACCACCGGCGCGCAGATCTTTTACCAGCGCGGCTTGCTGTATATTGCCATGGGACTACCCTCTGCAGCCATCGCCGACTTCAACACCGCAATCGAATCGAATCCCAAATACATGGAAGCCTACCTCAACCGGGGCCTGATGCTCACAATGACCGGCAAACATGAAGCCGCTCGGAAAGACATCGACAGCGCGGTGGGCATGGGAGCGGACCGGGCCAGTCTTGAGGCCCAGATCACCGAGTTACGGGATCAAGTCGGCTAACACCTTAGTCAGAAACCCGACAGGAACCCGAAATTAGAATCTTGATAATATTTCAATTCATCTTCAAGTTTTTCGGCCGAATGCTGCCAGGTTCCGTCGGCATGTCAACCGCCGAACGAGTCTATGACTCTGGGGTGAATCTACAGCGCCAGGGCAGGCTTGAAGAGGCGATAGAGCGTTACACCGAAGCCATCAGTATGGATCCCTCGCTGGTCCAGGCCTTCAGCAATCGTGGCTCCGCTCACCTCAACTTGAGCAATCCTGAAATGGCGATCGCCGATCTGGATGAAGCGATCAGGCTGAGTCCCAACCTGGCTGTTGCCTACGGCATCCGTGGAATCGCCCATACCAACCTGGGAGATTTCGGCCAGGCGGTTAAAGACCTGAACGAGGCGGTGCATCTCAATCCCAACTTCGCCGACGCCTACAGCAGCCGAGGGTTCGCCCACCGGGCCGCCGGCCGCCTGGAACGGGCCATCAGCGATTTTGATCAGGCAATACGCATCGACGAAAAGTTCTCGGTGGCCTACAACAACCGGGCCGATGTCTACATCGAGATGGGCGATGCTGACCGCGCCATGACCGACCTTGACCTCGCCATCAAGCTAGATCCCTGGTTTGCCGTCGCCTACGCCAATCGCGCATTCGCCCACACCCTGCTGAAAGACCACGCTAAAGCCATCAAAGACGTTGAATCTGCTGTAAAACTGGGTGTCGACCGGCACCTGTTGGAAGAGAAGGTTGCCGAGTTCAAAGCGCGCACCGGCTGACGGCGTCTCCTGATCTAAACCGCCAGCACCCCGGCACTCAATCTGACGAACGAGGCTACAGCCATGCCCCAGTACCCGATCAACACGCCGCGATTGAACCAGACCTTGGACGAGCTTGGCCACCTGGGCGAAAGCCCTGACGGTATGGACCGCGTCGCCTACTCGCCGGAAGACATCGCCGGACGAGATTACACCATCAAATTGATGCAGCAGGCTGGCCTGGAAACCCGCATCGACACCGCCGGCAACATCATCGGACGACGGGCCGGCTCGGACGACACTCTGCCGGCGATCGCCATTGGCTCTCATACCGACACCGTGCCCAAGGGCGGGAAGTACGACGGCGCTCTGGGAGTGATGGCCTCCATCGAGGTCGTGCGGACTCTGATTGAGCAGGGTCACCAGACCCGCCATCCAATCGAGGTGATCAGTTTCACCAACGAGGAGGGCACCCGGTTCCACCGCTGGCTGGTGGGCAGCCGATCAATGGCCGGCCTGCTGGAGCAAGAAGACCTGGACGCGGTGGACGACGACGGCTATGGCCTGGGACCCTGCCTGGCCGACATCGGCGGAGACATCTCTCGAATCACTGAGGCCGTGCGCGCCCCCGGAGAACTTGCCGCCTACTTGGAATTGCACATCGAGCAAGGCCCCTACTTGTACCGATCCGGCACGCAGATCGGGGTGGTCACCGGCATCACTGGCCGGGCCGTGTTTGAAGTCGAGATCGAGGGCAAGGCCAACCACGCTGGAACCACACCGATGGCTGTCCGCCGCGACGCCCTGGTCAGTGCCGCCAAGCTCGTGTTGGCGATCCAAAAGATGACCGCCGAACAAGAGATCTGCCGGGTATCGACCGTCGGCTCCATCAAGGCGGTCCCCAACGCAGTCAACGTAATCCCCGGTAGAGCGAGCATTGGCCTGGAATTTCGGGACACCGATATGGGGGCCTTGGCCGCTGCCGAACAGGAACTGCGCCGAATCACAGACCAGACAGCCGTGAATGACGGGGTGGACATCGAAGTTAACCGCCACCGGTTCACGTCTTCAGTCCCGGTCGCTCCAGACATGCAGGCATTGGTGGCCGAGGCAGCGGAGAACTGCGGTATGACGTGGGAATCTGTGGCCAGCGGCGCCGGACACGACGCCCAAGCCATCGCTTCCATCGCCCCAATGGCAATGCTGTTCGTGCCCAGCGTTGACGGCATCAGCCACTCACCCGAGGAATACTCGACCCCCGAGGACTGCGGCAACGGGGCACAGGTGTTGTTGGAGTTGCTTCTGCTGGCCGACGGCCGCTTCTAGCTGACGAAGCGCGCAACGCGATTCCGCGATTCAGCGGGGGAAACTAACCGGGGAAATTAACGAGGGAATTTGAGGGGAATTTAATGAAGCTATCCGGTTCGTACGATTTTGACGCCACCCAAGAGAAGGTCTGGCAGACGTTGACCGACCCCACGTCACTGGCCGCCTGCATCCCCGGCTGTGAAAAGCTGGAGGAGGTGAGCGAAAACGAATACAAAGCCACGGTTACGGTCGCCATGGGGCCGATCCGCAGCAAGTTCGACGCCACGGTTAAGATGTTGGACCAGAAACCCTACGAATCATACCGCCTGGTCATCGAGGGCAACGGCCCATCCGGTTTCGTTCGAGGGGAGTCCCACGTCACATTGACGGATGGAGGCGGCAAGACAATCGTGAACGTCGAATCTGAATCCTCTTCCGGTGGTCTGCTGGCCAGGGTCGGGCAGCGCATGATGGAGAGCTTCGCCAAGTCCATGATGGAGCGGTTCTTCACCTGCCTCCAGCAATCCATGAAATAACCCGAAATAACCCCGAAATAACCCCGAAATAACCCCGGCAACCAGCCTGGCCGATTGCGCCGCCGTGTCCCCTCTGCTATCGTGTCCGCCAAGCGGGAACGACCTTATCACCACACGAGAATACGGAGGAGAACATGGAGCGCCGCGTACCAACGAAAGAGGAAGTGCTAGGCTACCTTAAAGAAGATCGCAACTGGGGCCGCTGGGGGAACGACGACCAGGTAGGCGCGGTGAACATGGTCACGCCGGAGAAGCGGGTCGCCGCAGCAAGCTTGGTCAAATCTGGCCGGGCGGTCTCGCTCAGCCGGGAATTCCCCAAGACCCCGGCCCCAAATAACCCAACTCCCGCCCACCACTACATGAAAAAAGTCTTCCGCAGCGAGACCTCGGGTTTCTCAGCGGACTACTACGGAATCTCCTACCACGGGACCGCCACAACCCACTTGGACGCCCTTTGCCACGTGTGGGACGAGAACGGCATGTGGAACGGACGCACACATGACGATACCGTCACCATGGACGGCGCGGTCTGGGGCTCGGTTGAGCACTGGAAAGAGGGCATCATCACCCGAGGAGTGCTGCTCGACGTTCCCAAGTTCCGGGGCGTCCCCTACGTGACCATGGATACCCCGGTCCATGGCTGGGAATTGGAAGACATAGCCAAAGCCCAGGGTGTTGAGATGAAACCTGGCGACGCATTGATCGTTTACAGCGGCCGGGAGAAATGGAATGAGGACGGCAACACACTCTGGGGTGGAGACGCGGCGGAACGGCCCGGACTGCACGCTTCCTGCCTCAAGTTCATCCGCGAGTCAGATTGCTGCCTATTGGTCTGGGATATGATGGACTTCACTCCCAACGGCTACGATCTGGCCTGGTCGGTCCACGGCTCCATCTTCGCCTACGGTATCGGCCTGTTGGACAACGCACTGTTGCAGCCTCTTGCCGAGGCCTGCGCCGAAGAGGGCCGTTACGAGTTCATGCTCACCGTGAACCCTCTGCGGGTGGTCGGAGGCACCGGCTCCCCGGTAAACCCCGTGGCCATTCTGTAGAAATAGGTCTAAACCCACGGAAACCAAAACATGAGTCATCCCGGAGTTTCCTGGCAGATGGGGAAGGCCGGGGGATAGGCGGTCCAGAGGGAAC
>JAQBXL010000014.1 GCA_027624135.1 Chloroflexota bacterium
AACCCTTCTGCTGAAGGGTGCCAACGAGGTCTTTCCTTATCTAGCCTAATTTAGGCGGTGGATCTGGGCTGGACCCCTCCGGTTGATGTCGGCCATGTACTTGTAGTAGCTGGGATAGCTGCCGAGCCCAGTCAGAGCAAATTTAACAAAGTTGGTTTCTTCCGTTTCGGCGGCGAAAGGATTGGTCAGCCGCTCATTGGCAATCGTGGTCGGGACCCCGCCGCCTCCGGCAGCCGCAGCTGAGCAGAATGATCCACCGCCGTGGGTCGGGTAAACCTGAACGTCTCCAGGAAGTTTCAGCAACTTTTCGTGGATCGTATTGTGCAGCCACCGGGCCAGAAAAGGAGCGATCTTGGCGCCCAGCAAGTCTACACGGGCTGCGCCTCCCAGCATGAGTGCGCCGCCGGTGAAGATCGTAGTGATCTCGCCTTGTTCTTCCACCAAGAACGAGATGCTTTCCGGGGTGTGACCGGGAGTGTGCATGACTTTGATCGTGAAATCTCCCAGGTCGAACTCGTCGTCTTCTTGCAGGCGGATCGAAGGAAACAAAAGACCTCCGGAGGCGCTGGCGCCCACCTGGCAACCGGTCTGGTCGGCCAGCTCCCTGGCTCCCGAGACAAAGTCGTTGTGAACGTGGGTCTCGAATGCGTAAACGATCCGCGTCCCATGATTGGCGGCAATCTGTACGTACTGGTCGACGTCGCGGGCAGGATCGATCACGACGCACGGTCCGGATTGTTCCGAGCCGACCACATAGCTGTTATTGGCTAGGCTCTCGATTCTTACAGCTTCAATAAACACGGTTTCACCCAATTGCAGATAATTTGCCCCAGGAAATGTTTACCGTCTCTGGCGGCTATTTTATACCGCCGACGGGCAGCACCGGCCAATAGATTCGGCCAGTCTCTATTTTATCCGGCTTCTATTTTATATTTATGAGATGATGTTTTGGTAAGGTTTTCTTTCCAAATTCCACGTATCCGTGGCCGCTCGGTCCGCATATACCTGGGCCGAGTCTAGCTTTGATGTCCATGAACATCTGGTGGTTGCGGTCCGGAGTGGGCGTTGGTATAGCAGAGGCGTACGGCTCGTACTTCTTCAAAATGAGGTCGGATTTCAGATCAATGGCTCATGTCGGAATCGCGGCTGAATCGCTGGCGGGAGGTCAGATCCTCGGGAGGAGTGGACTCTCATTACATGCAGGATTACTAAGGCCGGGCACGAGGATAACTGGGCGCTAGGTGGGACTGTGTGTTGCCCACTGCCGAATCTCGGTCCCCGATTCATGAGGACCAAATACGCTTCTAGCGTGGTGATGAAACCATCGCTGGTTCGGGTTGCAGTGGATCTGATGATAATCCGGTGGGGTTTAAGGTCTATGGTCTCCCGACTGCGGAGATACCGAAGTCGTCTGCCTAGGAGCCGCTCACGGTGCAACCATGACTGGCCGTAGTAGCCATGAGTATCACGGCGATTAAAATGAGCCCGACCAACGCACGGCGGGAGGGTAGTCCAGGTATGCGCATCCTATACATCTACTCCGGTTGGGATTGACGGTGGAGATTCGACTTGCAGTCGTCCCCTGCCGTACAAAAATTACCAGTGGCAGTATATCCCAACCCTCCTTGGGCAGTACAGTGCCGGTTCCGAGTGAAAATGATGATTGTTGTCTACGACTAGCGGTTTCGCTGGCGCATTATAGTTGCATTCAAAAGGCTAGCAAAAGGCCCGCGCTCGTAGGCGTCTCTAATCAACGAATCGGTCAAGCGTGGGCGTGAACGAGCGATTATGCTAATATGTGCCAAGGCAGAACCAACCTGTCTGATAGGCACACCAGCTACGCCTGCGGGTGTTGAAGATTTTCCTGAAAATATAATGACCTAGGAGCGATGTTATGCCTGAGTACCAGCCCAATATGGTCCTCTCCAACGAAGAATTTGATGTGATCGGTTCCAGGCCGGTTCGTCATGACGGTTTCGACAAGGTAACGGGACGCGCCCGGTACGGCGCAGACACCAACCTGGCTGGCCTGCTGTATGGAAAGATCCTGCGCAGCCCCCACGCCCACGCCGTAATCAAATCCATTGATACCAGCGCTGCCGAAGCCCACCCGGGGGTTTACGCAGTGGTCACCTCTGCCGACTGGCCGGAAACCTCCACCAAGCTTTCAGACCTGGCTGAGGGCGCCCTGCAAAACCTGGGATTCCTGAGCATGAACGTCTTGGCCCGGGGCAAGGCGCTGTACAAAGGGCATGCCATCGCCGCAGTGGCCGCCGTCAGCCCACACGTCGCTGAGGAAGCAGCCGCCAAGATTAAAGTGAACTACGAGGTCTTAAAGCCCGTTATGACCGCCGACGACGGTCTCAAGCCGGATGCCCCCATATTGCATGAGCGGCTGGCCAGCATCTCTAATCCCGCTCTCCGCCCCGGCGGACTGTTGGATGACGGTGCGGAGAGCATGCGCACCAACATCGCCAACGAGTTTGAATTCAGGATCGGCGATGTCGAACAGGGATTCAAAGACTCTGATGTGATTGTGGAGAAAGAGACATCCACTCAGGCGATCCACCAGGGTTACATCGAGCCTCACGCCGGCACCGCCCATTGGCAGCATGACGGCAAACTAACCATCTGGTCGAGCAGCCAAGGGCAGTTCTCGGTTCGCGATATGACCGCGCGGTTTTTGGGCATCCCCGTCTCTGACGTAAAGGCCATCCCCATGGAGATCGGCGGCGGGTTCGGCGCGAAGACCATCGTGTACGTCGAGCCTATCGCGGCATTGCTGTCCCGCAAGTCCGGGCGGCCGGTCAAGGTCCAGATGACTCGGACCGAGGTCTTTGAGGCTACCGGCCCAACCTCTGGCACCAAGATCAAAGTTAAGATAGGCGCCACCAAAGACGGCAAGATCGTGGCCGCTGAAGCCGACTTGGTCTACGAAGCGGGAGCTTTCCCCGGATCGCCCGTGTCTCCCGGTGCCCAATGCATGATGGGACAATACGACATTGCGAACGCCCATCTGACCGCTAAAGACGTGCTGGTCAACAGGCCCAAATCGGCGGCCTACCGCGCGCCTGGCGCACCGGCCTCCGCATTCTGCATGGAGACCGCCCTTGACGAGTTGGCCGAGAAGCTGGGTATGGACCCGCTGGAGTTTCGGCTTTTGAACAGCTCAAAAGAGGGAGTGCGCCGGGTAACCGGCCCGATGACCCCTAAAGTGGGATACATCGAGACCTTGCAGGCTGCTAAAGATCACGACCACTACAATACCAAGTTGGAAGGCAAATTCCGTGGGCGTGGAGTGGCCACCGGATTCTGGGGCAACAACAGTGGACCCGCCGCCGCAGTCGCCGTCGTTAACTCAGACGGCACCATCAGCCTCACGGAGGGTTCGCCCGACATCGGAGGCAGCCGGGCCGCCATGGCTCTGCATGTGGCCGAGGTCTTGGGCATCCCCGTCACGGACATCAAACCCACCGTCGGCGACACCGACAGCATCGGTTTCACCTCCAACACGGGCGGCAGCAGCGCGACATTCAAGTCTGGCTGGGCCTGCTATGAAGCAGCTCAGAGCGTTAAGAAGCAGATGACCGAACGAGCCGCCAAGATCTGGGAGATACCAAGCGAGGATGTTGAGTACAAAGAGGCCATCCTCCAGCACAAGTCAGACCCTGAGTTAAAGTTGACCTTCAAACAGATCGCCGCGCGGATGATTCCCACCGGCGGTCCCATCGTCGGGTCTGCCGGAGTCAACCCTCCCGGCGCTGGTCCTTCCATTGCGGTCCACATCGCGGACGTTGAAGTGGACACCGACACCGGCAAGGTGGAGATACTGCGGTACACCGCCGTCCAAGACGCCGGCAAGGCCATCCACCCCAGCTATGTTGAGGGCCAGATTCAGGGTGGCGTTGTGCAGGGTATCGGCTGGGCGCTGAACGAAGAATACGTCTACAACGACGACGGCGTCATGCTGAACAGCAGCTTCTTGGATTACCGGATGCCCACCTCGTTGGATCTGCCCATGATTGACACTGTGATCGTTGAAGTGGCCAACCCCAGCCACCCGTACGGCGTCCGAGGCGTCGGCGAGGTGCCCATCGTTCCTCCGATGGCAGCGATATCAAATGCGATCTACGATGCGATCGGGGTGCGGATGAACCATCTGCCCATGTCTCCGGACAAAGTCCTGGAGGCTCTCTGGGCCAAGAACGGCAAGTAACCAATATGCCAGAGGTATGGATTCCGCCCAAGCTCCAGCAGCTTACCGGCGGCAAACAGCAGGTCCAGGTGGAAGGAAGTACCGTCCGCCAGGTGATCAACAGCCTGGAGCGGCAGTATCCAGGGGTGAAGGAATTTCTCTGCGACGAAGTGGAGGAAGACCTGTACCCCGGGATCGCCGTCATCGTTGATGGTGAGACCAGCCAGCTTGGCATGCTACAGAAGGTTCAAGAGAACAGCGAGGTTCACTTCCTGCCGGCTATCGGCGGCGGTTGATCACTTTGGTTCAATAGCTCGCGTCAATAGTTCAGCACAGATTATGGCGGAGCAAGCGGAAACGCCAGCTCCGCCATAATCTGTGCTGATCTATATCCGCCAGATCGGAGGCGACTGTAGGTGTCCAATGTGATTAACGGGACTCAAAATTTCGAAGGCCCAATCAGGATCCGCCCCAATCTCAGTTCCCAGGCGGAGAGGGAAGTGCGGCGCGACTCGCGCCTTCGCCAGGCGCGTACCTGCTATGGGCACTTAGCTGGTGTGGCGGGGGTAGCGTTGCTGGACAAGATGGTCAGCCTGGGCTGGCTTGAGGAAGCGCCAGCGCCGGCTTCTGGGAACCGGGTCGGCTACAACCTCAGCGTCGAAGGCCGCCGGGCGATGGTAGCTTGGGGGTTGGATACCGAAGCGGCTGCGAAAACTTCAGGCAATTTCGCCTTTGGTTGCCTCGACTGGACGGAGCGGCGGCAGCATCTGGGCGGTCCACTGGGCCGAGCCGTCACCGCTTACCTAGGCGAGCGGGGCTACGTGGGCCGGACCACGGGGACCAGGGAAGTTTCTTTGAGTGGCAACCCAGAAAGTTGGTTGGACGCCACCGCCTGCCAAGGCTAAGATACCCGTGCTACTCAACGGGCGGCCTGTGATGTTGTGCGAGGGGGCTAACCCAATTGGCGGGTTCGATGCTCTGGATTTGATCGGCAAACACGCGTTCGGCATTCCCTTCGATGTGGAGCCGCGCTACGTCTAGGTACTCCGAGCACTCGACTAGGATCACCAATTTGACCAACCAATCTAAGGTGAGTAACATTGAAGTAGTAGACCCACCCCCAGGGGGTATGGGTTATGGAGAGGCGAGTATGTTTACGGAAGTGAAAGGGGACGCTCTCAAACGGTTGAGCTATATCGAAGGGCACCTCTCGGGCATCAGAAAGATGTTGGAAGAGGACAAGTACTGCGTCGATATCTTGAAGCAGACCTACGCCGTCCGTCGGGCCATCGAGAAGATGGAAAGCCTGATGCTTGAGGGGCACCTGAAGTCTTGCGTGGTGGAAGGGATCCAAACCGGCCGCGCCGAAGAGATCGTGGAAGAACTCAAAGACCTTTATATCCTGGCAAATAAGTAGCGATACAAGGGGCAATCCAAGTAGCGATCCAAGTAGCAACCAACGGAGCGGAAAATGTCTGCATACGTGATTGGCGACATCAATGTTACGGACCCGGAGACCTTTGCTAAGTACGCCGCCTCGGTTCCCGCCAGCAGCGGGGCGTTTGGCGGCAGATACCTGGTGCGCGGCCCCGGCAAGTGTGAGCCAGCCGAAGGGGATTGGAGCCCAGAACGCTTCGTCCTGGCTGAGTACAAAGACGTAGATACGATCAAATCCTGGTATTACTCTCTGGAGTACACAGAGCTTACGAAGCTTCGCCAGAGTGCGTCTACCGGGAACTTGATCGTCGCCGAGGGAGTTGTACCCTCCATCCAGGGGAGCGGGAGCGGGGCAGCGGGGTACTTGGTTGGAGACATTGAGGTCACGGATCCCGACACATATTCCAAGTACGCGCAAGGCGTTCCGGCTACAGTAGCAGCTTTTGGCGGGCGGTACCTGGTCCGGGGAGCCTCGGGTGAGGTATTAGAAGGGATGTGGACTCCGAAACGGCTGGTGGTATTAGAGTTCGAGAGCCTGGATCGGGCCCAGGCTTGGTACAACTCGCCTGAATATGCAGACTTGAAGAAGTTGCGGCAGAGCGCGTCCAAAGGAAACCTGATATTCGCAGATGGCACCTAACGCGATGGAAGGGTCGCTCCCGGAGGTAGAATCATGGTTACGACGAAAAAGGACGTAAAGAAACTCAGTTTGCCGGTGGAAGGCATGACCTGCGCTGCTTGCGTGGGGAATGTTGAGGGAGCGCTCAAGGGCGTTCCCGGCGTGCTGGCAGCATCGGTCAACCTTGGCACTGAAAAGGCCTCGGTGGAATTTGCTCCGTCCGAGGTGACCGTTCAGCAGATACAAGAAGCGGTCGCTGGGGCCGGTTACAAGATCGGCACCCAAACGGCGTCGTTGAACATCGGGGGCATGACCTGTGCGACGTGTGTGGGGCATGTGGAAAACGCCCTCCGAAAAGTCCCGGGAGTTGCCCAGGCTAACGTAAATCTGGGCGTGGAAAGAGCGTCGGTTCAGTTCGTGGCCGGTATGGTGGAGCTTTCCGACCTGCAAGCAGCGGTGGAAGGGGCCGGCTACCGAGTCGAGAGCTTCAACGACTCCGCAGACCAAGAAAGGGAGCTGGAGCGGCTATCCAAGGTCAAAGAGATCAGGGAGTTGCGCAACCGTCTGGTTCTGGCGGGCGGCGGCGCGATACTGCTGTTTCTCGGCACCTTCGACGCCTTCCCATGGGTATCCAAGTTCATAGGGCAAGGCTACTATCCGTTCCTCCTGTGGGCTTTGGCGACACCGGTGCAGTTCTGGGCCGGGTCAATCTTCTATACCTCGGGCCTGAGCACTCTAAGACACGGCACGTCCAATATGCACACCCTGATCGCCATGGGCACAACCGTGGCCTACGGCTACAGCGTGGCGGTGGTGCTGCTCGATGCCTTCTCACCGGGCGTGCTGGCAGACAATGGCATCGAAGCCAAGGTGTACTTCGACACTGCGGCGATCATCGTGGCCCTGATATTGCTGGGCCGGTTCCTGGAAGCAGGGGCGAAGGGCCGCACTTCCGAGGCGATCAGGCGTCTCATCGGTCTCAAGCCAACCTCGGCGCGGGTGGTGCGCGATGGTGAAGAGGTGGACATCCCTGTGGAACAGGTCGTCCCAGGCGATATCGTCCTGGTTCGCCCTGGAGAGAAGATACCGGTGGATGGTCTGGTGACCGAAGGCTACTCGGCGGTGGATGAGTCCATGCTCACCGGAGAGAGCATGCCGGTGGAGAAAGGCCCCGGAGACAAGGTCTTTGGAGCAACGATAAACTCCAATGGGGCCATGTATTTTGAGGCTATGCAGGTTGGTAGCGAGACGGTCCTAGCCCAGATAATTCATTTGGTGGAAGAGGCCCAAGGCTCCAAGGCGCCCATCCAGCGGTTGGCCGACCGAGTGGCGTCCTACTTCGTCCCCGCTGTGATCCTCGTAGCCCTGGCCGCTTTCCTGTTCTGGATGCTGCTTGGTCCGGCCCCTGCCTTGACCTTCTCGACTTTGGTATTAGTTTCGGTGTTGATCATTGCCTGTCCCTGTGCGCTTGGTTTGGCGACGCCGACCGCAATCATCGTGGGTACGGGCAAAGGCGCGGAGCACGGAGTGTTGGTCAAGCAAGCACAGGCCCTGGAGATCGCACACAAGGTCGATACAGTGGTCTTCGACAAGACGGGCACCTTGACCACCGGAAAGCCCGTTGTGACCGACCTGGTGATCTCAGCGGGCAACAACTCGTCAGAGCAAGAGCTTCTATTCCTGGCGGCATCAGCCGAGCGCGGTTCCGAGCATCCCCTGGGTGAGGCAATCGTCGATGAGGCCCGAAACCGGGGGTTCGAGTTGGCGGCGGCGACTGGCTTCCAGGCCATTCCCGGAAGGGGTATCTCTGCTGAGGTGAACGGGCACACGGTTCGGTTCGGCAACCAGGCTTTGATGGAGGACGCCGGTGTGAAACTGGACGGTCTGGTGGAAGAGGCCTCAGCCCTGGCGGCCCAGGGAAAAACCCCGATGTACCTGTCGTACCGCGATACTGCCATGGGCCTGATCGCCGTGGCCGACACGGTCAAACCGGAGGCGCACGAAGGGCTGGTTAGGCTGCGTAACATGGGATTGGAAGTCGTGATGCTCACTGGCGACAACGCCCAGACCGCCCATGCGATAGCAGCGCAACTGGGCGTGTATCATGTGGAAGCTGAGGTGCTGCCCCAAGACAAGGCCGCGGTCATCAAAAGGCTGCAATCCGAAGGCAAAGTAGTGGCCATGGTGGGCGATGGCATCAATGACGCTCCGGCGCTGGCCCAGGCGGATGTGGGTCTGGCCATGGGCAGCGGTACGGACGTGGCCATGGAGTCAGCAGACATAACGCTGATGCGGAGTGACATAAACGGAGTTGCCACGGCACTGAGCTTGAGCCGCCAGACGATCCGCACCATCAAGCAGAACCTGTTCTGGGCCTTCTTCTACAACGTGATGTTGATACCGGTTGCCGCTGGGGTCATGTACCCTGTCTTCCAGGGTCTTGGCGGCGTGCCGGGTAGCTTGGACTTCTTCTTTGGAGAACAAGGATTCTTGAATCCGGCCTTGGCCGCCTTGGCAATGGCTTTCAGCTCGGTAACAGTTGTGACCAATTCCCTGAGGCTGCGGAGGGCCAAGATCTGACCGGCTCCGCGGACTGGCGCACTAACCTAATACGAGGAGAAAATGACAATGGCGACTGCGATAGACCCGATCTGCAAGATGGATGTGGACACCGACAACCCGCCCGGCGGGCAGAGTGACTACGCGGGCACGACTTATTACTTCTGCGCTCCCGGCTGCAAAGTGGCCTTCGATAAGGAGCCGGATAGGTACTTAAACGAAGAGGGCGTCGAATCTGGCGAGTCCGACGGACACGAACATCACGACCATGACCACGGAGGTGGACACGATCATGGGGACGGCGGACAGCACCAAACTGAGAACAAGCCAGGTTTCTTAGCCCGGCTGTTCGGCAAGAAGTAGTTGTCGGCCGTTAGAGGGTGACTGGTCTAGGCTGCTACGCCGTGGCAGCGCTTGTACTTCTTGCCGCTGCCGCAGGGGCAGGTCGCGTTCCGTCCCACCTTGGCCGAACCGCCCACTGGCGTTGCGCCACGCCGTGCGTCGTTCACCGCTTTCATGGGACTTGCCTGAGGAACCGACGCACTGCTTCGAGACCCTTGGGCGGGTTGCTTACTTAGCTCAGAACGGAATATCGCGTGGACCACATCGTATTGGATACGGGTCTGAAGCTCTCCGAACATCTTGTGACCCTCAGACCGGTACACCACCAAGGGGTCGCGTTGGCCGTAGGCTTGTAGTCCAACCCCGGTGCGAAGATTCTCCATGGCTGTTAAGTGCTGTACCCAGTGGCTGTCGATGGCCCGCAGCAGCAATAAACGCTCTACGGTCCGCATCTGCTCTTCCCCCAGGTCCTTTTCTCTGGCCTCGTAGATCGTCTCGACGAAGGAGTCAAGAATCTCCGATACCTGCTCCTTGCTCCATTCGTAGATCTGGTCTTCGTCGGCTAATTCTGGGGGTAGCGGGCAGATCTGACGCAGATCGTCGATGAAGCCGACAGGGTTCCAGTTTTCACTGTGCTTGCCCGGTAGATGCTGGTCGGCGATGTCGGCAAACTCGTGACGCAGCATTTCGATGAATTTGATCTTCAGGGATTCGCCGCTCAAGGCCTCGAAGCGGTCTTCGTAGATGATCTCCCGTTGCTTATTTAGGACATCGTCATAGTCCAACAGGTGTTTGCGCAGATCAAAGTGGTAGCCTTCCACTTTGATCTGGGCGCTGCCGATGGACTTGGTGATGACCCGATTCTCCACCGGGGTTTCTTCATCCAGCCCGGCCCAGCCCATGACCGTCTTGATCCGGTCGCCGCCGAACCGCTGCATCAGTTCATCTTCCAGGGAAACGTAGAACTGGGAAGTGCCCGGGTCGCCCTGACGTCCGGCGCGGCCTCGAAGCTGGTTGTCGATTCGACGGGCGTCGTGGTGCTCGGTGCCGACGACGTACAGGCCTCCCAGTTCCACCACTTTGTCGTGTTCTTGTTTCCAGTCGGCCCGACTGGTGTCGCTGCCGCCCAGAACGATGTCGGTTCCTCGGCCAGCCATGTTGGTGGCAACCGTCACCGCGCCCAGGCGGCCAGCCTGAGCGACGATCGTGGCTTCATGCTCATGGTTTTTGGCATTCAACACCTGGTGGGGGACACCGCGTTTCTTGAGCAGCTCGCTCAGGTACTCCGATGCCTCAATGGACGTAGTGCCGATCAGCAGAGGCTGTTTCTTCTCGTGCAATCCTGCGATGTCTTCGGTAACGACCTTCCATTTTCCGTCCTCGGTCTGGAAGACCAAATCGGACTTGTCAGTACGACGCAGCGGCAGGTTGGTGGGCACTGCCACAACCTCAAGTCCATATATCTTGTAGAACTCGTCCGACTCGGTGAGCGCTGTACCGGTCATTCCCGCCAGTTTCTCGTACAAGCGGAAGTAGTTCTGGAGCGTGATGGTGGCGTAGGTGATGCTCTCCCGCTGAATCTTGACGCCCTCTTTGGCTTCGACGGCTTGGTGCAGCCCGTCAGACCAGCGGCGGCCAGGCTGCAGGCGTCCGGTGAATTCATCGACGATGATGACTTCGCCGTCTTGGACCACGTATTCTTTGTCACGTATCTTCATGACATCGGCGGTCAGGGCGTTCTCCATGTAATGGACCTGGTGGAAATTCTCCGGGTCATAGAGATTGGTGATATTGGTCCACTTCTCCATCTTGGAGATTCCGTCTTGGGTCATAGAGATGGCCTTGGTGCGCTCGTCAATGGTGAAGTCGGTTTCTTCTTCAAGCCGGGTCACCAACTTGGCGAAGGTTTGGTAGAGCTGCACTGGCTCTTCTGCCGGGCCGCTGATGATCAGGGGCGTTCGGGCCTCGTCGATGAGGATGTTATCGACCTCGTCCACGATGGCGTAATGAAGTTCCCGCTGCACCCGGTTGGCTTCATCCAAAGCCATGTTGTCGCGCAGGTAGTCGAAGCCAAACTCATTGTTTGTTCCGTAGGTGATATCGGCCCGGTAGGCTTCTGGGCGCGAGACTGGCCGCAGGAATTCCATGCTGTTGGGGGCTTCAGTTATCTCGGGATCATAGATGTAGCTGATATCGTGTTGCAGACACCCGACAGATAGGCCCAGAGCATAGTAGATGGGGGCCATCCAAACCGGATCACGGCGGGCCAGGTAGTCGTTCACGGTTATGACGTGGACTCCCTTACCCTCTAAGGCGTTGGCGTATACGGCCAGAGTGGCGACCAGAGTCTTGCCCTCGCCAGTCTTCATCTCGGCGATCTGACCGTTGTGCATGACCAACCCCCCGATCAGCTGGACATCGTAGTGGCGCTGTTTCAGGTTCCGCCGGGCGGCCTCCCGGACGGTGGCAAAAGCCTCTGGCAAGATATCGTCCAGGTCTTCGTCACCGGCCAGCCGGGTCCGGAACTCCTCGGTCTTGGCCCGGAGTTCCTCATCGGTCAACTTCTGAAATTCCGGTTCTAGTTCAGTAGTCTCACTGACGATGGGGGTGAGTTTCTTAAGGGCTTTTTCGTTGGGGTCGCCAAGCACTTTTTGGAGAACGGAAACCATGATTTATCAGACCTCTTATAATTGCTCGGGGAATCGTGTCGGGGCTGAGTGGCGAGCCCGTGGATGCTCGTTAGCACGTCTGCAAATGGACCTGATCCGGCCACGTCCCAGAGACCAATTACCTCTATTGTATCCAATGCCGCTGGGGGATGCACGCCTCATCAGGGGTGGAAAACGGCACTGGTTATACCTTGAGCCCCTGCCGGACTTCGCCAATCAATTGATGCAAGCTGGAGGCGCCGGATCGACGTATCCAGTCTTGAAATTCGCTAAGTATCTGCCATGGGGCGGACAACCTGATCAGATTGGCGCTACCTATCTGTACGGCGGATGCGCCCGCCAGGATGTATTCTGCGGCATGTTCCCCTGTCAAGATGCCTCCAACCCCAATGATAGGGACGTTGACGGCTTTTGCTACCTGGTAGACCAGGGCCAGGGATATGGGGCGCAGGCCCGGCCCAGAGAGCCCACCAGTGATATTACCCAGAACCGGTTGACGGGACTGGGTGTCGATGCGCATGGCCGGCATGGTGTTGCAGATAGTCAGGGCGTCGGCTCCAGCGTCAACAGCGGCTCGGGCGATCTCCGTGATATCGGGAACGTTCGGCGCTAGTTTGGCCAGGATCGGAAGGTCGGTGTTTGCTCTGACGGCCGCCACCGCTTGCGCGGTTAGGGTGGCCCTGTGGCCAAATAGTGACCCGTCGGCCACGTTGGGACAACTGAGGTTTAACTCGATGGCCTGGAATCCTGTCCCCTGGTTCGCCATGACGGCCATTTCGGCAAACTGCTCTACGGAGTCAGAGGCGAAGCTGAACACCACATTGGCGTTCCATTGGCTCCAACCGGGAGTAACGTCCCGCAAGCCTGCTTCGATACCGGGGTTGGTCAGGCCGATGGCGTTCAAGAATAGGAAATCGCCAGCGTCCGAGGCTTCGCGGTAGGACTGGGGAAACCACCTCGGCTCCGGGTTACCTTCCCTGGGTCGGCGGGTGAATGTTTTAGGGACCACCGCGCCTAATTGGGCCAGGTCCATATCTTCGGTGATGCCTCTACCGTAACCGTCGTAGCCGAAGGTGCCAGAGGCAATCATCACTGGGTTGGCCAACCACAGATGACGGTGGTTGTTAGGGGCTAGATCTACAGAGAGGTCTAGCCCCTGATCGGATTCCGATCTATTCGTTGCCCTCATCAACTGGTGTGGGGGTGTCTGCTTCGTCGCTCCCCTCCGCATCCTTTTCTCCAAGAGATGGACTTGTGCTGGCGTCACCGTCGCCGGTGTCGCCAGTCGCGTCTTCTTCTTCATCTAGGTCTTCTGGCAGGTCTTCCGGAGCATCCGGTTCGTCGTCCTCGACAACTTCGTCGTTAACTTCAGGGATACTGGTTTCGATACTGGCTACCGGCGGTTCATCTTCACTGCCTAGGGCGTCCATGAAGGTATTGGGAATGGCGGCGCTGTCTTCGTCCAACGACTGGTCGAAGGGTCCTTTGCCAGGAGCGCCCAGCCAACCGCCCGGAGACACCGCGGCGATCTGCGGCATCGGTTGAGGTTTCAGCAGTTCTTCCATGCCGGGTATCTCGACCCGCGCTGGGATGAGCCTGCCGATGATCACGTTCTCTTTCAGTCCTTGTAGCCAATCCTGAGCGCCGCTCACTGCCGCCTGGGTCAAGACCCTGGTGGTTTCTTGGAAGGAGGCTGCGGACAGGAAGCTGTCGGTCAGCAAAGAAGCCCTGGTCACGCCAAGCAAGATCGCCTTGGCAGTGGTCGGTTCTCCACCCTCGGCCAGTACCTTGGCATTCTGGTCCTGGAAATGGAATTTGTCGACCATCTGGCCCGGTATGTAATCGGAGTCTCCGGTGGACTCAACCTGTACGCGGCGGAGCATCTGCCGGAGGATGATCTCAATGTGCTTGTCGTGGATAGCCACACCCTGGGACTGGTAAACCTGTTGGACCTGGTCCACCAGGTAGCGCTGCAGATCGTCTTTGCCTCGGATGTGCAGGATGTCATGGGGGTTCAACGGTCCGCTGATCAGCGGGTCGCCGGCCAGGACCATCTCGCCGTCCTTGACCAGCATGTGAGGCGAGGCGTGTATCAGGTGCTCACGCACTTCAATATCGTCCCACACGATGGAGATAACTTCAGCGTCAATCTCGACTCTGCCGCCAATGTTGGCGACAACTTGTTCGATGGGTTCTCCGTCTTCTGAAACCCCGGAGTCGGCGGCTTCTTCGGCGGCCTTCTTTATCGCGGCCTTGGATTTTCTACCCTTGAGAGCAGGCATCTTGATGGCCAAGACCATGCCCGGTTCCACCGTCTCGCCCTCGTCCACCAGGATCTGGCCGCCCTCCGGGACTAGATAGTCTTCGCGGAACTCCTCACTGCTAACTATGCGCAGGCGGCGGCCATCATCGTCGGTCTCAAGTTCAACCAGGCCATCGATATCGGCCAGGATGGCTGCGCCTTTGGGCACGCGGGCCTCGAACAACTCTTCAACACGCGGCAAACCGCTAGTGATGTCCAGGCCAGCGATACCGCCGGTGTGGAATGTCCTCATGGTCAACTGTGTGCCCGGCTCCCCGATGCTTTGGGCGGCAATGATGCCGACGGCTTGTCCCATCTCCACCGTTAATCCGGTGGCGGGCAGGCGGCCGTAGCAGGACTGGCAAACACCTCGGCGGCATTCGCAGTCGAGTGGCGAGCGCACCGGAACTTCCCTGATTCCGGCGTCGACCAGTTCTTGGCCGAGTTTAAGGTCAATCTCCTGATTTCGCTCCAGTAGTATCTCGCCGGTCTCGGGATGGGCCACCGGCGCGGCGGCCAGCCTACCTGCGAGGCGTTCCGGCAGCGTCTTGCCGGTTGCGTCTTCGGGACGCGGAGTGATCCACTGGCAGTCAAGGGTGCCGCAGTCCTTTTCTAGAATTATCACTTCCTGGGCGATATCAATCAGCCGGCGCGTCAGGTATCCGCTGTCCGCGGTTCTGAGAGCGGTGTCGGCCAATCCCTTGCGCGCCCCGTGTGTCGAGATGAAGTACTCGAGAGCTGTCAGGCCCTCTCGGAAACTGGATTTGATGGGCAGGTCGATGATCTTCCCCTTGGGGTTGCTCATCAGCCCACGCATCCCAGCCATCTGTTTGATCTGGGAGATGTTACCCTTGGCACCCGACAATGCCATCACGGCAATCCCGCCGAAGTTGTGGAGTTCATCTTCCACCAGCTTCGTGGTTTCGTCGGAAGCCGCAGTCCAGGCTTCAACGGTTTTGGCGTAGCGCTCATCCTCAGATATGAGACCGGACAAGAACTGATCGTCGAAGCCGTGCACTATCTCGGTAGTTGCGTCCAATACAGCCTGTTTCCTGGCAGGGACCTGGATGTCATTGATGGCGATGGTGATTCCAGATGAAGTTGCGTAGTGGAATCCCAGGTCTTTAATGCCATCTAACGCCGTCGCTGTATCCTCATTGCTGAGTGTGCGGTACAGGTGGGCGGTCAAGTCTTTCAGGGTCGCCCGGTCCATCAAGGTGTTCTGGTAACCGATCTCTGGGGGCAGAATCTCATTGAAGATCATCCGGCCCAGGGTTGTTTCCAGCCACTCACCGTCGTAGTTGGCCACTTCCCGTACGTGGATGGGAGCGTGCAGGTCGACCAGGTCGGATGCATGGGCGATACGCGCTTCATCGATGTCATTGAATCTGGTACCGACGCCAGCGCTGTTTTCCCTGATCTGCGTCAGGTAGAAGCAACCCATTACCATGTCGAGGGTGGGCGCGACCAGCGGGTCACCGGAGGCAGGCGACAGCATATTATGGGTGCTGAGCATGATTGTTTTGGCCTCAAGCACCGCCATCCGGGACAGGGGCACGTGCACTGCCATCTGGTCGCCGTCGAAGTCCGCATTGAAGGCGGAACAGACCAAAGGGTGGATCTGGATGGCGTTGCCCTCAATCAGGACCGGCATGAACGCTTGAATACCCAACCTGTGCAACGTGGGAGCACGGTTAATCAGGACCGGACGGTCTTTGATTACTTCTTCGAGGATGTCCCAGACTTCGCCGCGAGCTCGTTCAACCATGCGCTTGGCGTTTTTGATGTTGGGCGCAATGCCCAGAACCACCAATCTATGCATGACAAAGGGTTTGAACAACTCAAGGGCCATGCGCTTGGGTAAGCCGCACTGATCCATCTTCAGCTCTGGGCCCACTACGATTACTGAGCGTCCACTGTAATCTACCCGTTTGCCCAGCAGGTTCTGGCGGAAACGGCCCTGCTTGCCGCGCAGAAGATCAGACAGGGACTTCAGCTTGTGATTATGGCTGCCCTGGATGGGGCGGCCCCGGCGGCCGTTGTCGATCAGCGCGTCAACCGCTTCCTGCAGCATGCGCTTCTCGTTGCGGATGATGATCTCGGGCGCGCCTAATGACATGAGCCTCTTCAACCGGTTGTTCCGGTTGATCACACGCCGGTAAAGGTCGTTGAGGTCGCTGGTGGCGAACCGGCCGCCATCCAACTGCACCATCGGGCGCAGTTCCGGAGGGAGAACCGGCAGCACGGAGAGAATCATGTCCTCAACGCGGTTGCCGCTTTTTCGGAAGGACTCCACCACGCGCAGCCGCTTGATGGCTTTCTTCCGGCGCTGGCCGGAAGTGGAATGCATCTCGTTGAAGAGTTGGTCCCTGAGAGCGTCCAGGTTGACCGATTTCAGAATGGCCAGGATGGCTTCAGCGCCCATGCTAGCTTCGAATACATCGCCATAGGCCTCTTTCAGTTCGCGGTAACGGGTCTCGGCGATCAGCGTGTGGACTCGAAGGTCTTCAAGCTCGTCGATGGCGGCTTTGTACTGCTCTTCCAACTGAGCTTCTTCGATCGCCAACTGCTCTTGGGTGGCGACAATCTCGGCTTGAATCTTGACCGGGTCGGTCTCTTCCTCAGGTTCTTCCACAGCCTCGTCCTCGGTGGCTTCCGCCACTTTGGCTACTGGCTCTTCAACTATTTCTTCATCCAGGGCTTCGGGCAAGACTTCATCGATGGAATCTTCGATTAGTTCGTCCGCCGGAGTTTCTCCGTCTCCCAAGCGGGCTTTTAGAGCGTTGGTGCGGGCCTCAGCCTGGCGGCGTGCCTTCCTGATCTCCAGATCGAACTTGGCTTGTTCCAGTTCGATGGCTTCTAGTCGAACATCTTCGTCCACCGAGACAACGATGTGCTGGGCGAAGTAAAGCACTCTTTCCAAGTTTCTCGGAGACAGATCTAGGAGCAGACCAAGCCGGCTTGGCGTGGTCTTGCTGAACCATATATGGGCAACCGGGGCGGCCAAACGGATATGGCCCATGCGTTCACGGCGCACCTTGGAGCGAGTGACCTCGACCCCGCAGCGGTCGCAGACCACTCCGCGATAGCGGATGCGCTTGTACTTGCCGCAGAAGCACTCCCAGTCTTTGGTCGGCCCAAACAGCCTTTCACAGAACAGGCCGTCTTTCTCCGGGCGTAGCGTGCGGTAGTTAATGGTCTCAGGCTTTGTAACTTCGCCGTGGGACCAGTTTAGTATCTGTTCGGGGGACGCTATGGAAATACGGATCGAGTTGAAATTCGTTCCTTGTGTTTCCGTCCTGTCAGCCATTCTAACCATTAGATCGTCTCCAGCGCCTGGAATAAGTCAGTTTCATCGGTGAGGCTCAGGTCGTTGAAGGGCCGTCGTTCTTCGTTCAACAACTCAACAGCCAGTCCCAGGCTCTGAAGCTCCTTTAGCAGGACGTTGAACGACTCCGGTACCCCAGGCTGCCCGATCTGCTCACCCTTGACTATCGCCTCATAGGTCTTTACGCGACCGGCAACGTCGTCAGACTTGACGGTCAGCACTTCTTGCAGGTTATACGCAGCGCTGTAGGCTTCCAGGGCCCAGACCTCCATCTCACCGAAGCGCTGTCCACCAAATTGGGCCTTTCCGCCTAGCGGTTGCTGGGTAATCATGGAGTAAGGACCAGTGGACCGGGCGTGAATCTTGTCTTCCACAAGGTGGATGAGCTTCAAGATATAGATGCTGCCCACGGTAACCAATTGGTCGAAGTTCTCTCCGGTGCGTCCGTCGCTTAGCTCGAACTTACCGAAAGTGGGCGGCGCGATGCGCTGCTCCCGGTGGACTTTGAGAGCGGCTTGGTGCATCTCTTCAAGGGTCAAATTCGTGACTTCTACTTTGGCTTCATCGGTCAGCCACATCCGCAAGCAGGCTTCTTGCGCCACGCCCAGCTTCTTCTCGTCGAAGATTTCCCTTGGGTCGTAGCCCTTTTCTTCCAGCCAGCGGTCTACCTGAGGGTAATCAACCTCGGGTGCGCCGTCATTCGGTCCGAGATGCGATGCTCCTGCTTGCTCGGTGAACCACAGGCGAGCCAGGGCGTCTTCAATCGCTTGGTCTTTGGCGCCGTCGAACACTGGAGTATTGGCTCTGAAATTCAGGCCTCGGGCAGCCCAGCCCAAGTGGGTTTCAAGCACCTGGCCCAGATTCATGCGAGACGGTACACCGATGGGGTTCAAGATGATATCGACTGGTGTGCCGTCGGCCAGGTATGGCATGTCTTCTTCCGGCAAGATCCTGGCGACCACGCCCTTATTGCCATGGCGGCCTGCCATCTTGTCTCCAACCGAGATCTTTCGTGTTTGGGCGATCCAAACCCTAACGGCCTGATTCACGCCAGGCGACAGGTCGTCGCGGTTCTCGCGGGTCAGATACTTAACGTTGATGACCTTACCCCGTTCCCCGTGGGGCACCCGCAATGAGGTGTCCTTAACGTCGCGCGATTTCTCCCCGAAGATGGCGCGAAGAAGCTTCTCCTCCGCGGTCAGTTCGGTCTCACCCTTGGGAGTGACCTTGCCCACCAGGATGTCTCCTGGTCCAACTTCGGCGCCAACGCGGATGATGCCGAGTTCGTCCAGGTCACGCAGGCTGGTTTCCCCAACGTTGGGGATGTCCCTTGTGATCTCTTCGGGACCGAGTTTGGTTTCCCGGGCCTCCATATCATGCTTTTCGATATGAATGGAGGTGAAGTAGTCGTCGCGGTACAGACGCTCACTGACGATGATGGCGTCTTCGTAGTTGTAGCCTTCCCATGACATGAAGGCCACCAGAACGTTTTGGCCCAAGGCCAATTCTCCGTGGTCGGTCGAGGAGCTATCAGCTAAAACGCTGCCAACTTCCACCGCGTCGCCCTTGGCGGCGATGATCCGTTGGTTGAAGCAAGTTCCCTGGTTCGTGCGTGAGAACTTGATGACCGGGTGCGAATGTTCCTCGCCTTCTTCATCAGTGATGACGATATTCTGCCCGGTGATCGACGTTACCACGCCGTTCACCTGTGAAAGGACCAATTGTCCGCTATCCCGGGCCACCCGGCTTTCGATGCCGGTCCCGACTACGGGCGCTTGAGGCCGCAGCAAAGGCACTGCCTGACGTTGCATGTTCGACCCCATGAGGGCCCGGTTGGCGTCGTCATGCTCCAAGAAAGGTATCAGGGCGGCGGACACGCTCATGATCTGCATGGGCGAAACGTCCATGTAGTCGATCACGTCTGCGACATCCAGGGTGTATTCCTCACCTACCCTAAGCTCAACGCGGTCTTGGACGAACTGGTTCAGGTGGTCCAGTTCGGCGTTGGCCTGTGCAACCTTGAAGTCTTCTTCCTGGTCGGCTGACAGGTAGATAACGTTGTCCGTTCCGAGGGCGACATAGGGCCGAACAGGAATCATCGTCCCCTTGGGCATCTGCTTCAGCGCGTTCATCTTGTTCGCGCCGACCGCTCGTCCCTTGCCAACGATGGTATTGCCTTCTTTGTCCAGCACCAGTTCTGTGACCGTCCGACCCTTGAGGTCGTCAGAGTCATGGGGAAGTTCTTTGAACACCTTTCTATAAGGCGATTCGATAAAGCCGTATGGATTGATCCTAGCGTAGGACGCCAAGGTACTGAGCAGACCAATATTGGGACCTTCTGGGGTCTCTATCGGGCAGATTCGGCCATAGTGAGAGAAGTGAACATCCCTCACGTCGAATCCAGCTCTTTCCCTAGATAGTCCTCCAGGGCCTAGGGCCGATAGGCGCCGTTTGTGGGTCAACTCTGCCAGAGGGTTGGTCTGGTCCATGAACTGGGACAACTGGGACCCGCCAAAGAACTCGCGGACCGAGGCAACTACGGGCCGGATGTTGACCAAACCCTGGGGCGCGGCCGCCTCCGGGTCCACCAGCGTCATCTTCTCTTTGACCATCCGCTCCATGCGAAGCAGTCCAACGCGAACCTGGTTCTGTACCAGTTCGCCTACTCCTCTAACGCGGCGGTTGCCCAGATGATCTATATCATCGGGGTGGCCTTCACCTTGATTGATGCGGATCATAGTCCGAATCACCGAGACGACATCCTCTAATGTGAGTGTCATCAGGTTATTATCAACAGATTGTCCCAATCGGCGGTTCAGCTTGTAGCGGCCGACCCGACCAAGGTCATAGCGGCGTGGGCCGAAGAACAGGTTTCGAATCAACGTCCGGGAGTTCTCCAAGCTGGGAGGCTCACCAGGCCGCAAGCGGCGGTAAAATTCGATCTGTGCAGCAGCGATTAGCCGCGCTGCGTCGCCGTCGAATTCTTTATCTTCGTGGAGCCACTCCCAGAGGGAATGGAGATCGTCGTTCTTGAAGTTCAAGTCCTTTGGATCGAGGACCGGATCCTTCCCCAACGTCGTTTCCATGTAACGATGGTTCTCATCGGTGTCGATATCTGCGAACATGGCCATCATTTCGTCGTCGTCGGCCACGCCCAAGGCGCGCAGGAAAGTGGAGGCAGAGACCTTCCGCTTCCGGTCAACTTTCACCGAGATGATGTCCTTGGAGCTGGTTTCGAACTCAAGCCAAGCGCCCCGGGAAGGGATCAGCTTTGCCGAGCAGAGGCTGCGACCGGTGATGGCATTCCGCTCAAGGACAAAGTAGATACCCGGTGAACGAACCAACTGGCTCACTACAACACGTTCTGCGCCGTTGATGATGAAGGTTCCATTCTTGGTCATCATGGGGATATCGCCCATGAAGATCTCTTGTTCCTTAATCTCGCCGGTCTCTTTCATCACTAGGCGAGTTTTCACGTAAAGGGGTTGGGAGAATGTGATCTCCCGGTCTTTACTCTCTTGCGGCGAGTATTTTGGCTCTCGGAAGTAATGGTCCAGGAAATGCAACTCGTACTTCTTGCCGGTATAATCGGCAATTGGAGAGATCTCCTGATATACTTCAATTAATCCTTCGGATGTTAGCCAGTCCCAGGACTGTATCTGACTCTGAATCAGATTGGGGACGTCGAGGATCTGAGGAATCTTTGCATAGGTCTTGACGTCGGGCAGAAGCATAGATTGCCCTTTGAGAGCAGGAGCCAAAGCCATATTCCGTTCTCCTTAGCGTGAGTGGGCGTGATTGGCCAGTCGGCCAAATATGTGGGGTGCAGCAAGGTGCTGCAAAAAAGAGCGCCGAGGTTGAATGCTTGACAGTATGGTGAACGAATTCGTCACGTGAGGCATATACGCAGTAAACCTTGATTATACTAGGAATCTGTGATTTGTCAATAAAAACCCCTTATATTTCGATTCAATCTGTTAAGAATTATTAGTGTTTGCCGTTGATTCTCAGATTTCCGCTCCATTCGATCAACCGTCAAGATAGTATTCAACAGGACTATACTCCTGATCGCTCAGTATTTGATGCACCCACTAGGTATCGGAAAACGAATTGTTTGTGTGACGGCTCATTCTAATTAACAAAGACTCCTTAACAAAGACACCCAGATCCGCGTGGGCTGAGATTCAAATAGGACTCGATGGCAAACTTTAATCTCAAACCTTCCGAGCTGACAGTTGCCGGCCGTCCTATTCATTACGCATGGGTCATCGTGGCCGTTGGGGCTGTCATGCGGCTCTTCAGTTCCTCTTTCCGCTCGTCCTCCAGCATCCTCATCCCCCGGTTGGTCGAATCATTTGGCTGGAGCTACGGCCAAGTTGGTTTGGGGTTCGCCATCCAATGGATCGTATCGGGCATGTTTGGCCCCCCTGCCGGGATGATGGGAGACCGCTATGGGGTCCGGTGGACCATGAGGTTGGGCGCCGTTCTGTTCATCGTGGGCATGGTTCTCACCGGGTTTATGCATAATCTGTGGCAGTTCTACCTGTTCTTTGGCGTGATTCTCAGCGCTGCAATGGGCATATTTCAGGTCCCGCTGACCGCCGCTGTAACGCTATGGTTCCGCAAACATCTGGGCACCGGCATGGGGCTGCTCCAGTCATCCCAGGGTATCGGTCCGTTGATCGCAGTGCCAATCATACTACTGATCATCGAGTTTTTTGGCGGCGGGCTAGACGGTCTTCGTGCGGCTTTCTGGATTCCCGGTATCGTCGGCGGGGCAATCATCCTGGTGATGGTCCAGTTCTTTTACAATGAGCCGGCTGCGATCGGTGCTCGGCCATTGGGCGCTCCGAAAGACGAGCCCATCAAAGCTGTGCTGACCCGTGAGGTCGCCAAGGTACGCAGCAAGGTGTTCCTCAAGCAAGCCCAGCGCACCAGCGCATTCTGGAACCTGATCGGCATTCATTTCTGGGGCTGCGCTGGACACGCTGTAATCCTTGTCTACCTAGTCTCTATGGCTGAGTTCGAGGGAGTGAGTGCCGGTCTGGCGGCGGGAGCGTTCGTGACTATGTCGGTCACCAGCACCATCACCCGCTTCGCTGTGCCGGTCATCGCCGACCGAATGGGTAGTAAGCCGGCTATGGCTGGCTGTTTCGTGCTGCAAACCCTGCCGATCGTGCTGCTATTCTTTGCCCACGACCCGTGGCACTTCTATCTTTTTGCCGTGCTCTTCGGCATCGGGTTCGGCGGAGAGATGAGCGCGTTTCCGATAATCAACCGTCAATATTACGGAAGCGGTCCCATAGGCACCACCTACGGGTATCAGATGATGGGCGCAGGAGTCGGGATGGCCACCGGCGCGTTGATCGGTGGGCAGTTGAGGGACTGGACCGGCGATTTCCAAGCCACGATGGGCCTCTCTCTGGCCTTAAGTCTGGTCGGGGTATTCAGCATTATGATTCTGCCCACCACCAAGAAAGAGCTTCTCCCCGACTGGGAGGATCAGTTGCCCCAACCGGGCCAGGCTGGAATAACCCACCTGCACGCGGGTGACGACTAACAAGCCCGTACCCCAAGCCCGTTTCACAAGCCCGTATCCCAAGCCCGTAGCTAAGTAAGCCGCGGCCTCCTCCGGAATCATCGCCACTGGCCCCACGTATCCTCCTTTGTGCTAAACTCGGCTATCGAATTTGGGAATGCCCCGATTTGGCGTTTATTAGGAGTGCGTGACGATGCTGGATCTAATCATCAAAGGTGGACAGGTTGTAACTCCCATGGGAGTAGGTGTGTGGGATGTTGCGGTGCAGGGTGAAAAGATCGTGGCGGTTGCGGCTCCAGGCGCATTGCCCGATGAAGCTGGCCGTGTGATCGACGCCACCGGCATGGTGGTAGTTCCCGGGGGCATCGAGCCCCATGCCCACATCTCTGCTCCCATCATGGGCCACGGCGACCTCAAGACCGCCCCACCGGATCAGGTCAGCCGCGCCGCCCTGATCGGCGGCACGACCACATTGATGGACTTCGCCATTCAGTACCCCGGCATCGATATCTCCCAGGCGATACAGGAGCGGACCTCGGTGTGGCAGGGTAATTCATATGCCGACTACGCCCATCATCTGATGCTCCTAGGCGCCATCCCTCCGGAGATACTCGGTTCTTTGCACGAGGCCGTGGAGGATGGGTTCCCCAGCTTCAAGATATTCACCACCAATATTCGGCCACCAGCCACTACCGGCGAACCGCGCATGGTCGGGACCGGTCACCTCCACGACTTGATGGAGGAGATTCAACGGATGAGCGCCATGCTGTTGGTCCACGCCGAAGATGACGATATGGTGCAGCACATGTACCAGAAGCTGGCCCGCGAAGAGCGGACCGAGTGGCACAACATGCATCTGGTCCACAGCGCCGAGTCTGAAGACGTGTCATTCCGGCGCGTGCTCCGGGTTGCGGAATGGACCGGCGCTCCGGTCTACTTCGTCCACGTCAGCGCCACCCAGGGCCTGCAAGCGATCCTGGAAGCGCGATCCAACGGACGGCCGGTTTACGGTGAGACCCTCCACAACTACTGCTGCTTCAGTTCCGACAATTATAAAGAAGAGAATGGCATGAAGTACCACACCTACCCTTCCTTGAAGTCGGAGGATGACCGCCAGTCTCTGTGGGACGGCATAGTGAACAACGGACTGAGCACCATGGCCACCGACGAATACTGCACGTCGTGGGAAACGAAGATCTCTGGCCGAACTGTCTCGGACGTGACCGGCGGACATAACGGAGCCGAAGCCCGGATGGGCGTGACCTATAGCGAAGGCGTTTCCCGCCGGGGCATGTCCCTCCAGCGGTTCGTGGACGTTTCTTCGGCCAACGCCGCCAAGATCATGGGTTTGTATCCTCGGAAGGGCGTCTTGGCCCCCGGCAGCGACGCCGACATCACGTTGATCGACACCAATTTCAAGCGCAAGCTCACCATCGATGATTTCCATATCACCGACTACAGCATCTGGGAGGGTTTCGAGGCTGACGGCTGGCCTGTGACCACTATTCTCAGAGGGAACGTGGTGGTGGACAATCGGGAGTTCAAGGCTGCGCCAGGCAGCGGCAAGTTCATCCCGCGCAAGATTGACGTGGCAATAACCGACCGCCCCCGAGCCTAACCGGCGCAGCCGGGATTTCGTGGGCACGGCCGGGTTTCCACCGGCGCAGCCGGGTTTCCTTAGGAAGTTATTTGGGCGAGACGATTAAGAGAATCGCAAATCGATTGGCCAGGAGTCGGTATTATGACCACATCTGAATCCAAAACTGAGGCCATGCGGGAGAGGCTCCGAGGATTAATTCCTGAAGGTGGGAAGGACGGCCCCACCCAAGGCGTGAACCACATCGCCGTGTTCGCAAAGGACTTAGAAGCGACCGCCAAGTTCTACTCGGAGATTATGGATATGCCGGTGATCCGGGTTTCCGCCAACCGGGACGCGGCTGAGTCGACTCACATGAATGTGGCGATCGGAAATGGCATGTCCCTGGCATTCTTCGATTTCCCCCACGTGCCGCGCTTGCAAAGGAAGGCGCCGGAGGGTGTGGGCAACGTGATGCACATCGCCCTGCCCATCGCCAAGGGAATCTTCCAAGACCTAAAGGGGCGGATGGACAAGAACAAGGTCAAATACCAAGAGGTGGGTGGGTCGCTTTACGTTAAAGACCCCAACGGCTTGGCCATCGAGTTGATGCCTTACGATTAGTTCTGGGGCGTCCAATATTCCGGTCAATAAAAGAGGGAGTCCCGATTAATCGGGACTCCCCCTTTGGTATGTATGGTTGATTCTCCGCGAGAGGGAGTTTCGTCGATACTGTCATTCTGAGGAGTCCTTCCGCGGAAGGACGACGAAGAATCTCTTTTCTTCTGGGAGATGACGCGTCAGGCACATCGAGACCCCTCGATACTCCTTCTGCGGAAGGACGGCGTGACAGCGAGGAGGAGTACGACGGGGCGCTACCCAACAACCCTATCCGGTGAACGTGCCGATGCGATTTAAGATGTTTGCCAGTTCGGCGATTCCATCGCGGATCGTCTCCGGCGTTGGGTGGCCGAAGCAGAGCCGCACATAGTTGGACCCCTCTCCGGTTGGCGAGAACTGGGAACCGTTGTAATAGCTGACTCCCTCGTTAAACACCTGCTCCTGAACTGCGGCCAGGTTGGTGCCTTCGGGAAACTTGACCCAGATGTAGAGTCCGCCCTGGGGAACGGTCCAACTTACGGAGTCTCCGAAGTTCTCGCCCAGAGCCGCCAGCATAGCGTCCCGCTTTACCATTAGCGCTTCGTTCTGCAATTCGATATGGGCGTCTAAGCCGCCTTTCATCAGTTCTGCGACTGCAAGAGCGGTAAACTGACTGACTGCGCCGCCCGACTTGAAACCCCAAGCCCGGCTGAGAACCTCTTGCGGCGCCACCATGTAGCCCATGCGCATGCCGGGGGCGATGATCTTGGAGAATGATCCGACGTAAACCACCCGCCCGGTGTCATCCAGAGAGTGAAATGATGTAACGTCTTCGCCCTCGAAACGAAGGTCGGCGTAGCAGTCGTCCTCGAAAACCGGGACGCTGTGCTTGCCCGTGACTTCCAGCACTTGTTTCCGGCGTTCCAAGCTCATGGTCCAGCCCATTGGGTTCTGAAATGCAGGGATGGTATAGAGGTATTTGACCTTCTTCCCTTTGGCGGTCTGCTCTGTGATTACCGAGTCCAGGTCGCTGGGGATGATCCCGTCGTCGTCGCATCTGACGGCAACGATGTCGGCCCCGTAGCGGCGCATCTGGTTCATGGTCCCCAGATAGACAAACTCTTCGACAAGCACAACGTCGCCGGGGTCGGTCATGGCTTGGATAAGGATACCGATGGCCTCACCCGAGCCAGAGGTGAGGACCACGTCGTCTACCCCTACCTTCATATTTCGTTCTCGGGCCAGTTTTTCTGCCACCAACCGGCGCAACTCCGGGTAACCCGCGGCGGTCGAGTAGTAGGCTAGGTCGCGGCCTTCCTGCTCAAACCCGCTCTTCATGGAGTCGATCAACTCGTCCAGGGGCAGGGTATCGGGGTCTGGGTAGGCCACGGCAAAGTCATATTTAGAATGCCGGACCGTTCCAATAGGTGTGTCCCGTGACGTCTTGGAGAAGATGCTGTCGTAGTTGAACTTTTCGGCCATGTGTTACCTCTGGTTTTCTGAAGATAAGCGGAACGGGAACGGTCTATCCAGTCTCAGTACAACTCCGAGTCGTCGAAGAACGGTTTGTTGGCGTCGGGGCTTTCTCGGCCTAGTAGACGGTCAGTGTAAAGCAGGGCGGCCCGGTTCCAGAGAACCAATATCGCGCGGTCCACCAGATTCTGGGGTAGGCTGATTCGCCTTCCGTGCTTGGCCTCCATCCACCCGGCGTGACCGATCGCGAAGTATTCTTCCATGAACGGTGTGGGTTCAGCTTCGGCGGAGGCAAACTCTAGTATCTCGCTTGGGACCTGGGCGCAGGTAATCTCGGGCTGCTCCCCCGCCATCTTAAGGTAGTTGGCAACTGTTTCTTGGCTCATCGGTTCAGCCATGATGCATCCGATGCGGCTGAGGGCAGCAGTGGGAGATTTGATGCGATCTGATCATAGGTCCAAGTGTCTTGGCTGGGTCTAAAAATACCCTTGGCGGAGACCATTACGGCTCCGCCAAGGGCTGATTTCCAATGGGTATCTTGATCGACGTCCTAGTGGCCGAAGCCCGAGGATCAGCGGCCAGGAATCAGAGATTGAGCTGCGGGACCATGTAGCCCGATTGCTTCTTGTAGATCTGCAGACGGCTGCGTTGGGTGTCCGCGACCATCAGTCGATTGTTGGCTGTGTCCCATTCCACTGCGGTGGGCTGGGCGAAGGTCCATTCCGGCTCGGTGGAGTGGACTTCCCGGCGGCGCTTCGCGTAGTCGGCGTTGGCGTTGACGGTCATCTGCGCCCACTGAGACAGTTGCTGGGCATCACCGACCAAAGAGGTCAAGAACTGGCCTTTTGCGGTGAAGATGTGTACCCGGCCCCGGTCCCAGGCATTCTTGCTCCAGTCGCAAACGTAGATGTCGCCATCGGGGTCGACGGCCACATCCGTGGGATTGGTCAGGTCGCCGCGTTTGTTGCCGGGACGGCCGATCTGAGCTTCAAACTTGCCGTCGGCCGAGAACTTCTGGACCCGGTGGTTATTGAAGTCGGCAACGTAAACCTTGCCGTCCTTATCGACAGTCAGACCCCAAGGAGCGTCGAACTGCCCTTCCGTTACGCCCTTGCTTCCGAAGGCGCTGATGAAGGCCCCGTCATTCTTGAACAACCGAACCTGATGGCTGCGGCTGTCGCTGACGTAGATGGTGCCGTCGGGGGCGATGGCTATTCCAGCAGCGCCGTTGGTCTCCCCGTCGCCAGGCTGAACGGTGTTAAAGGCGCGGATATAGCCGCCCTCTTTGTCGAACACGGTGACCCGGTTCAACCACTCGTCGGTTACGAATACCTGACCCTGGTCGTCATTAGCGATACCGGCGGGCCAGATCAACTGACCGTCGCCGTTGCCGTACCGGCTGAATTCGCCCAGGAATTCTTCTTCGCCCCACTCGGCGCCGATGGTGATCTTGGAGATCCGTTGGCCCACGCCGGTGCGGTTCCAGCCAACGTTGCTGATGGTCTCGCTGCCGCGATTCGCGATATAGATAGTGCCGTCGGCGGCGAAGGTCATGGAGACGGGCCAGTTAAAGCCCATTCCGCTCTGAGCGCCGCGGCCAACGTTGTGGCTATAGTCGTAAGTGCGTCCGGCCACTGTTTCCGTAAGCATTGATTTCCTCCGTATATGACGCCCGGTGTAAACGGCCCTTATTAGATCGTTGGCCGGTGCGTCTTGATTACGGGCGGCGCATGCGCCGCCCGTATGAAATTCGCGTAATTGACTGGCCCGGTAAAGGGTCCGCCATTCGCCGGATCGCCTAGGCGAAGATGGGAAGTTTTTCGAACTGCCCGTCTACGATGGGCTTGCCGTCCAGGCCCATCCAGTCTTCGACGATGGTGGTGTACAGGCCGCGGAAGTCGTAGTTGGGTACAACGTCGCCCTGTTCCAGGTCCTTGGCTTCCATGGACGGGAACTCGCTGTATTGTCCGCCCTTGACGGCGTCGCCAAACATGAAGGAGGCTCCGCCAGCGCCGTGGTCGGTGCCGGAACCATTATCATGGGTCCGCCGACCGAACTCGGTGAACATCAGGACAGAGACGTTGTCGCTGGCATCATGCTCGCGGAGGTCGTCCAAGAAGGCGGATAAGCCTTCGGAAACGTCCTTCCACAGCTTGTCCGCCATTCCATTCTGGTTGGAGTGGCTATCGAAGCTGCCGTGATCAACGTAGAAGATGCGGGTGCCGAAGTTGGCCATGTGCACCTGGGCGATGCCCTTCAACTTCTTGGCGATGGGAGTGTCGGGATACTCAACGGTGGAGGAGTACATCCCAGGCGCTTTGTTCAAGATGTCGGCGCCTTCCAGGGTGTCCAAGCCGGTCTGGCCCATGTAGTCCATGACGGCGCTGCTGCCGATGGCCGGTGAGTACATCCGGGCGAAGCGGTCCAGAATCTTGTTCCGCTGTTCCTTCTCGGTGATACCGGGCAGCAGGCCGTAATTGTCGAGGTCGTCAACGACCGCCACTGGTGTTCCCGTCAGGGTGAGCGCCCGGAACAACGAAGGTCCGAAGCTAACCGTGGTCAGGACATTCTCTTTCCCAGGGTCGAGGTCGCGAGTAGCGCGGCCCAACCAACCCTCGGTTCCCAACTGGATGGGCTCGCAGGTGTGCCAGATGTCCATCGAGCGGAAGTGGGAGCGAGGAGATTTCGGATAGCCGATGCCATGAATGATGGCCATATCTCCTCGGTCATAGACTTTCTTTAGAGGCCCCATCTCAGGATGGAAGCCAATCTTGTCGTCGACCTTGATGATGCGGTCTTCGGCGATTCCCACAGTGGGGCGGGCGTCCCGGTAGATCGGGTTGGCGTAGGGAATAACTGTGTTCAGGTAGTCATTGCCCCCCGACAACTGGAATACAACCAGAACCGGGTCTTTCTTCGTGCTAGTCATTAGTTAGCTTTCCTCCAACGATTAAGGCGTACTGGTTAGGCGTACTGGTACTCGCGCAACGAGACGATCAATTGAAGCAACTCGGATACGCGAACCGTGGATCTTTCGATACTATCCGCAGAGTCCCAGGAGAAGTCTCCGCCCTCGGAGACGAACCCAACCAACTCGACGTGGCTCTCGGGATTAACTTCCAGGGGACCCATGAGGTCCAGAGCGCCGTTGACCACGCTCTCGGGTGAAGTGTCGCCCTGGGCGATCATCCGGTCGACCATGTTCCGGATTCCTGGGCGGGAAACGTCACCGACCAATTCTGCAGTGAAGTTAACGCGGCGCATCAGGGAGCCGCTGTTGATCCACTCAGCGCCGGTGTGCCATCCTTCCACGGAGGGCGGGTTGAGCAGGTCTTGGCCCATGTAGCTGGGCTGGCGGGACAGATCGCCGATGCCGGGGGCGGGGAACTCAGCGCCGCCGACCAGCCGAAGAGTCCCAACCACTACCTCGGTGGGGTTCTTTAGCCGCTCATAGCGGGAGTTCTTGAAGAAATCAGAGTTGAACAGCACGCGGAGGGTGGTCCGCATGTCGTAGCCGTTGTTCATCAGCGTGTTGGCCAACAGGTCAACGGCTTCCGGGTCGCGGGGCGGGGTCACCGACCAAGCGGGAACCTGGGCCTCGTCGGCCACGAAGTAGTTGTAAAGGTGACGGGCGATGAATCTGGCGCAGGCCGGGTCTTCGGTGATGAATCGAATGATGTCGTCACCGTTGAAGTTGCCGGTGTGGTTCAGGAAGGTCTTGTCGGTATCGTCGTGGTCTTCCTCTTTGTACTGGAAGAACCAGTCGTGGCGGCCGATGGGACCCCGGGGCAGCTTGGGCTGGATGGTCCAGCCGGTGAACGACCGGGAGCAGTCCCGGACATCGTCTTCGGTGTAGTTGCCAACGCCCATGCTGAAGAGTTCCAGCAACTCGCGGCCCCAGTTCTCGTTGACCGCGTCGGCGTGGTTGTCGTTGTTGTCCAGCCAGTAGATCAGGGCCGGGTCTTGGGCCATTTCAAGGAGCAGTTCGCGGAAGTCGCCCATGCCCTTCTGGCGGAACTTGACGATCATGTCCATCACGTCGTCATAGTGGTCCACCTTGGAGACGCCGGTGGCGAAGATGCCGTGCCAGAACAGGGACATCTTCTCTTCCAGGGGGCGCTTGGTGTTGACCAGGTCATGCAGCCATTCGGCGGCGCCCATGCCAGGAAGGGTTCCGGGCCGCCAGGTCCACGGGTGGAACCGCATCATTTCGTTGCGGTCGAGTTCTTCCTGCTCGCTGGTGTTGAGCAGTTCTTCCACGGTGGCTTCATAGCCCTTGGCTACTCGAGCTTCTAATTCGTCCCTGGTAGCGCCAAATCCGGCGCGGCGCATGAGATGGGCCATCAAGGCGATATCCTGGTTACTCATATTGCTTCTCCCAATTTACGGTCAGATGTACCGTTTTTATAGCCTGGATATAGAGTAAGTTCAAGGCGCACTGCGCCCTACAGTTCTAACCTCCTATATTAGAGGTGGCTGGATTTCATTGTCAATAACTATCAAATAATCGTTTAAGACATGGCCATCAATATCAACTTGTGCCTAGGTTCCAATCAATTTGTGTCTGTATCCCGTCCGCGTTAAACTCCCCATCCTAGGGAAAAACGATCGAATTTGAAAATCGTTGTTGGAGGCGAATCATGCGGTTGCAAGGGAAGGTTGCGTTGATCACCGGAGCTGCCCGTGGCCAAGGAGCTGCAGAAGCCCGTTTGTTTGCCCAAGAAGGCGCCAAAGTTGTGCTGGCCGACGTTCTAGACCAAGAGGGCACGGCAGTTGCCGCCGAGATCGCCGAGGCTGGAGGAGACGCGGTCTACGTGCACCTGGACGTGACCAACGAAGACGATTGGGACGCGGCGGTTCGGTCGGCGGTCTCCAGCTTCGAAAAGCTAGACATCCTGGTCAACAATGCAGGCATCTGGCGGAAGGGACACGTGCTTGAGACATCCTCCGAACAGTGGGACGATCTGATGGGCGTGAACGCCAAGGGCGTGTTCTTGGGGACGAAAGCAGCCATACCCGAGATGAGGAAGGCCGGCGGCGGTTCCGTCATCAACATCTCATCCACCGCCGGCCTGGTCGGAAGCCGCACCAGCGCCGCCTACAGCGCGTCCAAAGGAGCGGTCCGTCTCCTGACCAAATCAACTGCCATCCAGTACGCGGCAGAGGGAATCCGGGCCAATTCGATACACCCAGGGCCCATCGACACCGACATGGGAGACCAGGTTTGGCCCGATGCGGACAGTCGTGAATCGGCGGTGGGCCGGACCGCCCTCGCCAGGATCGGCACTGCCCAGGACATCGCCTACGGGGCCTTGTACCTAGCTTCCGACGAGTCGTCCTTCGTCACTGGCTCCGAGCTGGTGATCGACGGCGGATCAACCGCCCAGTAGGTCGGCCAAGGGGGCCACTGCGCCCAGGTCTTCCAGGTTATCCAGCATCTCTAGAACAGAACTGGCGTTTTCGCCGGTCAGGGCCATGGTGGCGCAATCTTTGAACTTGACCCGCACTTCTTCCATGGTCGCGCCACGCAATGCGCCGGTTGTGGCGCGGTCGGCGCGCTCGGTCAGCACCCGACCGTCCTTCAGGTGAAATTCAACCTCGTGATAGGCCTCGGTCCAACTGGTCTGGCCTTCAAATCCGGAGTGGCGTTTCATCTCGATCTTGGGGATGAGTTCCTGAGCTTCGGGCCGCATCACCTGCTCGTCGGTGAAGGTCGACATGCCCACGCGGCCGTCCAGAAGCTCTGCAGCCAGACAGTACTGCATGCTGAATTTGCCCTCTAGCCCCTCTTTGGGCCGGGAGTGGATCAGGGACCGGGGCGGGTCGAAGTCCACCCTGACCTCGATACGTTCGATGTTGGCCGCGGCCAACGACTCCCGTTGCTGGAGCCTGGTCGTGGCGTCCAGGGCCAGGTGAGCGCTGCCGCAGCAAGGGTATTTCTTGATCTCGATACCCGATTCCACCATGAAACAGCGGCTGCCCAAGGACGCAGCGGCTTTCTCCGGGTCATAGTCGTTGCCGCCGGAGAAGGCGCGCATGAACCCGAAGCGCCCCTCCAGGGCATCGGTTCCTGACGTGAAGCCACGTTGCACCAGTTTGGCGGCGGTGATGCCCGATTTGCAGGCGTGCCCAGCGTGGAACGGCTTGGTCATGGTCCCGAAGTTCTGACGCAATCCCGATGATTGCGAAGCCCCTAAAGAGATTGCCATTGCCGTTTGCTCTTCATTTAGTCCGAGCAGCCGGGACGCAGCGGCGGCCGCTCCCAACGCGCCCAGCGGTCCGGTCGGGTGCCAGCCAAGGTCATCAAAGTAGGCGGGGCTGATGGCGTCGCCCACGGCGCAGGCGACTTCGAACCCAAGCAAGTAGGCAAGGAGCATCTCCCGGCCCGTCGCGCCGGCCTCTTCTGCGACCGGAAGCGCCGCCGGGATCAGAACGGCGCTGGGGTGGGTCTTGGTTATGAAGGTGATGTCGTCGTAGTCAAGGGCGTGGGACATGGCCCCGTTGATCAACCCGGCTTCGGGGGCGCTGGTCTTGAACCCCCGCCCGATCACGGTGGCCGCTGGATTGCCACCTAAGTCGTTCAAATAGTCGACTAAGATATCTGCCAATGGTTCTTTGGACCCGGCCAACGCGCAACCCAGGCAGTCGATGATGGCGGCTTTGGCAGAGGATATTGCCTCGGGCGGAAAGTCCTCCAGTTCGGTGTTTACGACGTATTCGGCAATCTTTTTTGTAACTTCCACAGTGAAACTCCAGCGACCCTTCGGACTAAAATTGTCGGTTCAGTAAAGCACGGTTGGACACCCCAAGCAACGGCGCAACCGTGGTTCCATATAGTAACTTATGCACGGGTTGGTCGTTGCTAGTGGATAAGTGAGTGCTATATGGGGATAAAAGGCCAAAGCGATCGCATAATCGGACGTGATGCGTGGACAGTAGATGCCTCAAGGTTGACGAGTTGCGCTCCCTTGCCGCTCCGGTGGCGGCGGGGTATCATTGGCGATCAGGTGACTAGCTTTGGTTTTTGAAGAAATCTATCCGAAAATTACGGAGGCCTCATGAGCACCCAGATCAGCGGAAAAGAACTGGCTTTAGTTAAAGGCACCCAGTCCCCCGAAACCACGACCCAGACGGCTGGCATGATCCGGAAGCCCGGTATCGACAGCAACACCGCCGGCGCCAGCAAGATCTGGCTCGGCCACGTGGAATGCCTGCCGAATACCATGGGACCGCCCCACCACCACGGTGAGGCCGAAACCGCCGCCTATGTCCTCAAGGGACATATCCGGGTCTATCACGGCGAGGACTACAAGGAGTACATCGAGGCTGGCCCCGGAGAATTTATCTTCGTGCCGGCCAACTTCAATCATATCGAGGGCAACCCCTACGACGAGCCGGCGGAAGCAGTATTGTCGCGCGGTCCGGACAACATCGTCATCAACCTATAGCTCACTTGCCCTAGGTTCCCTAGGTCAATATTGCGAACAAATACCGGTCCGACCACAATCGTGGTCGGGCCGGTTGCTTTTGGGGACTAGGATGAATGATCGGACAGAGCCTGCCTCCGGGCTTGAAGATGGTGTCTTCTTTGCTCCAATCCAGGTCTGGCGACAGGGCCTGGAACCCAGACAGGATGTATACTAGACCAGGCACGGCACAGGGGCCGTGCTTTTCCTCTCCCGCCTATCTAGCTATCCAGCATTTTTATCATCTTAAGGTTGTCCAGCAACTGTCATCCGGCTCCTGGCCGTTGCAGACCCGAGAACCCGCTCCAAATTGATTAAAGCAAGAATCACACAGAAAATGCGGCTGCCCCGGAACATGTTCTATGGCTGGTGGATCGCAATCATCTCAGCCGGGGCCGATTCCCTGAAACACGGCACCTTTAACAAAGGTTTCACCTCCTACATCATCCCGCTCCGTGCTGAATTGGGAATCAGTGTCGCCGCAATCTCTTTCGCCGAGTCGCTGGGGCGTATGGAAGGCGGGCTCCAGGGTCCATTAATGGGTTGGGCCACAGACCGGTTCGGTCCCCGAGTCATCATGATGTTTGGGGGTCTCACATCCGGTCTCGGGTTCATCCTGCTCTCGTTCACTCAGAGCTATCTATATTTCGTCTGCATCTTCGTGGGGCTGATGTCCCTGGGGTTCCGGGCTGGCTACAACAACGCCACCATGCCAGCTCTGAACCAGTGGTTCCGGAGGCGCCGCGGCTTGGCCATGGGCATCGCCGGAATGGGCACGGCTATCGGCGGCATCGCCCTCGCTCCACTGATGGGCTTCTTTGTGCTAAGCGCCGGGTGGCGTCCTGCGGCCTTCCTCTCAGGTGTGATTATCATAGCGGTGGTCATTCCTTTGTCGTTCCTGATCCGCCGGGACCCAGAGGGCATGGGGTTGCGGCCAGATGGAGACCCAATTCCGGACAATGAGATCGACCTCACCGGGGCCGTTTCAGGAGAAGATCGAGACGCCGGGAAAAGTCGGCGCGGTGCCGTCATACTTCATGCAGGTGAGCCAGATTTCACTGCTCCAGAGGCCATGAGGACGCCTGCATTCTGGATGATAGTGCTGGCCGTAGGGATGCGGAATACAGTCCATTCTGGCGTGACGTGGCTGATGGTGCCTTTGATGGTCTGGTTCCTCATGGGGTCGGGGCGCACCCAAGACGACGCTCAACCCATCGCCGTGGCCTTCATCGGGATAATGTCCTTCGCCCTGTTGTTGATGACGCCGATCATCGGCTGGCTGGGCGACAAGTGGTCCAAACCGAAGTTGAGTTCCGTCTGCATGGTCGGCGGAGCATTGTCCATGTTGCTCCTGGTTGAGGACACCGGGCATATCTGGCAGGTGTTGGCGTTTGTGGTTCTGTTGGCCTTCTCCGAGACCGCCAATCCATTGGCCTGGGCAATCATGGGGGACTTTTTCGGGCGGCGCAGTTACGCGACGCTACGGGGTTGGCAGCACCTTCCGGACCAGTTGATGTCCATGTGGACGCCGTTATGGATGGGGATAATCTTCGACCATACCGGCAGCTACAAATGGGCCTTGATCCCGCTGGTCGTCATCTACTGTCTGGCGGCGGTATCTTATTGGTTCATACCCACTCCCAAAACGCCGGCGCGGGTGCTGGCCTACCGGGAGCAGGGCCAGATCAAGTAGCGACTAGCCTTGCGGATTCGCAATCGCCTTGGCGAATCCCTGAACCGCCTCCTCCAACACCCAATCCTCTACGCAGTAGGAGATTCGGAAATAGCCCGGCGTGCCGAATCCGCGCCCTGGCACGACCAGAACGTTGCTGTTCAGAAGGGTCCGGCAGAAGATTGCATCGTCCTCGATGGGCGCCTTCGGGTACAGGTAGAACGCTCCCTGGGGCCGAACCACGTCGTAACCCAACTCCCCAAGGTGTTGGCAGAGATAATCCCGCTTCTTCTCGTAGTACCCTGCGTCAACACTGACTTCCTGGAGGTTGCGGACGATGTGCTGCATCAAGGCTGGGGCGTTCACAAACCCCAGGGTGCGGTTGCAGAAAGCCAGTCCGGCGGACAATTCTTCTTTGTCCTTGTAGTTGGGGTTAACCGCGATGTAGCCGATGCGCTCTCCCGGCAAGGCTAGGTCCTTGGCGTGGGACGTAACCACCACGCTGTTGTCGTAGTGGGGCAGCACCTGGGGGTAGCTCATGCCGTCGAAGATTATGCGCCGGTAGGGCTCGTCGCTGATGATGAATATCTCGGCGCCGTACTCGGCCTGTTTACGCTCCAACAGCGCTGCCAGTCCCTTGATGCTAGTTTCGGAGTAAACAGCGCCGCTGGGGTTGTTGGGCGAGTTAACCATGATGGCTCGCGTCTTGGCGGTCATGGCGGCTTCGATCGCCGCCAGGTCTGGTTGGAACTGGTCGTCGCAGGCCGCAACTACCGGCACACCGCCGTGGTTGTCGATGTAGTAAAGGTATTCCCAGAAGTATGGCGACAGGATTATGACCTCGTCGCCCTCGTTGAGAATGGTCTTCAGCACCACGTTGGCGGCGGCGGCGGCTCCGCAGGTCATGATCACGTCGCCACCGGAGAAGTCCAGACCGGTTTCTTTCTGCAGGGCGTTGGCCACGGCTTGGCGTGTCTCCATGTAGCCGGGGTTGGGCATGTAGCGGTGCATCCCCGAGAGCGGTGCATTCGCCAGGCGGCGCAACTCGTCGTGGAACTCCTGGGGCGGCTCTATAACCGGGTTGCCCAGAGACAGGTCGAACACCTTGTCGGCCCCGATCTGGGCCTTAAGCGCCATCCCTTCTTCAAAGACGCGGCGGATCCAGCCACCCTCGTCCATGAACCGCCGGACCTTTTGCGACACCGCCATATAACTACCTCCAATAAGTACGCCGCCAGCCTCTGGTGCAAAGCTAGGCGAGTGTAGCAACGCGGGTTGAGGGTGTCAAAGAATAGGAGCCGAAGGCTCGATTCATGCCAAATATTAATGCGACTTTATTTGAATTGAAATTCCTGATTGCCCTAATATATGAATAATCAAAGACTAAGTATTCTCCCGGCCATTCGCAGATATGGTCGGGAGAGCCGCTGGAGGCCCAAATTGATGAAAGCCCTGGATTCCTTCCAATCAGCGATAGTTGAGCTTGGTATTGCCAGGCCCAAGCTCGTCATGATTGGCGCGCTGATTGCAACCGTCGTGCTTCTGGCCGGGCTGGTTCTGAGGGTAGAGGTAGATACCGATCCGGAGAATATGCTCTCCGAATCGAATTCTGTTCGAGTGCTGAATCGGTCCATCGCCGAAGAATTTGGGGCCAAGAACATGTTGTTCTTGGGAATCGTCAACGAGAGCGGAGTCTTAAACGCAATCACGCTCTCGAACGCAGTCCGCGTTGTTGCTGAGATCAAGAATTTAGACCGCGTCGAATCGGATGGCGTGCTCAGTTTCATGGCAGTCGGCGATGTACCAGCGGATGGCCCTACCCCCGATGATGTAGAGCGGATTGGTGACGACCTGGCCCGGGATACTGTGCTGGGAAAGCGGCTGATCTCGGAGGACGGAACCGCCCTTGCCGTTTATATCCCGCTAAAGAGCAAGGGAGATGTCAACTCGGTAACCGCAGAGGTAGAACGGCTGCTTGAGATTCACAATCTGGGCGGCGCCGGGAAAAATTACTTCGCCGGCTTGCCACTGGCCGAGGAGAAATTCGGTCGGGACATGTTCATTCAGATGGCCCTCTTGGCGCCCATCGCCGGGATGCTCATCTTCATGTTGATGCTCTATTTCTTCCGTAAGTTGATCCTCGTGATAGCAGCGATGCTGGTGGCCATGCTTAGCGTGGTCTGGACCATGGGGCTTTTGACCGGAACCGGCTTCACCCTGCACATCATGAGTTCCATGATTCCTATATTCCTGATGCCCATCGCCGTCTTAGACAGCATCCATATCCTGAGCGAATTTTTCGAACGCTATCCCCTGGCTCAGGATCGGAAGACCACGCTGCGGACGGTCTACGGAGAGTTAGCCACGCCAATCACTTTCACATCGCTCACCACAGCGGTGCCTTTCGCCTCATTGGCCCTGGCGCCCATCCCGCCGGTGCAGGTGTTTGGGCTATTCGTGGCCTTCGGAGTCGTCGCCGCCTGGTTGTTAACGATGCTGTTCCTGCCCGCGTTCATCATGCTGCTGAGCGAAGATGGCTTGCAACGGAGTATCACCGGAGACGACGATTCAACGAGCCGTTTTCTGACGGGAGGGCTGCGGCGGTTGAGCCGGTTCGCGGTCAGCAAGCCCATAGTATTACCAGTATTGTTCATCGTGCTTGGGGTGGCCGCCATACCTGGAATGACCAAGGTCTCGGTCAACGACAACCCGGTCCGGTGGTTCAAGTCGGGTAGTGAGATCCGGGTGGCGACTGAGGAGTTGAACCGCTTGTTCCCCGGAGTCTACAACGCCAGTCTGGTCATCGAGGGCAGCGAACCGGGAATGCTCACCGATCCTGAGATGGTATCGGACCTCCTAGCGATGGAAGAACAGCTTTCCAGAGTCGGGTCCGTAGGGCAGGTTACATCCTACGCCGATCTGGTCGTGTCAGGGTCGGGACCAGATGCCATACCGAAGAGCCCAGAGGGGGTTGAGAGTCTATTGGACGACGTTTTCACCTCGCCGCGCGGGACGTTTGCCAGCGCGTTGATCTCCCCGGATTATCAGAGGGCCAATGTTCAGGTGACGATGAACAGCGGGGATAACAAGTCGATGCAGGAAGTGCTCGACGCTGCCGACGCCTTTTTTGCGGAGCGGCCATTTCCGCCAGGAGTGACAGTTGAATGGGCTGGGTAGACGTATTTGAACCTGGTATGGCAGGACAAGATGGTCTCTGGCATGCTAAACCGACATTCCCCAGATCAAACCGACTTTCCTGGATATAGCTCCCTCTGGGATACCGCCAACGGTAATTCCGCATTCCAAGGACGTCAAATGCGGCCTGATGCGCTCAACCTCCCGCTTTCATAGGGCAACCACTGTACTGCCAAGCGTTAAATCCCAAAACCGCTGGTCTGCGCCCAAGTCTCTCCCTTGAGAAGCCCCTTTGCCCTGGACGACCCCTTAACCGTCACCAATCTCGACGCTCCAAAGCAGACTAGCCAGG
>JAQBXL010000139.1 GCA_027624135.1 Chloroflexota bacterium
CTGCCGTGGACGCCCGGCAAAAGCTTCAGCATATCTATCCATCAGTTTCAAACTGACGAGGTACTAGTTCGTTTCAGAGCGATAAGTTTCAGAGAGATAATATGAGAGTTCGATTACTTTCGATAATATCCGTCGGGATAACCATCGGCTTCTTATTGGGAATGGGAGTCGTCGCACTCATGCGTGCAGCAATCGACGGTGAGTCCCCCGAACTCGAAGTGGCTTTCACGCTGATGGTAATGATGATGGCCGGAGTGCTCATCTACTACGTAGTCAGGTCCACCCGGTAGTCAGGACCACCCGCTAGAACAACCTCCGCCTCGTCTCCCCGGCCCCCCTGATCCGTTCCTCCCACTCAATCGCCTCCCTGTAAAACGGCTCTAATCGAACTCGCCAATACATCGCGCGTTGATATTGCATGCCCCAAGAACGCATCGATAAAAGGCAACAATAACTCGGGATGGAAATTTGGCGAAAGCAGGAATGACCAGAGAAAGGAATGGTTATTCGCGACCAGTGGGAAGCGAGCGAAGAAACGATAAATCGTGGCAAACCGGGGAATGGCTGAGGATTGCTGGGGAATGCTCGGATACCGGCGGATTAAACCCCGGTATCCGTGGGAGCCAACCGCTCGGGGATTGAACTAACGCCGGGTGGTGTTGAGTCCTTCTAAGATGTCTTCCACCACCTTTTCAATCAGTGGCGCATAGCTGGCCGGAGCATCGGCAATCTTGCGGTAGACGCGTCCTGCGGCATCAGTGCTATTTCCAGCTGTTCGGCCATACGCGGGCGACGCCTCGGAGACCCGTCCGGGTGCTCCAGAGGCCGGTTTGCTCTCTTGTTCTAGATCGCCTTCTTCAAGGGTCAAAAACCAGCGGATGGGTTTGTTGTACAGCTCACAAACCTTATCGAGCAGGTGGTCTGGGACGGCGCGCTGGGAACGTTCCCAACGGTGGACGGTCATCCATGAAACCCCGATCTTTTCGGCTACTTTCTCTTGGCTCAACCCAGTTTCGTTTCGGGCTCGGCGCAAGCGGCTGCCAAGTCCCGGTATACTGATTCTCATTTATGCTCTATTTCCTTGCAGGTCCGGTAATATCACTCACGATTATCTCAAAGCGCGGATTCAAGTCACATATCCACGGCGGTAAGCAGACGAAATCCAGGATGTCAAGCAGGTGTTTCTGATATCAAAACGGGCTATTCATATGGATTCCGTATGAACCAATAGCATGTCCGGTACGGTAAGTGTAGCCAGTGATTTCGTTAAATTCATGGCCCGTGACCAATCGGATTATCTGTATTGCGCGGTCTCTATTGTCGCCGTCGCGCAATAGTTCCGGGTGTCAATTGCGCAATAGATTCGCGATAATTCCGTGTGGATGTGACGGGCTATTTATTGCTGTCTGAAGTGACTGGAATTACACTCAACTCAATACTGTAATAGGGTTGATGCCTGACGTAGGCACAGCGGTGCTCGATGGTCGACTTAGATGCGCTGAATACATATGAAAAGCTAGACCCATCAGGCTTGCACCGGCGGCTTCAGAGTCTGCCCGCAATGTGTAGTCAGGCATGGACAGAAGCCAAAAGAACCGAATTTCCCGATGAATGGCGCCACTGCACCGAAGTGATTGTTGCCGGGATGGGAGGTTCTGCGATCGCGGGGGACCTGGCCGCCGGTCTGGCTAGTGGATCCTCGGGTAAGCCTATCAGGGTCGTCCGGGATTTCAACGTGCCCGGTTTATCGGGAAAGCGGGGTTCCCAGCCTGGGCAGTTATTAGTGGCGTGCAGTTTCTCCGGCGAGACCGAAGAAACCCTTTCCATGTTCGATCAAGGTATCGCAGCCGGGACCGTGATGGCCGCCATTACCGGAGGTGGCACCCTAGCCCGCAGAGCGGCCCAAGCCGGGATACCGGTAATGATTGTGAACGCCCCGGGCGAACCCCGGAGTGCGGTTGGTTACAACCTCATGCTTCTGGCAGCTTTGCTGGATAGGATCGGATTGATAAGTCTTTCAGACCAGGACGTGACAGAAGCGGTAGAAGCGGCGGCGGATATGGCGCTACGGGCAGGGATTGAAACGCCCTCCGACACAAACCCAGCCAAATCTCTGGCCGGAGACCTGATTGGACGCCTGGCCCTTGTTTACGGCGGCGGAATCTTCACCGGCATGGCTTTGAGGTGGAAATCTCAGATCAACGAGAACGGTAAATCCTGGGCCTTCGCCGAGTCACTGCCCGAGGTTCTCCACAACTCGGTTGAGAGTTTTTCCGGCGGCTCTGATTTTCCTCAACGTGCCACTGCCCTTCTGCTCAAGCCGAACCGTGCGACTCCCGAGATGGAGCGCAGGTACAAGGTCCTGTCCGGCATGTTGGACCAGGCGGGGATCGAAAACCGCATGTTTACCGGAGTCCAAGGAGGGCCGCTGACCCAATTGCTTTCGATGATCGTCCTGGGTGATTACGTCAGCTACTACATGGGCCTGCTCAACGGCATAAACCCGTCAGAAACGCCCAGCATCGATCTTTCGAAACAGCAGCTATCCGAATGAAGTCCCAGTTAGGGACATCCCGTAGCTGGCTTTAATGGTGTCTAGGCGTGTTGACATCGGATACACCGTAAGGCAAAATCCCCGTTAAGAACCAGCCTTAGCTTGAAGGAGTTTGATCAATGTTGAAAGTTGGACACGTCGTCGTTCGTCCCGGAAGAAAAGCCGGTATGGATCCGGTAGAGATACAGGTCCCAGAAGAGCTGGAAACCGTTCCTGGGATCCCCATGGTTAGCAAAGACATAGATTTCTACAGCAGAGAATACCCACTGGTCCGTCAGCAGGTTGAGCATGGCGCCGACACCGAATGGGCGCCCTCGGTTGGGACTCCGGCCATGCAGGCCTACCACCACCAGCACCAAGCAGTGATGGAGGAGTTCTATCCCAGCATGAACCGCACCGGCGACCTAAAACCTACGGGAACTCCCTCGGGAGAGGATGTCACTCAATTGATCCGTGACAAAGCCGTAGAGATGGGGTTCCTGGACGTCGGTTTCACCAACCACGACATTCGGTTCGTGTACCAGGACCGCAAAGAACACGTCAAGTATGGCAACGCCATCTGCCTAGCGCTTGAGCAGGACTTTGAAGAGACTCAGACCGCGCCCAGCATGGCCGCTGAACACGGACACTACGGCACCTATGAGGTTCAAGCGCCGATGGGCCTGCGGATGGTCGATTACATCTTGTCCTTAGGCTACGGAGCCCAACTTCATGGTCCCAGCAATCACAGCGCCGCGACCATCCCCATGTTCGTAGCTGCGGGCTTGGGTCAGTTGGGCGCCAACGGGCAACTTCTCACCCCCCACGCCGGCGCGCGGTGCCGTCTCCAGATCATCACCACCGACGCTCCAGTGACTTTCGACGAACCCGTCGATTACGGCCTCCACGCCTTCTGTCAGGTGTGCCAGGTTTGCGTAAACCGCTGCCCCGGCCGCGCCCTCATGCGCGAGAAGATCTGGTGGCGGGGAGTTGAGAAGAACAAACTCATCTACAAGCGCTGCCGCCCGGTCATGTCCCGTTACGAAGGCTGCGCTATCTGCATGAAGGTCTGCCCGATCAACAAGTACGGGGCCAAGGCGGTCATGGACTACTACATCGAGACCGGACAGGTGCTGGGCAAGGGCACCCATGACCTAGAAGGCTACACCCTCCATGAGGAGAGCACCGGCAAGTACGTAACCGGTTACTTCGGACCGGGCGAACTGCCGACCTTCGACGCCGACTTCTTCAAGATTCCCAATGGGACGAGGGAAGCTGCTGCGCTTGACGTTCTCATTGAGCACATGGAAAAGAACAATGACGGCCTGGACAAGGAAGGAGATGAAAAGGCCCTGTTCAACTTCCGCGACCGTCTCCGCCAGATTGTTCTTGGCGAGGTAAGCGACAGCACCATGTTCTAGGCTGCGAAGCCTGGCGCTAATGCGACCAAGAAGGGGAGCGAGCGTAATTCTTGCTCCCCTTGATATTTGCCCAAATCGCCCTGGCTATAGACATATTTCGGGTTGGGATTGTATCGTTGCCTCGTTGGACCGGTATCGACCGTAATTGCCTGGGAAGGAGTTGGTGATGGCTGAGGAATGGACCGCCGAAGGAGAACTATTCGAGGGGTGCAACTGCATCCTGCTCTGCCCCTGCCATGTTTCATTCCGGCAGCCCGCTACCAACGCCCATTGCGACGCGATCTGGGCGCTGACGATCGGAAGTGGCCGTTATGGGATTGTCGACTTGGCAGGCCTAAACGTTGCAGTTTTTGTGCACTGCCCTGGCCCGACGATGGCCGATGCCGATTGGACGGCTGTGATGTATGTGGATGAAAGGTCGACGCCAGAGCAAGAGGCTGCTTTGCGAATGATTTTCTCCGGAGATGCCGGCGGTCCATGGCAGATACTGTCCCAGTTCTACCGGGACGGAAAGTATCTGGCGGTGACCCGGACTCCCCTGGATATCACGATCGACGAGCGCACGAAGACGGTCAACGCACCCGACCGGCTTTTTATGGAGGTGCAGGCGATCCGTGGCGCGGACCAGGAAGGAGTGGCCACGCTAACCAACTTGAGAAATGTCATCCATGGAGACGAGCACGTCCTCGCCCATTCCGACATCAAGGTTAGTGATGAGGGTATGACCTGGGATTATCAGGCCAAGCACGGTCTCTACAGCACGTTTAAGTGGTCAGGCTCGTAGGCGCTGCTGGAAAGCCGCCTTAGAGGACTTGCCAGAACCGGCGGCCCTGCTCACGAACGATCTTTCCGAATCCCGGCCGGGCCAGGTGCACGGCAGCAACGGGGATTCCTTCCCGCTCCAACCGGTCCATCAGATTCCGGCGGGTGATTCGGGTCTGTTCGGGGTCAATGTCGGCGCGGGATACCCAATCGGTATTCTCGATTTGAACCGTGTTGTGCAGCACGTCGCCCAGAACCAGCCCGTTTTCGCCTTGGGAAGAGATCATCAGGCTCATGTGGCCAGGAGTATGACCGGGCGTTGCGAGGGTAGTGATCTCGCTGGTTATCTTGTGGCCGTCCTCCATGAGGTTTAGGACACCCAGGTCCTCCAACGGCCAGACGCACTCCGGGGCGTTGGGGAATCTTTCCTCGATCAGCGCCGGGTCATGGCAGGCCTCCCAATCCGTGGCGCTTAAATAGTACTGGGCGTTGGGGAAGGTTGGGGTGTACTTCCCATCTTTGGAGATCAGGTTCCAGCCGATATGGTCCCGGTGGGCGTGGGTGTTCACCACCATGTCCACATCTTCTGGTTGCATGCCGTGAGCCTTCAAGTCGTCCAGCAACTCACCCCAAGGGGTTTCTGGGGTCAATTTGGGTCCCAAACCAGTATCCACGGCGATGGTGTGGCCGTCCGACTTTATCAGAAAGCAGGCGAGATTAAAGCTGACGCCCTGGGAGGCCGAGAGGTGGTCTTCTTGTCCCTTCCAGTCTTCTTCGGGAATCCCGGGAAAGAAGTTGCAAAGGTCGAACTCCAGGACGCCATCCGAAAGGGACGTGATTTCCACGTTGCCGATGGTCAGTTTATCGTTTGGCAATTCGACACTCCTTGAGAGTTGGTTGGGTCTGGTGATTTAGTTGCTATGACCGGCAGATTATAAGCCGAGGCATCTGGAGTGGCAATCGTTGCCTAACCGAGGTGGTCGGCTACGATGCGGCCCTCTTTAAGCACCAACTGTCGCCGCTTCTCACAGCCGTCACTCCGGCCTCATCTATTCAAAGTAATGCAACGGGCCGGGTCTGACTCAGCGAGAACGGGAGCCGGATGACCTGTGTGGATATAGTCGGCGAGCAATTTGCCGGCCATCGGCCCGCGCCCAAATCCAGAGGATGCCAGGCCGGTCAAGACGAATAGGTTCTCGAAGTGGGGAACCTTGCCGATGATTGGCCTACCGTCCATGGAAAACGGCATGATCCCAGCCCAGGTGCGGCTGATAGGTAATCTGGACACCAGCGGAATCACCTCAGACGCGTGGCCACGGTTTACTTCGATGCCATTGGCGTCGGGGTGGTAGTCATATCCAACCATTTGACGGTCGCCGCCGAAGATGATCTCACCGTTCCTGGTCTGGCCTCCGTACAGATGGCGGGTGACACGCTGCTCCCCTCGGTGGGTAACTTCAGGAGGGTAATCATCGTCTCGCTTCTGGAGGCTCCAGTCGTACGGGGATTCAGCTGAGCCGATGAGGTGAAAGATGCTCGGCGGTACCGGCTCCGTGGCCCACATCTGTCCCTTGATCGGGGCGATCGGGATATTGATGCCCAGCATGTCGCCCACTGGCGCAGACCAAGCTCCAACTGCTAAGACAAGGGTCCCGCCCTTGAATTCCCCCTGGTTAGTCTGAGCCTGCCATGATCCGTCCTGCTGCTGGGTTAGTCCCCGAACTTCATGACCGGTTTTGATGGTGGCCCCGCAGGCGGTCGCGGCTTCGCCGAAAGCCATGGTAGCTTTGGTGGGTTTGCCCGGCCGCGCTCTTTGAAGAACACGAACCCGGCCAATGACTCCGACGCTTCCGGCTCGATGGCGCGGGCTTCCCTGGTGGTCAGAAGTTCCACGTTATAGCCCTCGGCCTTCTGCTGCAAAACGCGGTCTCTGACATGGTCCCACTGTTGGGCCGTATGAACCGCCTGCAGTCCGCCTGGAGCATGAAACTCGATATCGTAACCCATGTCCAGTTGCAGGGATCTGAAAATCTCGAAACTGCCTGCGGTTAAATACGATTGCAAGTCGGGGTTGTGCCCCCAGCCTGGCCCACCCAGCCCCAGATCCACCGCCTAAATTAGGCTAGATAAGGAAAGACCTCGTTGGCACCCTTCAGCAGAAGGGTT
>JAQBXL010000140.1 GCA_027624135.1 Chloroflexota bacterium
GTGGGGACAATCTTGCCGGTTACGGCTGGTTGCACCCTTGTGCGCGGTTCACCCCCACACGCGTGGGGACAATACTGGATTTTTCCCTTGGAAGTGTACCTCTCTACGTCTGAAGTTGTGGAATCCGGACTAGAGAAATGCCCTCGAAGTCTACGATGCAACGGGAGGGATTACCTTCAACTTTGATAGCGAAGCCCTGCTCGTTGTCGGTATTGTAAATTAATATGGCCCCTCCGTCGCCCATCTTTTGGCAGACTCGCTCCCACAGCCGGTCTCGCACCATTGCCGACAGAGTTCCAACAAACACCCCGGTCTTGGGTTCCAGCATCCAGCGGGTCATTTCTCCCCGAAGCCCGGGGGCGATCCGCTCAACGATCATTATCACCAAGGTTTTTCCTCCTCAGGAGAATCATCTGCGCGGTTCACTCCTCCTGCGACGTGACCGGATTTGGGGTCCCATAGGCCACCTGGAAGGGCGCTGTCGGAGTCCAAATCTGAGTCACTCTGGCTTTGCTCTTCCCCTTGAATGGAGAGGATAAGAGACAAGTCTGAAACTATGCTTTGGAGTAGACGCCTATCTACGAAGGCGTCGCGGCAGTTGCGGCGGACACGGGATTCCAAGTCTTGGTAACTTTCGGCGACCGCAAGGAAGGCCGCAGGTATGGAGACTTGAGTTTTGTACAGGTCAGCCACATCGTATACGAAAGAAAGCATTTTCCCCGTATGGATGAACCCCAGGGCAGGGGAGTACCCTGCAGATACTATTGCAGCGTGGCAAACTCCATAGAGACAGCTATTTGCCGCCGACAATGCCCGGTTGATTGGGTCGGCTGCTCTCCAGTCACCGCGTCGGTAGGAACGCCCGGACCAGGTTACCCCGGTCTCCCGGCTGAACTGGGCGTAAGTCTCCCGTACACGGATCCCCTCACGGCCCCTTATCTGTTGCAGAGTAAGAGATTGGTTCAAAGTTTCCGAAAACCGCATCTGGTACATCCGGCGCACCACTTCTAGTCGTTTATCCGGATGTGCCCAAAGCCTGGCTTGCCGCAGCAGGTTACGGGAGGACCGGGTCTCGCCGATGCCCTGAGCGTACATCCTTACCCCTTCTTCCCCGGTCCATGCCACCAGACACCCGTTGTCAGCCAACGTCCGTATGGCGGCATGGGTGATCGAAGTTCCAGGACCTAGCATGAGCAGCGTAAGACTGGCGCAGGGCACCGGCACCTTCCCGTTGGCGTCGTGGATCGCTATAGCTTTGTCTTCTTGATCAATGCGACAGTGCTCCACATATAGGTGACTCAGGCTGTCTCTCACCCTAGGCAAGATATGAAGGTCTCTCAGTCTCGCCATTAGTTGCTCGCAGCCGCAGCAATCGACAGCAATCCAAATCCCATGGACTTGCCAGGCCCGAGACCTGTACACAGGGTCACGTGGAACTTATCCCGGTCAGATACTTCTAACAGTCCATCGTAACGGACGGATCGAAGAAGGGCTTTTTCATTGTCCTCCGTCCGTGATTTACGGAAGTAGATATAACCAGGCTCGATGGCCGTGGTCCCTTCAGAGACCACGAATCCGGAAGCTTCAGATTTGCGGGAAAGCCAGGAGAAGAGCTGGTCAGCATGTACCGGTATGCGTCTCCCGTTACGCCGGCTACCGTCCGGACTACTCTTGGTATCGATCTTCCTGGTTGGGTTGGCCATGAGCCGGAACCGGAAGGACTGGCGATTCTGGAAGGAGGCATCCACTTGTTTTACCTCCGTCGGAGAAGCTAGGAAATGGCCCGCATTGTGAAAGGCATAGTCCCAATCAGGTTCCACCGAAGATTGGACTAAAATGGCAACCTCACCTCTCTCCGATGGGTCTATCCGGAATAGGAATCCATTTTCTTTCCCACGTGGGACTCGGACTTGCTTATGTCCGAAGTCCTCAGTTACGAAGGGAGCAAGGAAGTCCGGATCATTCACCTTCCTGGATTCAGATGGGAAGGCCATGCACAGCCTTTGGTGGACCCTATAGACGTTCCGTAGCCAGCCCCGCCCAGGATTGGGTCGATCGGGGTCCTTTCCAATATTCACATGTACTAGGGAGAGAAACATGCAAGTGCCTCCTCATGATGATTAGGATGGCGTGCTTAGGTGCTAGGTGTAGCCTCGAAGAAATCCCGGCCGGTCAAGCGAGATTTCTCGAGCAACTCCCTGCGACGACCAAGTCGGCGTTCTGTGAGGATCCGGTTGATCTGTCCCAGGATCTCCTCTCTCTGGGAAGGATCAGAAGGGTCAATACGGCGCAACTGCAGACCACGACCATATTCCAGCATAGTGCATGCGTCATGGCATACTTTGCATAGTGAGCGCAGGTCGTCGTTGGTCTCACTACCAACGTTCTCGTAAGTAACGTGGTGTACCTCTTGGGCTTCTGATTTGCAGAACACACAAAGGTAGTCATCCGATACCAACCTACCGCTCCGAGCGGCACGCCACTGGGCAGATTGGTAATCAGGACGCCGGGACCAGGGAACAGATGGAGGCCGGCGGTTTGATATCTCTACCTTCACAGTGACCTTGTCTGCGATCAGCCATCTAGATCCATGACTGTGAAACCCGAAGACGCGAGGAACATCATAGACCAGCCTAGCATTATTGGAATGCGTAGAGCCCGCGGGAAGCTCGGTGTATGCGTCAAGCGTACGGGTTGAGCCATGACCGTACCGCTCCATCTCGCCGGGTCTTGCCTGCCATGGCAACGAAGATAATGCGTCACTTAGATCCACAAAGCAACCTAGCCCGGAAAACACAGGTTCCGATGGAACACAGGATTTGCGCCCCAGAAATACTGGCCAGACAGGGTCTTCCAGCGCATTGGCGCAGGATTCAATAATCAAGGGCGGGCCTTGAAGTGCCACGAGGAATGAGGCGTCGTACAGGTACTGTCGGCGGGAAAGTTGGGTCTCGGGCTCACCCGTGGAAGCGGTGTTCTTTATCTTACCGTCCGCACTGAGGATCCCGAATTTCGCCCCCGTCGTGTGATAGTCCCAGCCCCGATCTCCGCCCCGGTCTATCCGGACTCCCATGGTAAGTTGCTGCAGATGCTGCAGTTCTCGCCTTGAATCTTCGCGAGAAATACCCATCGCGCACAGGACTATCCCTAACACGCCGGACTTGCTCGGGCACTCATCGGTCCGGCGGATCTGGAGTTGCGAGGAGGTCCCCCACGATTGCATGGGTCCGGCCAGGCGGAGAAATAGGGTGTTAGGGTTACTGCTCATGGGGTAGCCACTTTTTCTGGGATACACATCAGCCCGACGGTCCGGACCAGTTCGTCCAGGGATTTTACTCGCTGATGGTCCACCTGGAGCGTGATAGAAGCCGCTCCCACCGACAGCAAGACCCGCGTGACGTCGGATGGCGAAAAAGCGATGGCCACTTCATCCACGTATCGACCGAGAGCATTCGCGGATTCCGCCATGAGGTTCCGGGTCGCCCCTCCCTCGACCGCTTGTAGAAAGGCATTAGCATAGCTGACCGGCCGCTTGGTCCTCGAGGTCTCTACCAGGACCAGTTCGGGGAAAGTAGCATTGGCAAAGCTATTCTGCTTACCTGTCGGATGTGTGAGCGTGGCGGCACTCACCAGGACTCCAGCGGTCGCGGTGACCTGTTCTGGACTGAGGGAAGGCAGGTGACGCCCGACCGCATCAAGATCGAGATTGAGGTATTTGTAATACACTGCCGAATTGAAGAATGTCTCGGTGTCGCCGGAGCCCAGGAAGGCGGCCCCAGTCGCCCCCATCTGGGTCGACGCGTAATCGGACCTTTTATCATCCATGGCCGTGAAATAGTCGCTTTCTATGATTACTTCGTGAGTGCTAATCGCATGGGCGACCTGGGTCGCAGCTTCTACGTTTTCTACCAGGTCGCTGGTCGTCATCCTGCCGAACAGCGCGATATCCACTGTGAGTTTCCGGCTCGCAAGGTTGATACTGTTGATGAATCGTCTCGTCGCGGCATCATCATCTTTGGTGGCCTTGTTTCTTTGCCCTATGAATTTCTTATATGCCTCTGGGCTAGATGCACGAAATGCGCCGATCAACCCGGCTATCCGCCCTGCGAACGGCGGCGGGAAGAAAACGAGTTGAGGCGTCCGGCCCGAGCGGTCTGTCCCCGATGATTTGCTTTGAGCGGATACTTGGCCGTCAGTTTCATCCCCATCGTCGTCAGTGCCGCTTCTAGGTTCACTCCGACTGAACTTACCAGTGATCGCTTTCATGATTTCTTCGAGTTCATCTTGGGGGACTTCGAACTTGGCATCCTTTAACTCGTCAGCGACCATCTGTGGCAGGTATTCAGTTCTGGATGCCAGGTCTTCGCCAAACGCTTCTTTGAACTGAATAGAATGCCGGATGTTCCGTTTCAGACATTGACTGCTGATACGGCCCCGGGTCACTCCGCCAAAGAGGCATTTTTTGGGTTGACCGGTGTCGTCGCGATTGACGTTGCCTGGGGGTACGCTTTGGAGCATATGGATTTGTACGAACATGAACTCCTCCTCAGTATTTGGTGGTTTCAGTCGAGCAATTGGTCGAGGTCATGGCAGAGGTTAGCCCAGTCGATTGGTCGAGGTGAGCGGCTCTTGTTGTTGCTGGCTATTGCTCTACGCAGTTCGGATTCAAGGCGATGACCGGCAGGAAGCGAGACCGGGTAACGGAAAGGCGCGGAACCGCCTTTGGTCTTTTGACCAGCCTCTCGCTTGGGCAGGTCCCTCAATGGTGAGAAGGTGGCATCGCTTAGTAGAGTACGGGCACCTGATGGCACCGATGACATCAGCTTCAAGACCAACCAAGCCACATTACGAGAAGGGAGTCCCCGCGTCGTACTCCGGAGTGGCCACAATAGACCTGTTAGCACATCGAACCCGGCGGGTGATTCTTGCATGCTTTTGTAGGCGGCTTCCGACAACACGCTCCAATCTCCGTGATTGAGGACCCTGGTGGCCTGTTTGACGAACCGAAAAGCGCTCTGATAGCTCCTGGCCCGTCCTGGTTGGCGCCAGCCGTCAAGGCCCTCAGGAGTTTCATCTTGTTTATCGGCATGTACCTCTTCTCTGATCGCCTCACTCGTCAGGCTGGTCAGTTCGACCATTCGGTGGTCGAACGCCTTGTTGTTTGCGGGATTTGTACAGGGTATGACCAGAATCCAGCCCTGGTGACCTTTGTTCATCTCGAAGACCGTTGGCTTTTGAGGCGTGTTCCTATTTGAAAAAAGCCGCGACGATAGGTCGTTGTTGGACGCAGCACTTTTTTCATCGCCGCTCTTTATAGTCGTGAATTGATTATTCGGGTCTGAGTTGTAGAAGGCTGAGGGGTCCTTCCAACTGAAGGGGATGTTCTTCTGTCTTTTTTTCATGGACCGGGTCTCCTCGTTCTTAACAAAGGCTATTCGCCCTAACGTCGGAAGATCGGTTCGCCCACACCTGCTACACCCGCCTTTGAACTCTGGAGGGAAGAGTAATACCCGTCGAGGATTCCAGGTGAAAGCTTCCAAGTATGGGATATAGTTGGCCTTGTCGGACGGGACAAAATGTCCGGACCACCTGGCTTCACCCACAGGAGCATCTATTGGGATCAGATTCAAGCCAAGTGTGACGGCAAGGTTTTCCCCGGACGCCAGCGCCATGATGGGCGGGGAGTTGTGCACAGAAGGACTCAACCCGCTGCCGCCTGACTGGGTCCAGGGGACTAATCTGATCATGCCGAGTGTCGCGCACCGGGGACATAATCTGGTGTCCTTATCCTGGCCGTGGTGGAAGTGGGCCACGTTGGTGCCCGTAGCCATCTCTGAGAACAGATACCCCGGAGATTTCCGGGCGTTCTCCTTGACGGACCGGCAAGTTGGGTCTTGCAGGAAAGGGGCCTCTTGATCGAAGAGGTTAAAACTGGGTACGGCCTCAGCTATAGCATCAAGGACAGGTCTGGGGGTTCTCCCTCGGAGAAGGCTTTCGCGGACATTGACCACTCCTCCGCCCACTTCCGCTTTCCAGTAGAGCAGAGTCAAAAGGAAACGGTGAACCGCGAAGAGGTCAAGAGGGTTCGGCGCTGTTATACATTCTAGGGCATTCGCTTCTGCAAGGGCTTCCAAAGGTGAGCGGTCCTTTGGCCCACCCGTATGCTCCATTGACTCTATCCACCGTTCGGTCAACACATTCCACTTCAATGCCTGTTCAGACACTCTGGCTACATCGGACATATGCCTCTCCATACCCAAGCCTAGCGGACGGGGGTGGAAGCAGGATAACATGCAAAAGCGATTTTGGGGGGATTAAAAAGTGTCAATTACCGAATTAGAGCGTCGCTGAGAACAGTGCCGGACTCCGCATCGGGCTTGGCAACAATGTAAATGACCAAATAAGAAAGCTCGGGTTGGTCTGCCGAGTCCTTCTTATTCTTCGAGTTGTTAGAATGGGCCTTCAACTTCGCCAGTTTCCGCCTTTACGTGCCACTCCGATAGGACCTTATAGTGTAATACGGTTTGCCAACACCCTTGGCATAGTCCTGGAGGGGGTGTGGCCTTCTGGCACCATGCAATGGCCCGGCACCTGTCGCGGGTGCCGGACCATTTCTACAGGTTACTTCTTGGAGTCGTTGCACCATTCCTTAGTGCCCTTGATCTGGTGAGAGTAGAACTGACCATGCGGGCCGTTCCGTGCCTGGAATTCTGTTTGGTGT
>JAQBXL010000015.1 GCA_027624135.1 Chloroflexota bacterium
TGGGGTGCCTCCATGATGCTTACGACATCTTACTGCAAAGTGACATGATATGGAGTAATTATAGCTGTGAAAACGGGAATTAGCTCACAATTAGACAACAATTGAAATAACATCGACGCATTACTGAGAGAGCTTTTTAGCCATATGGGAAATGTGGGATTATATAAACTTTGTGTCTGAACGCTTTATTTGCGTCGTAAGCCATGTAGAGATCGACGAACCAGATGGGTTCGAGGTCGTAGTTGACATAAAATAGTCCGTCTCGGCGTTAACCCGCGGTACGCCAGGGTAGGCCGTCGGTGGTTTTGAGGAACTCTTCTACCAGGATGGGGCTGGAGACGATTACGCTGGGGGTGAAGAGGGCGCCGTCGTTGCCCTGGCGATCGACGATCTTTGCTCCGGCCTCTTGGGCCAGGACCAAGCCACCCGCCAAGTCCCAGGGCATCAGGGAATGGTGGAAGTACAGGTCAACCCGGCCAGCGGCGGCGTAGGCCAAGCCCAGGCCCGACGAGCCCATGAACCGGATGCTGTACATCCCCGGCCACAGCGACCGGACCATGTCTAAGGCCAAGCCAGCCTTCTCGTCAACGTAGCCAAGGTCACAACTCAGCAGACAGCGGCTCAATTCGGTGGTCTCGGATGCTGTGATCTTTGTGTCATTCAGAAACGCCCCCCGGCCTTCTATGGCGGTGAACATCTCCTCGCGCACCGGATCGTAGGTCACGCCGGCGACGATGTGGTCGTCCTTGGCCAAGGCGATGATGGTGCAGAAGTGGGGGATGCCGTGGGCGTAGTTCCGGGTGCCGTCCAATGGATCAACCACCCATTTATAGGGCGAGTCGCCGTCAACCGGCTTGGACTCTTCGGCCAGGACGCTAAAGTCTGGGAACTCGCCGGTGAGCAGCTCCAAGATCGTCTTCTCGGCGGCCAGGTCAACGTCGGTTACGATATCTGAGCGGCCCTTGAAATGGACTTCCTTCTCCGAATGGAACCGGTCGCGGATAATCGTTCCTGCGGCTCGCGCTGCTTCCAGAGCAACGTCCATCGCTGTGCGCCCATTCTTGGAGACCGGCATCAATTCGTCAGGCATAAAAATCCCATAATTATTGAATAAATCGACCAAACTTCGGGGGTGCGTGGACTTAAGAAAACGCGGCGAGCCGCCTATCCGAGCCCCATCTTCTCGTAGACTTCCGCGATGGTTTCTTTGGCGATGGCCCTGGCTTTCTTGCCGCCTTCGTGGAGTAGCTCCTGGACGTAGTCGGGCCGGGCTTTTATCTCCTCACGCCGTGCCCGCAGGTCCTTGAGATAGTCGTTGATGCCGTCTGCCAGGTGACGCTTGCAATCGACGCAACCACGCTGGGCGCTGGTGCATTCCTTGTAGACGGTTTCGGTGGCGTCGGCCCCGCTGAAGATCTTATGCAGAGAGTAGATATTGCAGATCTCGGGGCGTCCCGGTATCTCTCGCCGTACCCGTTCTGGGTCGGTGAAAGCGGTCAGGACCCGCTTGGTGGTTTCCTCTGGAGTCGCGGCCAAGTCCAGGTGGTTGTCCAGGGTTTTCGACATCTTATTCTTGCCGTCCAAACCAACGAGCAAGGGCGCGTCGGTGAGCTTGGCCTGGGGTTCGGGGAAAGTCTCGCCGAACATGTTGTTGAACCGGCGCACGATCTCCCTGGAGAGTTCTATGTGGGGCACCTGGTCCTGCCCGACCGGCACCGTGTCGGCTTTGTAAAGGATGATGTCGGCAGTCTGGAGCACCGGATAACCTACCAGGCCATAGTTCACTGTTTCCTCGGTCTCGTGCATCTGCCGAACCTTGTCCTTGAAGGTGGGCACTCTGGTCAGCCAGCCCAGGGGCGTGACCATGCCGAGCAGTGTGTGCAGGGTCATGACTTCAGGAACTTGTGACTGGACGAAGACGATGCTCTTTTCCGGATCGATGCCCGCGGCCAGCCAGTCCAACACCATGTCTTCGATGTTGGGCTTGATCTGATTGGCCTCTTCTCCGTTCTCCAGAGTGGTCAGCGCATGGATATCCGCAGCGCAGTAGATGCAGTTGTAGTGTTCCTGCAGGGCAACCCAATTCTGGAGGGCCCCCATGTAGTTCCCCAGATGGAGCAGACCAGTAGGCCGCATCCCAGAGAAGATCACGCCTTTGTGGCTGCCAGTGGGGTTATCGGAAGGGCTTGAGGTTGGTTGCGTCATGGCACCATATTACGAGCAAAATTGGCGAATTTCACGCCTGAGAGAACCCCAGAAGTTTAGCATAGGGGCATAGTAGCAGCAAGGCGCGGCACGGCTAGAGCAGGGGGGAATCTGGCTGACCTATGGGGTGTTTTCAGCCATCGACTCCAGGAGTCCGCCCGAATAACCAGGATCTTCCAAGCCCCTCTGTTCGCCTCTAAGATAGGCTATTTGACCCCCGTGCTGGTTGAACTCCCATAGCAGTTGCTGGCATGTGACCGCCAGGGTGATCGTGCCCCCTCTGGGGTTGGGCAGGGTGATGCCATCGAAATCGGCTTCGCTCAGGGAATCGAAATATTCGATGCTATCTTGGCGAACCGCTGCTACGTACTTGAGTAGTGGCCCGGTTTCTGGGGCCTTGAATGCCCGGAGTTGGCCTAGATCATAGCCATAGCCGGTGTCACTGGAATCGACCGTTGCCCAACCGACTTTTTCGGCCCAGCCTTTCTCCCACAATTGGGCATCGCCCTTGATTCTAGTGTGTACCCAGCGGTCCAGCGTGCGGCCGTAGTGCCAGACTAGGAATGCGATGGACGAGCACTGATCGTTGGGAGTCCAGGCCATCTCAGCGGGGCTAAGACCGTCCACGGCCCTCATCATCGAATTGTAGTGCTGCTGGAGACAACCTTGAATAAAGAGCTTTAGTTGCATCGAGAGATCACCTGCTGGCAATTGGGGTAGTCATGATGCGTAGGATTGCCCGGCCAATTATAGCAAGCAAGAACACCGAATAGAACGAAAGGGGAGCGGAGAGGGCCAGATAAACGCGCCGGAGCGCCGTTACTCGTCGGGGTCCGAGTCGAACGTGCCGCCTAACTCGCTTAGGAACCGTTCAATCTCTGGCGACAACTGTGTGGAAGTAGCAGTTTCTTCAGTGGTGGGCGAAGCCGCTTCTTCTGAGTCGAGCTGCGCGTCGTAGTAGGCTTCCATCTGTTGAATCAAGGTCTTGAGATTCGAATTCCGGTCGAGGGTGGAATTCAACTCCCGGTACTGCCGCTGTCCTCTGCGGACGGGGGCCAAGTCGGCGGGAATGCTGTCATAGACGGATGACAGCACTTCAATCATACGGGACGTTCCGGCATAGTCCTCTTCCAGTTGTACGTAGTGAGGTAGATGAACCATGAAATTGATGGACTCAATCGAGGCCTTCTCGATCCCTTCTGAGAGCAGGTTCATGATCGTGGTGGGGCCTTGGTAGGTGCTTTGGCGAATCTTGAAATTGGCCACGGGGCGCTTCTGCTCGACCTCGCCCAGACTGCCGGTGACTAGCAGAGGCCGGGTGTGAGGCACCGCGTCGTACATGGCCCCCAGGCGGCAATATCGCTTTATCTTGAAGTGGTTCACCACTTCAAGGATGGAATCGGTGTAGTCCTCGCCATTGGAATGGGGCTCCATCAGGTGAAGGAACAGATAATCCGGGCCATTTTCAGTGATGGCGTAACGGATGATGCTGTTGGGTATCCTGACATCACGTTTGCCGTCTACCAGACGCATATTTGGCCGGTAGCGGGTGAAGTCGAAGAAGGCGCCTGGGCGGGACAACCGACCCAGTTCCTTTGAGCCCATGAACCTTTCCAGGCGGTTGAGCGTGAGGGTGCCCACACTGCCCACGTCCACCCACGGACGCACCATGGCGAATACGTGGGGATCTCTGAGCTCCGGGAGCGGTTCGTTCAATTCAAAAGCGCCGATTCGCATAGGCTAATATTGCCAGAAGAGGTTCGGATTTACAAGCCCCGCCCCGCCTCTGAGGCGGTTTTAAGCTGGGCCTGAGTTAGTCACAGGCAGGCACGGTTAGCGCTGATTCAGAAGAGTATCCGCCGACCCAAGGCCTTCCAGAGCCAATCCGTAACCCAAGATATCCTGCATCAGCCGTTTTACCACTTGGGTCATGGCGACCCGGCTGTAGCGCAGCACGATGTCCGATTGCTGGGCCATCTGCTCGGCCAACTCCCAGGCGCGGGGCAGCAATTCGGCTTGGGGCAGTACCTCGCTCACGAGACCCAAGGTCTTGGCCTCTTGGGCCTCGATCCTCTGGCCGGTCAAGAGGAAATAGCGTCCCCGGTTCACTCCCAATAGCAGGGGGTAGACGATGTGCACGCCGTCACCTGGCACCAATCCGCTCATGAAATGACCTGAGTCCTGGAACGCGGCAGATTCAGAAGCCAATACGATGTCACAAAGTAAAGGAATCTCTGAGTGGCGAAGGGCAGGCCCGTTGATGGCGCTGATCATCGGGACTTCGATGTCCAGCAGGTTCGTGAGAAGGCGCTTCCCTTCCCAGTAAGTCTGGTCCCACTCGCGGGGCGCCCTTTTGGGCGTGCCGGCAGCGGTTCCCTGGGGTCCGGAAAAAGCATCGCCGGTCCCGGTCATGATCACGATACGGTTCTCCCGATCGCTGCCAACGTCGGCGAAGGCCTGGGGAAACTCGCTGTGTGGCCCGCCACCCCATTGGAGAGGCCCGTCGTTGGTGTGGAACGTCATCTGCAGGATCCCCTGTTGGCGTTCCATTCGAATGTTCTGGTATTTATCGGCGTACTGGTCCAGGGAAGCCATTTACACGTCTCCGGCCGGCGTATCCCGGTCTGGAATCTTTGATTCGGTCAGGCCACGGCATCGAGTGGAGCTACTGTTTAGTCGTCGTCGCCGGTGGTGGCCTCAGCCTCAATGTCGGTTTCCTTAATCGCTTCCATTTGGGCTTTGAACCGTAATGCGATTGGGGGTTCAAATGGAGCTTTTGATTGGGTTTCAACCTGGCCTGGTGTGGACTCGGGAGATTTGCTGCTCAATGTCGGCACAGGAGAAGCCTGGGGCACGGCGTGACTGACCACGAAATCGGCAACGTCTCGGTGGAGAGGGTCTTCCAAGTCGCAGCCCCGCAACAAATTGAACTCGGGGTCTAGTTCTTCCAGCATCTTCTTGACCTTGGCATCGCCGTGCCGAGCGGCCAGGGCATAGGCCAGCCCACGGGTGTCCCGATCCAAGGAACGCTCGTGTTCTTCACTCTCTTCCAATTCGATGTCGTAATCAACGCGGTCGGCTTGGGCCAGGGCCTCCATGGCCTGGAGGCGGGAGGCGTCCACATCTTTGAATAGTGAATACAATTCAATCACGGCGCGTGAGGCCTGAGTTAATAGGTCTGGCACCCGGGCTTGCTTGTCGGCAGCTATCTGCGTTGAGTTCTTTGCTTTGGACATGGCGCTTTGTTTGGTGCGCTGGCGCTCGGCCGCTCGTTGGGCCTTGACCTTTTGCAGACGCAACTGAGGGGCTTCGGCGGCCAAAGACTGTAGCCGCTGCACCTCCCTCTCTGCCGACTCTGCTTGTTTAAGCCGCTCTTGGGAAATTTCGTCGAATTCGTTTGCCATGATGAATACTCCTATTGGTCTGCATGGGAATAGCGGGCAAAAAGCCTAGAAAAGACGCTAGAAAAGAGAAAAAATGACTGCCGCCAAAGATGAATTTTCAGATTGTACAGAGATCGCTGGCTGTTCCCCGGTGAATGGTGATCATCGCCGGGCGCAAATAGGCCTAAGCGGCGATCCGCTATCTTGATATCTGATATTAACGAGCCAAACATAAATTTACTTAGGTGGATGCGTACGGATTTCCTTGATTTTTGCCTAGACTCACGCCTGCCTTGACCCAAGTAGTCGACTTGAATAGACTCGAATCCTTGGAACTTGGTTTCACGAGATGCGAGGCATTTTAATGAAAAATAAAGCAGCATTTATCTACGAGGACGCCCTTTCTCGCCATGAACTGCGGTCAGACCACCCAATGCGCCCGGTGCGCTTGCGCTACACCTACCAACTATTGCAGGAATACGGCGCCTTTGAACATCCGGGAGCGGTATTGCTCGATCCGCGCTCGGCAACCGAAGAAGAATTGTCCTGGTTGCATACATCCGAATATGTTGCTGCCGTAAAAGCACTTGGTTCCGGTATCGGAAAAGTCGATCCCGCGCGATTCGGCTTCAGCGGAGGAGGGGATAACCCCGTCTATCCCGGGATGTTCGAAGCGGCTGCTCTGAGCACCGGTGGGTCGTTGTTAGCCGCCGAGATGGTGGCCAGCGGAGAGGTCGGCGCGGCATTCAACATCTCAGGAGGACTGCACCACGCGGCGGCCGGCCACGCCTCGGGATTCTGCGTGTTCAACGACCCAGCGTTGGCGGTCCATTATTTCTTGAACCGGGGGATGCGTGTCGCGTATGTGGACATTGACGCTCATCACGGTGACGGGGTCCAACAGGCCTTCTACTCCGATCACCGGGTATTGACCATATCCGTTCACGAATCTGGGCAGTACCTATTTCCTGGCACAGGGGCGGTGGCCGAATTGGGCGAGGGAGCGGGCCGCGGCTACTCGGTGAACCTGCCGCTATACCCCTACACGGGGGACGATCTTTATGTGGAATCCTTCAAACAGATTGCGCCGCCATTGATTCGCGCGTTTGCGCCCGACGTGTTGGTGACCCAACTTGGTATCGACAGCTACCACAGCGATCCGCTGACCCACCTCCAGATGACCACTGAGGGTTATATCGAGGTTGTGCGGGAACTGGCTAAGCTGGACCTGCCCTGGCTCGCGTTGGGAGGCGGAGGTTACGACGTAACTGCGGTTGCCCGGTCTTGGGCATTGGTATATGGGGTGATGTTAGGCGCCGACTGGCCGGACCAACTGCCAGCGGGCTTTTCCCAGGAGCACGGCGCCGGACGGTTGAGGGACGAAGGCAGTCCGGAAGTGCCGGGGCAGGTCAAATTAGAAGCCAAAAGATACGCGGAAGAAGCGGTTGCAGAGATTCGATCACAAGTATTTCCAACCCACGGTCTGACTGGCTAGCGTCCCGTTTCTTGCCTTAACGACAGAAAGGGCGTCCCGATAATCCGAGACGCCCTTTCATGCTCTGGTTCGTAACGTTCCGCGAAATCGACGATGTCGCGGGCTGAAGCCCTAGTTTACGTGCTGCTCTCGATTAAGCAGTTCCTTGGCTTCCTCGCCCACGTTGGCCTCGATGCTGTCGCGCAGCGTGGAATAGATGGCTTTATTCAAGGCGCCCATCATCCATGCTTGGTAGTCGGCGTCTGTCTGATAGGTGTTCTTGAGGGCGACCAAGCGCTGCAACAGGCTCAGGTAATGATACTGCAGAGGCGTAAGATCTTTATCGATACCCGCCAGACGCCAATCGTTGTCAGAAATTGGAGTATCCATATCCGAGTCTAACTTCGCAATGACCTCTGCGGTCGTTTCATGGTCCAAGACATCTTGTTTAGCCTGTTCTTGTTGTCCGCTCATGCGATCTCCATAAACCAAGGCCTTCAAGCATCCAAGGCCGGTCCAATTTGGCGATTCTTTCAGTACTTCGATTTTTACTGAATGACTACCGAGCTTCCGCCATAATTATAGCAGACTCGGCTCATTAGGAAACATGATAACCAAATGATTTTTAACGTTCCCATGGTATTCAGGGGGATTTAAGGCGGTTTTCAAACCGGTTTCCAACTTAGATTTTTAATCACAATAGGTACTACGGTCAAACCCTTTTCTTGGACTTCTGCCTACACTTCCCGAAATTCCCCTTCAACGGTGCCCTCATCGTCGCTTTCTCCGGCTGACTCGCCTGTTCCCGCGCCGCCGGTAGAATCCTGCCCGCCGTCGGGAGTTTCGGCACCCTGACTATACACCGCTTCACCCACTTTTCGCATCGCTGTGTTGAGTTCGGCCATCCCCGATTGCATCTCGGCGATGTTGTTGGCGGCGATGGCCGCTTTTAGGCTATCAATCTTGCCTTGGACCTCGGTCTTCAGCTCTTCAGACACCTTATCGGCGTTATCTGCGAGCAGCTTCTCGGCACTGTAGACCAGAGAGTCGGCTTGGTTGCGTGTCTCAACCTCCGTCCTGCGCACCTGGTCTGCTTCTTCATTCTTCTTGGCCTCGTCGACCATGCGCTCGATGTCTTCTTTCTCCAGACCGGACCCCGACTGTATGACGATCTTCTGTTCCTTACCGGTCCCTTTGTCATGGGCCGAAACGCTGAGGATACCGTTGGCGTCGATGTCGAAGGTGACTTCAATCTGGGGAACCCCACGGGGAGCTGGCAGAAGGCCATCAAGCATGAATCTTCCGATGGACTTGTTGTCCGCTGCCATGGAGCGCTCACCCTGAAGGACGTGAATATCCACCGTGGTCTGGCTTTCAGCGGCAGTGGTGAAGTTTTCGTTCTTCTTGGTCGGTATGGTGGTGTTCCGTGGGATGAGTGTCGTCATGACGCTCCCTAGAGTCTCAAGGCCCAGGGTAAGCGGAGTCACGTCCAAGAGCACGATATCACTGACTTCGCCCGACAGCACGCCTGCCTGGATGGCGGCGCCCAAAGCCACGGCTTCGTCTGGGTTCACGCTCCGGTTTGGTTCCTTGCCGAATACCTGCTTGACCTTTTCTTGCACGGCCGGCATGCGGCTCATGCCGCCGACCAAGATTACCTCGTCTATCTCCGCTGCTGATAGGCCAGAATCGGTCAACGCCTGCCGGCAGGGACCTTCGGTCCGTTGGACGAGACCGGCGACCAACTGGTCCAGCTTGGCCCGGCTTAGGGTTTTAACCATGTGCTGCGGTCCGCTGGCGTCGGCGGTGATGAACGGCAGGTTGATCTCCGTCTCAACGACGGTGGACAATTCGACTTTGGCCCGTTCCGCGGCGTCGCGCAGACGCTGGAGGGCCATCCGGTCGGCGGCCAGGTCGATGCCTGTTTCCTGCTTAAACTCGCCAATCATCCAATCCAGGATCGTCTGGTCGAAATCGTCGCCGCCCAGGAAGGTGTCGCCATTGGTTGATTTGACCTCAAAAACCCCATCGCCCAATTGGAGGATGGAGATGTCGAATGTGCCTCCGCCCAGATCAAAGACCGCTATGTTGGCGTCTGTCTTGGTCTTATCCAAGCCGTAAGCTAGCGCCGAGGCAGTGGGCTCGTTGATGATGCGCAGCACTTCCAGCCCGGCGATGGTGCCAGCGTCCTTGGTCGCCTGGCGTTGGGCGTCATTGAAATAGGCCGGGACTGTAATAACAGCCTGGGTGATCTTTTCACCCAGCTTGGCTTCGGCGTCTTGCTTGATCTTCTGCAGCACAAAAGAGGAGATCTGGGCCGGGGCGTGGGATTTGTCGCCCAGTTGGACCATTGCGTCGCCGGTTGGGCCAGCCACGATTTTATATGGCAGCTTGGCCATGGCACTTTGAATCACAGGGTCGCTGAACTTCCGGCCCATGAGCCGCTTCACAGAGAACAAAGTGTTCTCTGGATTGGTTACGGCCTGCCGCTTGGCAACTTGGCCGACGTAACGCTCACCGGTTTTAGCGTTCAACGCAACCACGGACGGTGTGATCCGGGCGCCTTCAGCGTTCTCCACGACCACGGGCTCGCCGGCTTCCATGACCGCCGCTACTGAGTTGGTTGTTCCGAGGTCGATCCCCAAGACTTTAGCCATTTGGTCTCTCCTAACTATTCGTACCCAATCTGTTTATCCCCGGTCTTTAGCCTGGTCTTTAAATCGATGCGCCGGGGGCTGGGTGGATTCTGTTTCAGTATTTTATTTATTTGTTTTGCGGCGCCCGGGCAACCATGACCCTTGCCGGGCTGATGACCCGGTCGTGCTGCCGAAAGCCGGGTCTTACTATCTGGGTAACGTACCCCGGTTCTAATTCGTCCGACTCTTCGATCCCCACGGCTTCGTGTTCCACGGGATTGAACATCAGGCCCACGGCTTCAATGGAGGCCACGCCCTCGGATTCTAGCACGCCGGTCAGCTTCCGTTGAATCAGCTTGATTCCCTCAAGAAGCGATTGATTTACGCTGGATTGGCCTTCCGCACTTCCTTCAGTATGGCGGATGGCCAGGTCTAGCTCCTCCAGAACCGGCAGAATATTGGCGATCAACCGGCTGTTGGCGAATTTACTGTGGGCGATTCGCTCTTCGTCGGTCCGTCGCCGAAAGTTGGCCATCTCCGCTTGCGCGCGAAGGGCGAGGTCCAGGTTTTCCGCGGATTCTTTCTGGGCTGATTCGAGTCTTGATCTCAACACACCGACCTGCTCCTCCACAGGGAGACTGTCCAGATCGACTTCGGCCTCGGCCAATATCTGTTCGAGTTCCTTTTTAAGGCCGGAATCTTCTGGCTGGGCACCCTGTTCTTCGGGTTGACCACCCGACTCTTCTGGCTGGCTGTCTGATCCCTGTGGTCCTGTCGCCATGTAGGCATTCCCCTAGTTTTTCAGTTTTGGCAGTTGTCCTATCTGGACTAATGGTCATGTGGCAGGTTTAGACTTTCAAACAATAGGTCCATCTCTTCGTGGACCGCCTGCTGCGCGGCCGGGATACCTTCGAGCCGACTATCCATCCGCTGCTTTATGGCCGTCATGTTATCAAATGCGGCCAAGGCAAATTCAACACCGGCCAGATTTAGGCCCAGCTCGTCGGAAAGATACCGAATCAATTGGACCTTTTTGATGTCCTCAATGGAGTATAGCCGGAGCATGCCAATCGTCCGGCCAGGGTTGATCAGACCCAGTTTCTCGTACTTTCGCAGAGTCTGGGGGTGCATGTCTAGGATGCGGGCGGCCACGCTGATGATGTATACGCCCTGCACTTCGATAACGCCTTGGTCCCCGGGAGCGGGCTTGGCGGCGGTTTTGGCAGAGGACAGGTTGGTGTTCTCAGGGCGGGTTGGAGGCGCCTGGCTCTCCCTCTGCTCTTTGTCTTCCGCTTCGTCTTCTACGTTAGGTCGTGGCCGTTGGTACATCGATTAGCTCCGAACTATCCCTGTCGGCCTGTCGTTACGATCCAGGTTGGTCCCCTGTTTGCTAGGGGTGTTGACCGGCGATTAGCCATATGATAAAGTCTGATACGTGTTGTGTCAAGGCATGTGCAACAAGTAGCATAAGCAGACATTAGATTACTTGAATAAAGGAAGAAAGTTTGAAGCAGGAGGCCCGGCCGACTTTGTCGAGGGCGCTGTAGAGGTGAAAGGATGATGTACTTGAAGGAATGCCCCAAATGCCACGGCGATCTTTTACTAGGTGAAGACATGCATGGTCAGTTCGTTAGCTGCATCCAATGCGGCTATCTCCGCGACGTGCCGGTGGATGTGTCCCAGGCGCCAAAGCGAGGGACGACTGTGATCGACGCGCCTAAGACCGCCAGGAAGTCGCGGAAGAAGGTCCCCCAAGCCGCCTGATCTAGAAATGGGAACCGGAAATAACGAAGAGGGGCGGCTATTTGGCCGCTCCTCTTTTTATTTCCGGTTTAATTTTCGACGAATGTCGGTGTAATGCCTAATTTTATTTGGTTAGTTCGGGCCAGAAGCGCTCTTCCTTCCAGGGGTCGCCTTCATTGTTGTAGCCGCGCTGCTCCCAGAACCCGGGAGAGTCCCCGGCCATGAGTTCGATGCCGTTGATCCATTTGGCGCTCTTCCAGGCGTAGATACTGGGCACGATGAGCCGCAGGGGCCAGCCGTGACTCTTGCCCATCGGCTCGCCGTCTTGCTTGTGGGCCAGGATACCCTCTTCAAGGGCAAGTTCCAGGGGCAGGTTCGTGGTGTATCCGCCGTAACAGTGGGCCATGACGTACCTGGCCTCGGGCTTGGGGCCGGCGGGGGCCACCAGGTCGGCAAAGGTCACGCCCTCCCAGGTGTTGTCCAGTTGGCTCCACTGGGTGACACAATGAAAGTCGGCGACGGTCGTGGTCCAGTTGAGTTTGGAGAACTGCTCCCAGTTCAGGGTTATCTCCCGCTCGACCAGCCCGAATATACGGATCTCCCAGGTGTTGATGTCGATCTTGGGCTCGGGCCCGTAGGTCAGCACCGGAAACTTGGTGGTGAGGAATTGGCCCGGCGGCACGCGGTCGCCCTTGCCCTGGTCGGGCGCTGTTTTTACTTGGTCAGGTCGTTTCATTTTGTTTCCCGCTGGTTTCCCGCTCCGGGCTAGATTGGCTCTGGCAGTAGGCTGGTTCCCGATTGGCGCCGTGGGGCACAGTTTACCACCCGAATATCCAGTGCGAAAATTTTAGACCATTTCCGTTTCTGACTCTAGGGGGACACCCCGATGCGCCCAGGATTTTCCGCTGTGATATCGCCCACCACCGCCCTGGTCTGGACACCCGAGGCTTCGAGTTCTGACAGTAGTTGGTCGAGTTTGGACTCGGGCACTGAGATCAGCAGTCCTCCCGAAGTCTGGGCGTCACACATCAGCAGCCGTTGCTCCTCGGTCAGGGAATCGTCCCAGTCCACGCAGTCTTTCACGCCAGCCATGTTGCGGAACGTGCCGCCAGGGACTGTCCCCTTCTCCAGCAATTCCCACACTCCAGGGAGCACTGGCACATCGGCCACCCGGATCCGTGCGCCGACGTTGCTGCCCCGGACCATGCCCCGTAGATGACCCATTAGGCCAAACCCGGTGATGTCGGTGCAGGAGTTCACACCCACCCGCATCATGGCCTCCGACGCGCCTTTGTTCAGCTCCGCCATGACAGCGACGGCATTTTTTAAGATCGCGTCGGGGGTGATTCCCTGTTTGCAACCGGTGGTGATGATCCCCGTGCCGATGGCTTTCGTAAGCACCAGAACATCGCCCGGCTGGGCATTGGAATTGGACACCTCTTTACCGGGCTCGATAAGGCCAACCACAGATAGTCCGTACTTGGGTTCTGCGTCATCGACGGTATGACCGCCCACGATCAGGCAACCCGCTTCAGTCGCCTTGTCGTAACCACCTTTCAGAACGTCGCCCAGCATCTCCACGGCTAGCTCAGACGGAAACCCAACAATGTTCAGCGCCACCAGGGGTTTCCCGCCCATGGCATAGACATCGCTCAAGGAGTTAGCTGCGGCCACTAAACCGAACTCATAGGGGTCGTCGGTGATGGGCGTGAAGAAGTCAACCGTCACGATGATGGCGGTTTTTTCGTCCAGCCGGTAAACGGCTGCGTCGTCCCCGTGTTCAGTTCCAACCAGCAGGTCTGGGTGGTTGGCCATGGGGAGGCTCTTCAGGACCTGAACCAGGTCCTCTTGGCTAAGCTTGGCCGCTCAACCGGCGCAGTGGGACAGGTCGGTTAGGCGGACTTTGCTGGCGGCCATCCGGCGGTTCCTCCGTTGAAGTTGGCGTTGAAATTGGCGTTGGATATGAGCCGTGATTTATTTGAGATATCGATGATGCTTATAGCCAAGGATACATGATTGGCTGCATATCGGCGACAGTTACTTTATTGTAGTCAGGGCCCGTGCGCCGTCAAATTCTTTGATCGACTCGGGCGGTCGGTCTCTGAAAGACGGCATCGAACCATAGGGAGTTTGCATCTATATAAAGGAATGCTATCTTAGCGAGCCAATATCTTGGGTATCACGTTATGCCGTTTGGTGGTAGATTATGGACAACCATAACCCGAGATTACCAGTTGCAGGAAAGGTGATTCTCGTTCTCGTGATTCGATGCCCGGAATAATAGCCAACTACAAAGAGGTTCTTAACACTCCGGCGCGGCGTCAGGTATTGACCGCCATCACTGGCGGCCAACTGCTGGTGCAACTTTCCAGTCTGCCTGTGACGTTGGCCCTTCCTAGCATGGCCCGCAGCTTCGGGACAGGCCTGGAGGAAGCGGCTTGGATCGTGATTCTGAATCTGCTGGTGCTGGGCAGTACGGTTTTGTTGGGCGCCCGCCTCGGTGACAAGTTCGGTCATCCCAAGATTTTCTTCATCGGCGCCATCATTATCACGGTCGCCGCCGTGCTCGTTGCCTCATCCCCGACATTGTTGTGGGTTATCGTGTTCCGTGGCGTCCAAGGATTGGGCGCCGGGCTGATCCACGGGAACGGCAATGCGATGTTGGCTTTCGCATTCCCTCCAGAGGAGCGAGGCCGCGCCTACGCCTTCCCCATATCTGGTTCCAGAATGGGCACACTGATCGGCATCGCGATCTTCGGTATCTTCCTGCAGTTCTTCAGTTGGCGGCTGGTGTTCCTGACCATGTTGCCCATCGGCTTGATAGTGTTATGGACCAGTCTGCCGGTGCTCCGCCGTAATATTGAAGCACTGCCCAAGACGCCGATCTCCATCGATTTCATCGGCGCTGGACTCCTGGTTGCCACCGCAGTGGTCTTCCTGCTCTCGGGGATGCATGTTCACGGCGGAGAAGAGACTTTCACGTCCGGTGACGCTCTGAGTTATCACATGCCGATGCATGCCTTGTTTGTTGTCCTGCTGGTGGTGTTCGTCTTTGTCGAGCGCCGCATCTCTCAACCATTCGTGGACTTCCGGCATTTCAGGCACCGGTATTTCACTCTGTCGTTGGTGTCCAACGTCGCCTTCCATCTGTCGATGTTGGCCACCATGATCCTGTTGCCAATCATGATTGAAGACGGACTGGGCAAGGATCCCATCTTTGTTGTCGCGATTCTGATTCCCCACCAGTCCTTCGGGATCTGGCTGCCGGCCATCGCGGGCAACATCCATGATCGGTACAACCCAAAGATGTTGCGGACGTTCTGCATGCTGTCCATCGCTGTGGGCTTCATATTGCTGGCGTTGTTCGCAGGCACGGTCAACTTCTGGTTGTTGCCGTTGCTGTTGTTGCCGATCTCGTTTGGCACCAACGTGTTCAACACGGTGAACAATGCCACCGTGATGAGCGGTCTGCCCACGGAGGACCGGGGGTTCGCGTCGGGAATGTTGGAGACGACTCGGGATCTTGGGCACGCCACAGGCGCCACCATCTCATCTATCATCATGGCGATGGTGTTGCCGGCCGGTATCGCATTAATGGTCGCCAGCGAGTCGCAGCACTTCTATATGCAGGGATTTCAGACTGCGGCTTTGGCGGTGGTGGGCATAATGGTCTTCGGGGCAATAATCGCGGCGTTCCACCGGTCCTACGAACAAACCACCAGCGGCCGACCTCAAGAGCAGGCCAGCCCAGCCGCCGCCGACGACTAGGTCAACCAACCAAAACGGAAACAAAAATGAGAAACAAAAAAGCCCCGGCGATTTCGCCGGGGCTTTTTTGTTGGAGACTTCCCAATTGCAGCTACCCGGAAAGGTTCAGCGGGGTAAAGTCGCCGGTTTCCAGGTCGTAGAAATGCATCTGGCCCGAACTGACCTTGGTGGCGAGCAGGGTGTAGTCCATCTTGTACTCATCGTTAAACCGGTAGATGCGGGCGTCCCGCCACTCTTCCGGCGCCAGAGATTTCATGATCTGCTGTAGTTGTTTTACGACCGATTCCATGCGCTGCTCCTGATTCCGCTCAATCCTGAAGACTAGTCTTCGGGAATCACCCCAAGTTGCTGCATCATGAGCCCGCTGTCGACTACTCCCCAGTATTCGACGGCTTTGCCATTCTCCACTCTGATCATGTGCATCTCGGGCAAGGAGATCTTTTTGTCTGAGCCAGGGATACCCATGAACACTCCGCTCTGAGTCCCCGCCGTGACGACGCGCCCGACGACCAAGTCGCCTTCGGCAACGATCTGTTCAAGGGTTACCGTGAGGTCGGGGAAGGCGGAATAGAACATCGCCATCATGTACTTCAGACCTTGGATTCCGGCATCTTGACCTGGCATTGGGTCATGGTTAACGAAGCTCGGATCGATCACCTGGTCGATCACTGATAGGTCGTGGGCATTCATCCCGTCGATAAACTGCCGGAATAAAGCCTTGTTCTGTTCTGACATTGGTTACCTCATTTAGGTTTTAACCGCCAGGGCTCTCCTGGCGGTTAAAACTCGCCTTACATAACCGAAACGGTTAGCCCTGGCGGATGTACTTGTCGATGGCGTCGGGGACGCCTCCCAAGTAGATGTCGCCGCGGGAATCGATCCAGCTGCCATGGCCGGAACCTCGGCAATCGAAGCGGGAGAGCACGCCGCCCTTCTTGTCCAAGATGCTGATTCGGGCGGAGTTGTCGCGCTGTCCTTCGCTGACCATGTAGTTGCCAGCGGTGTCCATGGAGATATCCATGGGGCGCTGGATGTCGTCCCAGATCTCTTTGAAGTCGCCGTCCAAACCGAAGACCTGGATACGGGCGTTCTCGCGATCGCAGACCACAACGTTTTCGCCATCAACCAAAAGACTGTGGGGCAGATGAAACTCGTTGGGCTTTTCCTTGCCGGGAATGCCCCATGACTTCTTGAGTTGGCCGTCGTTGGAGAAGCGGTGCACCCGGGAATTTCGATAGCCGTCAGCCACGTAGAGATCACCCGAGGCTGATGGCACTAGTTCTGCTGGGTAGTTGAATGGTCCGGCGGCCCTGGGGACCAAGTCTCCGGGGTTCTCGCAGCCGGTGTCCGAGTGAACGCCGTGCCGACCCAGCATCTGGATGGGTTTGCCGTCCAGCGTGTACATGATGCAGACCGAGGTGTTGCGGTCGGTCACGTAGACCACGTCGTCTGCGATGTGGATGCCGTGGGCAAACTCAAAGGAACCGTTGCCCCACGAATCCGTGAGATTGCCGTCCCGGTCGAAGATGAGCATGGGAGGTTCCTTCCGCTGGAAGGCGAAGACCCGGTCTTGGGAGTCGGTGGCAATGGCGCTCACCATCCCGAAGGTATCGCCGGCGGGCAGCTTGCCCCAATTCTCGATCAACTCGTAAGTGTATTTGCCGGAACCTACTGTAGCCATGATAGATGGTCTCCTTTGCGGATAGAAATGTGATTTCGTTTAGCGGCGGTTGGCGTCGCGCCGGTCAAATAGTTGCTGCAAGGGCGAGATACCGCCCAGAGTGTCGAGGTCGATGCTGTCGATGGTCGTGCGGCCGCAGATGCCCATGGTGGCGTCTAATTCGTCGCGGAGCATTTCCAAGACCGACTTAACTCCGGCTTCGCCATCAACGGCCAGACCCCAGAACAGAGGACGACCGATCAAGACCGACCGCGCGCCCAGGGCCAACGCCTTGAAGATGTCGGAGCCTCGGCGTATTCCGCCGTCCATATAGACCTCAGCTTTTCCGTCCACCTGTTCCACCACCTCGGGCAACACTTCTATTGTTGTGAAAGTAGTGTCCAGGTACCGTGTTCCATGGTTGGAGACAATGATGCCCTTGGCGCCCGAATCAGCAGAACGCCTGGCGTCCTCGCCGGTCATGATTCCCTTGACCACGATCGGCATCTTGATCTCTCCGGCCAGCCATTCCAGGTCCTTCCAGGTGGTGGCCTGATCGCGGATGTCGGAAGGGCCGGCCGGGGCGTCGGCGGCGAATTTCCAAGAATGCGTGCCCAGGTCCAAGGCGGCATAGTTGGGTGAGACCGGGCCTACGTAGTCGTTTCGGATGTTGCGTTCCCGTTTCGGAACGATCTTCGCGTCCAACGTTAGGCACAGCGCAGAATACCCGGCCTCTTCGGCACGGGCCGCCATGCCAAGGGTCAACTCCCGGTCCTTGAAGAAATACTGTTGGAACCAGATGGGTCCGGTGGCCACTTCGGCCACATCCTCCAGGGTCTTGGCCGAATGGGAGCTAAGCACCATTACGGTGCCAGCGGCGCCGGCAGCCCGAGCCGAGGCCAATTCGGCCTCCTCGTGGGCCGCGCCGTGATTCCCGGCCGGGTCCAGCATGACGGGGAGACTGATCTTTTGACCCAGGACCGTGGTGCTCAGGTCGCGTTGGCTAACGTCCACCATCATCCGGGGTTTCATGACGATGGAGTCCAGAACTTCACGGGTGCGCCTCAGGGTGATCTCGTCGGTGGCGGCTCCGGCGATGAAGTCGTAATCGCCCTTATCGAGTCGCGCTTTTGCGATCGCTTCGTATTCATAAATATTTACCGGGGAATTTACCGGGTCTTGGGCCATGGGGTCATCTCCAGGTCACTGTGGATTGGGGTCGCTCGGCTGCGGACGCTTTGATGCGCTAGCGAGGCAAGTCTAAAAGCTGGGCTGGGCGTAGTCAATCACGATTTTGACAGCTAAGTATCGACGCGAACGCAAACAAACTCATGGTATTCTTTCCCACGGTCCTTCCCCTCAAGGGCTCTAGGGAAGGAGACTAGACCGCGCCCCAAGGTGGAAACATGGCGGACTACGAGATATTCGAGGCTGGCGATCTGGAGTTGCAATCTGGCGCGACTCTTCGCGGGGCCAAGCTGGCCTACAAGACCCACGGCCAACTGAACTCCAACAAAGACAACGTGGTGGTGTTCCCCACGTTTTTCGGTGGGCAGCACACCCACAACGAGGGAATGATTGGCGAAGGCAAGGCCCTGGATCCCAGCAAGTATTTCATCATCGTGCCCAACATGTTTGGCAACAGCGTTTCCACTTCTCCCAGCAACGCCACCCCGCCGTACAACCGAGCGCGGTTCCCCGAAGTCAGTCTTTTTGATAACGTTTTCTGCCAACATCGTTTGGTCACTGAAGTGTTTGGGATCGAAAAGATTGCCTTGGTCACGGGGTGGTCGATGGGGGCTCAGCAGACCTATCAATGGGGCAGCCTGTATCCGGAGATGGTCGAACGTATCGTGCCGGTCTGCGGCTCGGCCAAGACCTCCCGGCATAATTTCGTGTTTCTGGAAGGGGTCAAGGCGGCAATCACCACCGACGCCGAATGGGTCGGCGGGTCGTATAAGACACCGCCTCTAAAAGGGCTGCGGGCCATGGGTAGGGTTTACGCCGGTTGGGCGGTTTCGCAGGCCTTCTACCGGGAAGAGGTCTATCTGGATCTAGGCTATACCTCCTTGGAAGACTATCTGGTCAACTTCTGGGAGGCCCGTAGGGTAAATGCCGATGCCAACGACCTGCTTTCGATGATCTGGACCTGGCAGAACGCCGACATCAGCAATAATCAGATGCACGGAGGTGATTTTCACAAAGCCCTGGGAGCGATTAAGGCCAAGGCCATCGTCATGCCGGGCCGGACCGACCTGTATTTTCCACCAGAGGACAATGAAGCCGAGGTCGCCCAGATGCCCAACGCAGAGTTGCGGCCCATTGAATCGATCTGGGGTCATCTTGCCGGAGGGCCGGGCTTCAACCCGGTAGATTCGCAGTTCGTGGATTCCGCGCTGAAAGAGATATTGGCCAGCTAAAGAGACTGTCCCGTAAACGTCGTGGTCTAGCGTCGTCCGCCCAGCGAGTTGAGGGCCGACCACCACGAAACCGATTGGCTCCTCGAAAGCAACCCCGATGAATCGGGGCGCCTGGGGAGAGGCACCGGCCTTTCTCTCAGTTCCAGCGGGCCTTGGCCCATCCCCAGGGCACTTGCCCGCTCCGCCACAGCTTCAGCAGGTTATGAGTCGTGCCGATGAGGACCGCCTCGCTGGTGGCAGCCTGGAGCCCTCGTCTCATAAACCGCCGGAAGCCTTGTCCTTCCTTGATCTGGCCAAACACCGGCTCTACCAGCACACCTCGCTTCTTGTAGAGGGCTCGCCCTCGTTTGGTGAGTAGCTTTCGCTCCATCCGCTCCCGGTGACTCAGCCCCTGGGGGATACGACCTCGAGGGTAACCCCGTTCTCGCAGCAGCTTCCGCTGCTTCCAGTCCTTGGTTGTGGCGATGAGCAACTCCAGTCCATCGGGACTCCGCATATTGGCCTCGCTCCAGTACCCAGCGTCGCCAAGCAGGACCTGCGGGCGTTTTTCGATCCCCGCAGCTTCTAGGGTCTGCTCGAGACGATCCACCATCGGCTTCAGTTGGCGCACGTCGTTGGCGTCTTGGGTCACCCCTACCGCCAGAACGACCTGATCCTCGCTCACCACCGCTTGGACGTTGTATCCCTGGACGTAGCCCTGGCGCGCCTTCATGATGCGGCTGTCAGGATCGGTGGTATTGGCCTTGGTCTCCTGAGCGGGGACTGGTTCGACCTCTGTGGGCTTTCGGCCCCGCTTCTTCTTGCCCGTCGCGGTCTCCTCCGCCTGCCGCCGCTCCAGATGCTCCTGGGCAGCCTGCGCTGCCGCCACTGCCTCCTGCTCCAGGCGTGCCTTGGCCCCTGCTAGACGGTTCAGACGTTCTGCCCGCCGCCCAAGCCCTTCCGGCAACTCGTCCCCTCGCCGGTCCGGGCCATAGCGGGCGTCCTCTTCCGAATCCAAGGCCCTGGCTTCCGCCAGGATCTGCCGAACTTCTCCCAAGATGGCCTCGTAACTCCGGTTGGCGGCCAGGGCCGCGTTGGCTGCTACCTTGGTCCCGTCCAGGGCCACCACCCCCAACTTCACCAGCCCTGCCTCCCAGCACAACCCCAGTACCTGTACAAATAGCCGCTCCAGGGCCTCTTCCCTATCCCCCCGAAACCGGCAGATGGTCCGGAAGTTCGGCTGCTGGTTCGCCGCCACTACTCGAAACCCTACGTCCCGTTCGAGTGCCGAGGCAATGCGCCGAGAGCTACGGATTCCCTGGCAGTAGGCATACAGCAATACACCGACCATCATCCCAGGATCGTAGGCCGCCGCTCCCCAGCCGTCTTCCCGGTAGGCGCCGTAGAACTCCCTCAGGTCCATCTGCTCCACCACGTCCAGGATGAACCAGGCTAGATCTCCTTCCGGTAGCCACTCCTGCAAGCGAGGCGGCATCAAGTAACCTTGCTCCCGGTCACAGGGCACAAAATGGTAGGCCATCCCATCCACACTCCATCTCCAGCTTGCCAACACTTTAGCGCTATGACCTCAGTTCGGAAAGAGGGTTTGTGGGACAGGCTCTAAAGCCCCGCATAAATCCGGAGGACCGATTCCAATAGACTCAGGTCAACGATGCAAGAACTTGACATAACATTCACAATCCCCTCAAATGAGGCAAGATCGATCAGACGAGTCGGAGCGGCGATGGCATTTATGGGGAAGAGATCAGAATTGCGGCTGGTCAAAAAAACGATGGTTGGTTTAAAGTTCCTTAGAGAAATCCTGGGCAAAGGAACCCCTGTGACCCAAGAATCATGTTGAATCAGGTGCCGTTGGTGCGTAAGGTCAAAAACGCTTACTACGGCTGGTGGGTATTGGCCTCGACATTTTTGTTGGGGACGCTGTCGGGCGGGATATTTTCCAACAGTAGCGCCATCTTTTTTGGCCCCATAAAAAACGATCTAGGACTGAACAGCACCCAGACGTCGTTGATTTTCAGCCTGGTTAGGGCTGAAGGCAGTATCGCGGGACCCATTGTTGGCCGGCTGGTGGACCGTTTTGGCTCGCGCCCCATGATTATTTTTGGAGGGCTGCTGGCCAGCTCGGGTTTTATTGCCCTGCATTGGGTGCACAACTACGTGTTGTTCACGGTGATATTCGTCGGAGTGGTCGGCGTCGGGAAGAGTTCTGGTCTGGGTCAGGTGTTGATCAGCTCGGTCAACCGGTGGTTCATCCGCCGCCGGTCGTTGGCCATGTCCATCTGCATCACCGGATTTTCCTCTGGCGGGGCGGCTATCCTGCCGCTGATCACCATCGGAGTCAGCACCATCGGCTGGCGCGATGTCATGCTCTACTCCGGCATATTCATGGGGCTCATCGTCATACCCTTGGCCTCCATGGTGCGGCACTCGCCGGAGCGGATGGGAATCGGGGCCGACCTGCCCTTCCCGAAGGATGGGGAATCGGGCAGTCGGCCAGCAGCCCCTATCGACTTCACAGTGCGGCAGGCGTTGCGGACCAAATCCTACTGGATACTGTTCGCCGGTTCTGTGCTTAGAATCAGTCTCTGGGGCACTATATCGGTCCACGCGGTGCAGATGTTCGAGTGGAAGGGTATGTCTCCGGAAATGGCCGGCATCATGTTCTCCCTGATGTTCTTGATGTCCATCCCGTTACGTTTGATCGTGGGTGTTCTGGGGGACAAGTTCCCGCTACAGCCAATGATGGGCGGCGGCATGGCTGCTGCGGCCTTAGCGGTCGTCGTTATGCTGGTCTTGGATGGTAATATCGCTGTCTATCTGTTTGTGGCGTTGATGGCGTTGGAACAAGGGACCAGTGCCCTGAACTGGGTCTCGTTGGGCAATTTCTTTGGTCGCACCAGCTTCGCGACTTTAATGGGTCTGATCAGCGTGGTATTCAATATTGGGATGTTGATCACGCCGATATACGCAGGGCTCGTGTTCGACCGTACCGAAAGCTATACCATCGTGTTTGTATCGTTCCTGCCCATCTATCTGGCTGCGGGAGTCTTCTTCCTGATGACTCGAAAGCCGAACGCGCCGGTACAATCACGGACTGAGGTCTATGGGCGTTAGGTGACGTCCTGATTCGACCTAGGCGGCTTCCAACCATTCTTCGAAGATCAGTATCGGCGGCAGGTTATCGATCCGGATGTAGTAGGCGGGTGTCATGGAGTCGCCTTCTGCGGATGCAGCGCCGTTAATCAGTCCGGCGATTTCTACGGTGGCGGTCCTTCCCATGATCAAAGTGCCTGGAGGATGGGATCCCAGCTTTTCGTCGCGGCCGGGAGTCCGTACCCGGACCAAGTCCATGGGGAAAAATTTGGGGCGTTTCAATTTCCGATAACTCCGTGTTTCTCAGGGCAATCATTCACAAGGCCTATATATTTGGATATCATTCCACGCCTGCTAAAACAATGGCAACGGAGCGAGGATAACCAGGAAAGGTGGGAAATTTACGAAGAAGATGAACCGAAGTGAAAGTGGTGGCGTCGGCTGGAATCGAGAAAGACCATATGGGATGTGCTATTCTCCCGTTGCGATTTCGGACCGCACACCACCAAGATTGAAACATTCAAAATCCTTCCAACGGGGCCAATGATGGTCACAGTTACAGACAGAGAAACCCAGCGTTCCCAAGGCACCGGTGGCCGTTTTTGTGAGGGATGTCCACGGTGCAAGGATGACTCTGCTGGCTTCTGCAAGCAAAACCATCCCCAATACAATGGCCTGCATCCGGTGTGCCGGGTGTGTGGGCACTGCGCTCTAAGAGGCAGTCACTCCGATGACATCTCAGATCTGCAGTAGGACATTGACCCTCATTAGTGAAGATCATTGGATCTCCAACTTGTGCGCAAATCGTTAAAACCGAAGGCTTTTGACAGATCGGTGATTTCTTCGGTGATTCCTAGATTTGTCTGCGTCCCCCTGACCCTGAAGATGCCATCTTCGGTGTATTTCTAGGATGAACCCCCGCAAACCGCCACGCTTCGGCCCGCCTTGGATGGCGACCTATTCCGCGGTTATCTTGCTGGTGGCCGTCCTGATAAACCTGGCGACCAGCTTCTCCCAATACACACACAGCCTTACCCTTCCCTCGATGCAGACCGGCCTGGACCTGTCTTACACTCAGATCGGGATTCTCATCACCGGCGGCTGGGCGGTGCGCAATATCAGTTCCTTCTCCGCAGGCACCTTGGCGCCCCGTTACGGGAGCCGGATGATCATCGGAGTCAGCACGCTGCTGGCCGGAGGCTCCATGATAATGCTGGGGGCCTCCGATAACTTCTGGATGGCCTTGGCGGCGATGGCGCTCACCGGCATTGGTTCGGGGGCGGCGCTAACTCCGATGATGGGACTCCTGTCTCCTTGGTTCGACAGCAAAAGCCGGGGGCTCGCCGCCGGTCTAGCGTCGGTTGGAGGCAGCGCTGCTTTTGTCGCGTCGGGAGTGTTAGTGCCCTGGCTCGTCACGCGGAGTCCGGAACACGGTTGGCAGCACACCTGGTATATATTCGGGTTCTTGGTCTTGGGTGTCGGGGTGGTGTCGCTTTTCTTTATCCGGGACAATCCGCCCGAGAGCGCCGAGAGTTCTGGTGGGTCTGGGAGTTCCGGGGGCTCGCCCGACGCCGCAAGAGAGGGCCGGGAAGATCGCCGAACGCGTCGCCGCAACCCCTGGCCAGTGGCGGCCTACAAGAACAGATTCGTCTGGTTAGTGACCTTCATGGTCTTTCTGTCGGGATGGTCCCAGGGGGTATTCCACACCTTTTTCGCCGTCTACATCACCCAGGAGAATGGCGTCGCGCTATCGACGGCGGGCGCGCTGCTGGTCACCATGGGGGTGCTTGGCGCCGGCAGCGGAGTGATGTCGGGCAGGATCTCCGACCGCATCGGACGGCCGAAGGGGTTCTTCATCACTTTCATGTTCCAAGCCGTGGGCTACGGCCTGTTTTGGATCGTGCCAAACATCGGGGTATTCATCATCTGCACCGTGCTGATCGGCCTCACCCTGCGATCGTCCTACGTCATCTGTGCCGCCTCGGCAGGCGATTACTTGCCGGGCAATGCTGCCACCGCTGCGTTCGGACTGATGTCGGTGGGGGCCGGACTGGGGACGGCCATCTCGCCGACGCTGGCCGGAGCCATCGCCGATGCTACTGGAACACTTCGCTGGTCCTTCTCCCTCGCCACAGGAGCCTCGATAGTCGCGATGGGCGCGAGCCTGCTCTTGCATCGGATGACGACGCGTCAATCCAGCGCCGTTCCAGATACTCTAACCGGGTGAAGCGGGGCAGTTGGTGGACGCTTTGCACCGCACTGAATGGTTTGGTAACACCGAATTCCGCTGGGGAAGGCTAGTATCTTCCCACAACCACTCCGGGTTTCAGGCGTGGTTCGACCTTAGAGCCTGTCTCCACCATTAACTGGCTCAGGCGACGGCCGAATTACTGAGTGGTGGTTCGGCGGGTTCATACCCCGGTTCATACCCTGATTTATACCAAAGTAGAATCACCCGGTTCTGCGTCGGCGTCTCCACTGCGAACACTTGCCACGAAGCCCGAGATAACATGAGCAGGAACGGCCATGCCGACCTCTAGGCCCGCCATCATGGTGCTCATGCCAATCAGATGGCCCCGGTGATCCACCAGCGGGCCGCCGGAATGGCCGGGGCGAAGAGCTAAGTCCACCACGATCCACTCCCGACCCGCGCCGGGAGCCTCGGGGAGGTCCGGACCAACTCCGATCACTATACCGGCCGCCGCCACGCCAGCCACTCCCCAGGGATTGCCCATGGCCATTACCCACTGACCAACGCGAAGCGCTTTCGAGTCTCCTAATTCGATGGGGTTCAGGTCCGGTAAGATACCTTCGTCTGCCTCGATCCGTAGTGCCGCCACGTCCAAGTTCTCGTCCTTGGCGAGTAGTCTGGCTGACCTCACCTGACCGGATGGCAAGATCACTTTCAAATCTCTCGCCGAGCGGGCGTCTTTCCTTCCTCCGACTACGTGGGCATTTGTGACCACCAGGCCATCGGCAGCCAACACCACGCCCGAGCCCGAACCGGCGGAACCCACTACCACCTGCACTAGGCTCTCGCGGACCCTGTCCGCCAATTCGCCAAGATCAGAGTTTAATTGAGGCATTAAAGTTGTCATAGCTAATCTCTCACGGATGGGAGACCGGAGATACGGTCAACTCCATCAATTGTCCGCCCCTGAGTATGCGCACGGCGGTGCTTTTGCCGATTCGGTCACCGCCCAAGCCGCTAAATAGATCGTCCATATGACGTACCGGGGTTCCGCCCAGAGAGACCAGAGTGTCGCCCAGGAACAACCCACCCTGCTCGGCCGCGCTGTCCTTTTCCACCGAGACCAGCAAGAGCCCAGTCTCTTGGCCCAACTCCTTGGCGACAGCCTCCGGGAGGCGGGTCGGTTGGCTGCCCACGCCAAGATAAGCCCGCCGAACACTGCCGTGATCACGTAGGTCGTCTAAAACCCTCCTAAGAGTTAGGACGGGAACTGTAATTGAGACGCCACGCACCAACGATGAGCTGTTTAGTCCCACGAACTGGCCGCTGGCATCGACCAATGGCCCGCCGGAGAATCCAGGGTACATCACGGTATCGGTCTGAACATACCGATCGACGGACCCGCCAGCCGGAGTGCGCCAAGCGGCGCCCAATGCTGAAACGATTCCCAGGGTGGCCCGGACGTTCTTACCTGGCCGCCCCAACGCCAATGCCAGGTGGCCAACACGAAGACCTTTTGGCTCGGCCCAAGACGGGACGTTCGAACTTCGTTCGGGTGTTCGAAGCAGCGCCAGGTCGGTGGCCGGATCACGGCCCAAAAGCTCTGCCGCGACGGTTTCACCATCTTGAAAACTGACGTTGATGTTCTCGTCCTTTTCCAATACATGGTGGGCGGTCACGATCAGCCCCTCGGCGTCCCAAACGATTCCAGTGGCCGGCAGGCGGTCGCGCCCCTCCACTCGGACGAGACTATCGGCTGCGGCAGAGACGGCATCAGCCAGGGCATTCGAAAAATCAGGCAATACTGTTGGCATTTCCTACTCCTGTTTCCCAACCCACCGGATTCACCACGGGAAGGTCGGCTTATTTGCGGTGGCGACACCGCTTATATCCAGACTACCGGCGGAGATCGGTCTAAGCATCCCGAATTCGGCTAGGCCCGGACCAGTAGGAATGGCTAGGTTAGATTGGCAGGAGCCCCAGCCGGGTGGCCAGGGTTACCGCCTCGGTGCGGCTCTGGGCGTTGAGTTTGCCCATGATGGAATTCACGTGAAACTTTACAGTATGCTCGCTCACCGCCAGGCGAGAGGCGACCCCTTTGTTGGGCAGTCCCTCGGCCAGCAGCCGCAGGACATCGTGCTCCCTGGGGGTTAAGAGTGAGGCCGAACCGGGTTCTGGGATGCCAGGCACGGAGTCACTAGCCAAGGCCGGGTCGGTCACTTGCAGCCCGTGGCTCAGCGCGACAATCGCGGCAGCCAGCGCTTCTGGGGAGGCGTCGCGGCTAAGGACCGCCGAAAGGCCGGCAGTCCGGGCTTGGGCCGCTTGAGTCCCGGTGGCGGCCAACGCGAGCACGGGCGCGGTGTTCTCCGAAAGAAGTCCAAGATTGTCGATTGCGGAATCCGTATCCCAAGAAACGTCCCAGACAATGATCTCGGGGGAATAGACATCAAGGGGCAGGTACGGGACTTCGTCTCCAGAAACCTGACCCACCACGGTCAACCTTGGTTGTTGATCCAGGACGGCCACCAGCCCAGCCCGAGAAAGGTGGTCCAAAGAGACCACCAACACACGGAGTCGCGTCATTTCATCACGCATCACCCCTATGATTCTACGCCGTATCGCGCAGTCTCGGGCTGATCCTCGCGGAAAGGCGGGTTGACCATGTGATCGTAGATTCCGAATTTCATGGCAAAGCCTGCTTCATTACACTCCATTTGGAAGCCCCTTTACCTGGAGGCCCACTAGTTCCTCGTCACAGTCGCAAATGGCCAGACACTCTACTACACCCTGCTAAGGAACCCGAACCGTTACTAAGGAGCATATACAATTTCAGAAATATCACATTGGGTGAAAGCTCCTTCTTTAACAACGGCAACTTTTACGGAAAGCTCAAAGGGACCCGGGCTATAGTCGATTGGGTTCAGAGCCATCCCTTTAGGTCCGATCCAATAAGTCCCCGGCGGAAGGTCAACTTTATAGGTGCCATCCGCTTCACTTGTTAGGAATATAGCCTTGTCGAGCACCGGACTATCTGCTTCCATTGGCGCAATAGCGAATTCTACGCTTGCAGGACCCCCAGTCCTCCCTCCGGGAGGCGCTCCACTCTCCACAAAGATATTCGTGGTACCTGTGATTCCAGAATTGGACGTAGCAACAGCATCGTCTACTGTGACTTCGACCCCTCCCTCCCCAAACGAGACGGTTAACGAAGTATTTTTGGGAAGGTCAATCACGCTGCATCCCACCACCGAATAGGGTGGACCGGAGGTATGGCCGACAAAGCTATTGGCCAGGCAGACGAAGTACTGGCCAGCCGGGATGTCCAGTGGGAACCGTCCGTCTGTGCCAATGACCACTGCGGCGCCGTTCAGCTTGGCGAATTGAGACTGGTCGAGTTGGAAGAATGCATGCCGCATGCCGTCGATGCCCGGCGGGTCGAAGTCGGCTGCTTCAGCGAGGTCTACGGCATGTTCCTGAGGAACAAACAGTACCTCCCCGAATGTGAGCACCGAGTCCGGCAACTCGCTCACGTCGCTCTTGGAGACTGCCAGACCCTGTCCGGTAACACTGTTTACCACCTCATTAGGCCCTTTCGTCGGAGTTGGTGTCGGAGTCGGCAAAGGATCTGAGGCGACTGTGGGCTCAATGGTCTTAGTAGGAACAGGTGTAGATGAAGATCCACATGCAACCCAGCTAATCGTAGCAGTTAGAGCCACCAGACTGGCGATGAAATACCACTTTGTGCCTCTCATAAATGTTGCCTCACTATAACCTTAGCTAACATCAATGACGGTCGGGGCGACCATTTTGTTCCAAAGGGATCGAAGCCCTCGAAAGCTCTGATTGCCCCCCTGGCCCTGCCTGGCAGCCGTGTACCAGAGGACCGTGGAATACCCGGAAGAGTTCGCTAACGGGTATCACGTCCTGCTGGATACCAAAGAGTTGGTGACGGTCCAGTGGGGCCAAGTTTCAGGTCGTACCGCTCGGAGGTCTAAATCCTAGAGGGAGACCGTGGTGATAAAAGAAATGGCAAAAGAAGATTGGTGGCACCGACTGGGTTCGAACCAGTGACCTAGCGCTTATGAAGTGTTTACGTTAATGCGAACTAGATAGTCGTCGGTTTACGTATAGACTGCTAGCTAACAGTGTTGCGAATTAGATCAATTAGGTGCACTTTGAAATCCAATATCATAGGCTTTTTGAGCCTATGTCCACGAATTGCCCGGGAACTTTTTTTGGCTGCGGGATTCCAGGCACAAGACAAGCCAGCACTGGCCGCTGAGGTGATTACCCACTCCCTGGCCACACCACGACGTTAAGGCCGACTAACACCTGTATGGCCACCTGTTGCGGTTCTCCCCATAGGCGTGAGGGATACTTGGTTTCCGTCCACTTCCGCCCGTTCTGGCCCCACGGTTCACCCCCACGTGTGTGGGGAATACTCGGGGTATCGACTGTAACGGGTGCGGGGAATACGGTTCACCCCCACGTGTGTGGGGAATACCGGCCTGTGTATTCCCGAAATAGCACTTCGTACGGTTCACCCCCACGTGTGTGGGGAATACTTCGCACCCTTCACCGCTGTCCGCCGGTTGACCGGTTCACCCCCACGTGTGTGGGGAATACGAGACCACAACGGGCGGTTTTCCGTTGATGTACGGTTCACCCCCACGTGTGTGGGGAATACTAAAGGCGGAAGCGGCAAATGGTAACACAACGGCGGTTCACCCCCACGTGTGTGGGGAATACTCATAGCTAGGCGGATTGGTTGAGCCGCTCTGGTCGGTTCACCCCCACGTGTGTGGGGAATACTAGCGGCGCGGGAGAGCCAATAGTTAACTCTGCGGTTCACCCCCACGTGTGTGGGGAATACGGCACCACGCACCACCTGCGCAGTTGTAAGTTGCGGTTCACCCCCACGTGTGTGGGGAATACGCGCATGTCTGACACCTAACGGCGGTCTGGGGCGGTTCACCCCCACGTGTGTGGGGAATACGTCTGCTCCGTCTCCGATTCGGATAAACGCCGGCGGTTCACCCCCACGTGTGTGGGGAATACCCTATATTTCCAGGCATGAGTTGCCGCTCAAGTAGGCGGATTTACGGGAATAGGGTCACCTGGATCTCCAGGACCTCGACGATTGAATAGCACTAATGCCACGCCGTCTACGTCAATGAATTCCCTAAGTTTCGGATTGTGTTGACGGTATAGAAACCCCTGTGGGTTTGACGCGGACCAAACTTGAAGCACATGGGCGTCCCGACTCTTATCAATTGCCTTCCCCCAAAGTTCATCCCTCACGCGTGCTGAGGGGTCGCCGAGAAACACCCCCGGGCTTGGCTCAATCAGCCACCGTGACAATTCTCCCCTCAAACTCCGAGGGCTGTTCTCTAAGATCATCACCAGCATTTAAAACCTCAGCTATATCCGGAAGAATTCTTTCCATTAACTTGAACTGATGGAACGCGTCGCGGCATCTTATCCGGACTGCCCTCCCGATGTTCGGTGGACCGTGACTGGCCAGGTCGAAAGCGACCGGGATTGAGAGCTCTGCTTTGTACAAGTCTGCGATATCGTACACAAAGCTAAGCATCTTGCCCGTGTGGATGAATCCTAAAGCCGGAGAGTAGCCTGCTGAGAGAATCGCTGCATGGCAAACTCCATATAGGCAGGAATTCGCCATTGATAAGCATCTATTTACCAAATCTGCAGAATTCCAGGCGTGGGGATCATATTTTCTACCCCGCCAAGGCACGCTATATTTGTCTGACATTTCGGCATATATTCGGCGTACCCGCGCTCCTTCAAATCCGCGTATTTGCGGCATCGATACATCCTCTGGCGGAGGGGTGTTGAACCGGAACCGATACATCCTGCGTGCGACTGCTTCCCTGCTCCGTTGATCGCTAACCAGGCTGGCTTGAAGAATTATCCTTCTGGCGCTGAATGTTCCGCCTTTACCCGAAGCGTATAGGCGGTTACCTTCTGCGCCAGTCCACGCAAGAAGACAGTTATTGTCGGCGAGCGTGGTAACGGCTCTGTGAGTAACGACTGTTCCTGGTCCAAGCATCAATATCGCTAATTGATCGATCGGAATGCTAATCTCTCCACTCTTATTTGAGAACTTGAGGCCCATTGCGTCTACATTCAGGCGTCCTTCTTCGAGGTATAGGTAGGACCAACGATCACTAAACCGGGGCAATTCGTGGAGGGTTCGCAAATCATTCTCCTTTATGGGGCGCTATCGACAGGAGGCCGAACCCGAGCCCCTTACCTGAACCGATACCAGCGGACAACGTTTCCAAGAACCTCTTTGGCTCCACCACCTCTAGTACACCTTCGAATAATACCGACAACAGGCTGATTTCTATCGAAACTTCTGGCGACCTCTTGACTTCTTTCCGCATACCCTCCGCTGAAATTGAGAAGGAGTCTACCCGGAATCCACCCAGATCGGCCTTCCGGTTCAGCCACTGCTCCTGCCGGTCTTCATCTATAATGCCAATCCGTTTTCCACTAGATTTGATAGTTGGGTTCGCTCTGAGACGGAAGTAACGCTGCTGGCCAGCATTCACGACGGGCGTATATTCTTTCCATAAAGGTTCAGATTCGCAGTAATCTGATCCGCTGATTAGTTCGGCAAAGTCGGGCCTAATATCTGATTGTATTAGCAGATTGATCTGCCCTGGTCGAGGATTGGTATCGACTCTAAATAGAATCCGATCTCTGTCATCAGCTTCAAACTCGGGAAATAAGCTCATAACGGTTCGGTGCATTTGGTATGGATGGGCTACTTCTTGTCTGGCACGACGGGAGCGGGGATTAAGTTCCAATTTGGATAAGTACAAAATCACTCCTCTTCTGTTGTCATTTGGGTCGCTTCCAACCACTGTGTTTTTACGTATCGATTGGCATACCTTCGGGGATGAAAGGAGACCGGTTGATCCATCCTAGCGACGCCGGTTTGCGCGGCTTGTTCCATGACCAATCGGACTCTAAATCTTTGGTTTAGAAGTCGAGATTCAATGGGAAACGTGGAAAGCGTGTTTTCAAGGTTGGACTCCCTCTGGAGGCCGCCGGGGATGAACACCGGTACGCCAATTGGGAACGCTTTCCTGCCCAGACACAAAGGCCAATAGGGGTTGGCCACAGCGTGATGGATCTGATCGAGCAATGCATCGTCTTCGGTCTCCAGACCCACTAGAAAGTTCGCGTCTGCTAAGTAATACCGATTGGATATGACCGCATCGTTAGAGCGGCTGCCGTCGGCACGGATCACATTCAATGCGGTGTGGAAATCCTTTAGGGCCCGACCTTCTTGATCCACGCGAACTCCCATACGCAGGACGGCCAGATCCCTGATATCCTGATCTCGCGGCCGACCCAAAGCCGCCGCAACTAGGCCGATAACGCCGCTCTTGGAAGGTTCCTGTCCGGTATCACGTACGGAGAACCTGCTTTGAGTCCCCCAGGATTGCATTGGCCCAGCCAACCGGAGAAGCAATGTCGACATTTCGAATTACCTCTAGTTGTCTTCGACTGCCGCAAGGACACTGTCGATGAGGTCCCCCGCGGTTTCGACTCGCTGGTCGCCGAGGGCATCCAGGTTCGCGGGAGTTACAAGGCAGATCGGCCTGGCAATCAGGCCGTCTTCTCCGTATACCTTCGTGATCTGACCCCAATATTCGTCTAGTGCTTCGACAGATGTTTGGATAAGGGATCTATCTCTGGATGGGCGGACCGGTCTTGCGAATGCATTTGCCAGGGACACCGGAGACCCTCCTGATCTCACGACTGCCAACATCGCCTCGGGCGGGTTATAAGCGGCCATAGAGTTCTGTTTCCCAGAGGGGATCGCCGCTATGGACGCTTTTAGGAAAGCGCGTAACGTCAGCAGCTCTAGCTCCTGATCGTCTATGTTTTGATGCAGGACAGACATATCAATCAGGGAATACCGGTAGAAGCACGAGGAGTTAAACCCGACGATACCGATCATGTCTGCCCCAGATTCATCGTCGGGTTGCAAGTCGTCGACCGCGGTGAAATAGTCGGTTTCCATAGATACTTGATTGGTAGAGATCGCGTGGGCCACTTGACACGCGCCGTCGATGTTTTCAAAGGCGTTGGAGGTTACCATCCTTCCGAACATGGCAATGTCCGCAGACCTTGGTGTGGGGAACCTGAGCCCTTGAACGATCTTCGGTATATCGGCCTTGTCAGAGAGTTCAGATTGAATTTTCTCTGTGCAAAGTTGTACTTCTTTGTCGGTGTAAAACACGCTTTGGGGCGTCCGGAATATGCTTAGGTCATATTGGCCACTGGCGCTGGCTGCTGGGGACTGTGCTCCAGTCTGCCTTCGGGCGATACTTTCCAGAGCTGCTCCAACCGCTGACGCTTGCTCCTCGGAGACCCCGATGTTACCCAGATTCTGGGCGACTGCCGTGGGGAATCGTCTTGACCGGATGGACAGGTGGTCCGCCAAAGTTTCCCTGAATGCCGGATCCCACCTAATAGCTCTCTTCAGGCATTGGGACGAGATTCGGGCTCTCCGGTATCCGCCAAACTCGCAATCCTTCGGTGAGTTGGTGTCGTCCCGGTTAAGGCATGCCGGTGAGAAATTCTGGACAAGGTGTAATTCAACTTTCATGATCCCTCCTGGTCTAATCTAGCGTTCTGATTGGTCTGGTACGCCACCTGTCTCATCTGGAGCATCTGCTGACCGCGCTGGGTTCTCGCTTGGCGTCCAAAAGTCCTGAGCCCAGCGCCTTTGTACATACCGGTCGGGGTGGCCCCAGCCTTGGACATCTCGGATCAGACGTCTCCAGTCCAGTGGAATATCGTTGACCTTGAGCAAGGAAATCGCTTGCCTAAGATGAACCTGTAGGTCGTCTTCGTGCGCACTGAGTAAGCTCGTGAAGCGTCGTTCGATGCTTTCCGGCCGCGATGACCCATCGGCGCTGTGGATAGCGGCCAGCGCACCTCCGACCGTTCTGGTGCCACCGCTTACGGGATGGAATGCGAACAAACTTGCGATCGTGTAGGCTGTGTCCTCAATGAATTGGTTTGCTGGGATCCACGGAATCACATGCCGGTACATGGATGCTACTGTACCCGGCGGCTGTCCCAGACCTCTCCTTAAGTCAGCCAACGCCGCACGGTCATTTCGTGCCTTGAGGTCTTCCAAGTGTGCGATAAATCGGTCTCTCCAATCGGTGATCGTGGTGCTCAACGTTTCTTACCTCCGTTTGCTTACTCTGCCAGGGTGGTAGCGAGGCCGCGGGCCAGCCGTGCGCTTCCCATAGCGGTTGCTTTAAGCGCTCTTGGATGCCGGGATAGCCCGTTAGTGGCGGATTCGAAGCTGTCCCATGCAAGGCGCTTAAGGTTAAGTGACCAAGTTTTGAGGGACTCTTCCTGGCCGATCGGGATTTCTGAAAGCAACTCGTAAAAGGGTGCTTCCAGGCTCGCCCAATAAACCCCTAATGGACTCATGTGGTCCCTGACCTTGTATGCCTCTTCACGGCTGTCGACGATATTAAGAGCTACTTCAGTCACCGCGTTTCGTAAGTCGCTCCCAACCATTTCTGTCTTAGTGATAGCAGAACCTAGCAACTCCACAAGCGCCTCGTCAGCCAGGTATTCCATCGGCACCGGCATCCTCTCGGTCCGCCAGAAATTGATCTTGGCTTGGTTGGCCGATTGTCCGAAGGCTACTAATGCGAACTGGCTGCCGAATGGAAGGTGTCCATCATCGGTGAGTGCCGCGGCCCAGCGGAGACACGCTGGGTGATTAACATCGTCGCTCGAAGTGCGGACCGCCAATAGCGTAGATGCGTCTCTCCACAGGGACCTATCTTCCCTAAGTCTCATGGGCAGCCAACCGCGTTTGGCGTCTTTGTGATAGCGGGAGAATGGAGATAGTAGGTTATCCTGTGCAAGGTCTCTGCCCAGGCCTATTGTTGCCTCTTCGACCGAAGTTTCGGGAGATGTAGCTTGAGATGGACTCAGTCTGATCTTGAGGGTTTGCCAGGTTAAATAATCGAGAATTCCGCTGGGTGTGTTGCCAACTGGAAGGTTGTCGTGCTCCCAAACCGGTTTATCGTCTTGGTTAGCCGGGAATCCAAGAGAAGAAGCAGGTATCAAGTTCAGCAACAACGAGCGAAATAGGTTCTCGCCCAGTAGGCAGAAGGTAACGGATCTCGCCCCAGGCCCGTCTCGGTAATTTTGACCCAGGCCACTCGTGCCGCCTAACATGTAGGCTTGGATGGTCACAAGCATCCGCGCGGATTGGGCTAGCGAAATCGGCGGGCATTCGTCGTCCATCGTATGGTCGAATAGCGTGCTGGTGTGCCCCTGGGTTAATTCCGGGATCATGTCATTGATAGCCTTTATCTTGGTCTTGCCGCTGAACAAACTGGTTTGGTAGAACGGGTAGTCCTTATCTAACAGGTCAAATCGGCCGTTCCATCGCTCCAAATATTCATCGACGGCTGGAGCGGAGAATCCATCTGATTCCCAGATAGCCAACCAATCTCCAATGGATTGGGGCGCGAAGATACGGTATAAGACCGCCAATAAAAGACGGTGAATCGAAGCTGTGGTTAAAGGTGAGGGGTCTGAGACTTCCCGAATCTCTTGTGCGCGCACTAGAACGTCCCTGAGACTCAATTCTGAAGCACTGCCATCAGGCATTACACAGGGTATCCAGCTCTCCTTTAAAAGGTTATAACTACCTGCCATGGTCAGTCCTCCTCGTTGAATTCAAGCTTCCGGTCGACCTCAAGGCCCAGTTCATCATCCAACCTTACCCAATGACCGTTTACGTCAGCCATGTGGTCTTTGAATACCAGCACCCTATGATAACGAAGCGCCGGCCGTCTTCTCCAGGAAGATGGTACTGGTTGCCGGATTAACGCGAATACCAATCTGAAGTCCGTGATTGACATGGACCGCATCAAAAGTTGTCTCGTCGTTGCCAAGTTCGGGATCTGCCCTTCGATCCAGGGGCCTACGGACGGGATGTGGACTTGCCCATCGACTTCCTCCAGGCATATCACGGAAACTGAAGGCCCCGACAGGCGGGTCAACGCTCTAAGCGCAGTATGCAGTTCAGGATTGTCTTCATCTAAATCCCGGTTGGTCTGACGGAGGAATTCTGTGGCACTACTGGCCTGCTCAGGCGGTTGGATCAGAACCTGCTCGGCTTGAAAGGTCTCTCGTAGTTTAGTCTCATTGAACTTTAATTCAGCCTCATGGATAGCGAATTTCAGGCCATCTGAAACCACATCAGTTATTTCGCCCTCATAGACGTCATCGACGATACTCTCGATATCACCGGGAACCCGGAAGGAGGCGAGATTTCTCAAAGCGATGAAAGAGCGCAGCAAGATGTACGGGTCATAGACGTATCGAGACGTCCCAAAATCTGGCACTCCGTTATCAGCGATTTCCGGCATCATGATCCATAACTCTGGTGAACGCATTGATACGGGACGGAGTGTGCCGAAATGGCGATGCATGCGCCCCGATCTCTGTAAGACTAAGTCCGCCGGAGCAAGGTCGGTCACCATAAGGTCGAAATCTAGGTCTAGGCTTTGTTCCAAGACTTGGGTGGCGACGACTATCGCTTTAGCTGGGCGATTACCACCAGGTCCGAACATACGGGAAATCGCCAACTCTCTGGACTGCCTTATCTCATATGGGAACCTTGCGTGTAGCAAGAATAAATCCCCTGGTTCGACCACTTTTGAGGCTTTAAGTGCTCGGTAAGTTTCCTGGGCGTCTCGCACGGTGTTCCGAACAACACATACGCAGCCACCGTCCTTTATGGTCGCCCGGAGCAATTTGATCAGCGATTGGTTGTCCTTGGGCACATGTTTCACGTTGACTTCGTACTTTCTACTGGCCTCGAAGCCGAATGCTCCCGAAAGCCCTCCTGACGCCCAGGTCAAACGGGGATATGATGGCGATGGTGTGTTCGACGGTTTGAAGGCGTTGAGAAGAGCAGTTCGCTTGGATTTTGGAAGCGTCGCCGATAGAAGGATCACTGAAGACCCCATCTGTCCGAGCCAGTTTATGAGCCTCTCCAGCAGGGTAGACATATAGGTGTCATAAGCGTGGACCTCGTCGATCACCACTGTCTTGTTGGCCAGCCCGAACAGCCTGACAAAGAAGTGCTTGGTTTGCATCACTGCAAGAAGTGATTGGTCAATCGTTCCCACGCCGAATTGGCTCAAGAGAGCTCTTTTCTTGGGGTAGAACCATTCCAGCCCGCTGGTGCCGATTGTAGTCTCCTGATGTGTCTCGTCGTCCGAGACCACAGACAAAGAAGTCAAGTCGGTCGACAACAAGGAATTGCCGTGCACCAAATTTACTGCAATAGCCGGGTCTTCGAAGTAACCCCGCAGGAAAGACGTTATCCGCTGGTACATCTGGTTGGAAGTGGCCTGCGTTGGCAACGCGAAATACGTACCTTGCTGCCCGAGGCTTCTATTCCAGTGCTCGGCTAGAAGCATGGCCGCCTCGGTTTTCCCTTCTCCCATCGGCGCTTCTATGATGACGATGCCGGGTGCACCCCCCATCTCCTCAACCACTGATTCTGCCAGAGATTGGAGCGGCCTTATCGCCTGAAATCCCGGAAACAGGTTGGAGAATGAGGTAGGCTGACCATGGAGGTCTCTGAAATGCCAACCAAGGTCGTCCACCGCGGCCACCGCTCTGGCCTTGGCAATGGGAAGGTATTCCCTGGGATCGTCGATTCCGGACTCGTATACGAAATGGGCTTCGTTGGAACCGATCCAGTCAGAGATGCAGACATATCCGGCTAAGGCGAGAAAGAATGACGTGTCAGGCATCCGAGTGGGAACGGCCCGAGGACTCAATGAAATCAAATCGGACAAGCCAGAATATAAGTCAAGTCGGGCTTGAGTCCATTCGTCGCTCGATCCGATGGACCGTGGACCGGGCCGATTGGTAGGAATTGGGAAAGAGCCGTGATGGCCGCCAAGCGTAAGCGCGATTGCGTTACTCAGTTCGGGCGTCAACGCCGATATCGGGTCATGGCTTAGCAATCTACGAAGCACCGCGTTGGAAATCGGTCCGTGAGGATGGTTCTCAACGAGGATAGGGAAGGCGTAACCCTCGGCCTCCAACGAAATCTTGGCAACTTCGCTCTTGCCTTGGAACGCAGGGGAAGCCTTTCCGATATCGTGGAGTCCCGCCCAGAAGGATAGGAGAGGAAGCGCCTCCTCGGACTCCAATCCCAATTGGGATTGGAACTGCCGGGCAAAGTCGCGACCTATCGCACGGTCCCACAAAACCTGAGCCACGAGTGCAACATCGAGCATGTGAAACAATAACGGGTGATGCACGGCTGGTTGGGTCGGCGATTTCTTGGCCCAAAGCGTAAGGAGCCCCATACGGAATCTTCCTTGTTTACTTCTTAGCCGGGATTTCCCAGATCAAGCCGACTTTCCTGGCTATAGCTCCCTCTGGGTTGGCCTGAACTGTAATTCCGCATTCCAAGGGTGTCAAATGCGGCCTGATTCACTCAAATTCCCCGCTTTCATAGGGC
>JAQBXL010000141.1 GCA_027624135.1 Chloroflexota bacterium
TCTTTTCTTGCAAGCAATATTTATACGAGTTTTAGCTTTTTACCAAACTCCGGGATGACTCATGTTCTTTACGTTTGGCTCTGCTGTGCCAGTAACGGGGTTCGGGACCAACAAGCATGAATGTTGAGGTTAACTTAGGCGGCTTGAAGTGGATTAGTTGTGGTGGGGAAGCCGGGACTCGAACCCGGACGCCTTGCAGCACATGATCCTAAATCATGCTCGTCTACCAGTTCCGACACTTCCCCATTTTGAGATTGGCGGGGCCAACTTCGTGGCCCAAATACGGATGTGGTCTGCCGCAGTGCACCAATCGCCAGAGACGAATAATTATATCCGGCGCTTCCAAGACCTGTCCACAATCTGCCAACCGCTCCCTGCAGGTACCGCGCCCGGCAGCTCTTGGCGGTATTAGACCAATCGCGCACACGCCGCCTTTTGGCCCTTTTCACGTTTCGAATCGCACCGGACTGTGCTATCGTCAGTACGGCCAAACAACGAACCTGGGTTGGTAACCGGCAGACCAATGATACAGCGCAAGTAGGGACGGAATCTTCGTCGCTAGGAGAATAGTAAGAAATGGTTAGCGAACCGGCGAATATACTCACGTGGACAGTCGTGACCATTGACGGAGCCGAAACCACTCACACGTACGATGTGCCTTTATCACCAAAAGAGGCTAGGCAACTCGTGGATTCTTTTGCAACTATCTTCCTCGACGCCTTGAACGGAACACTGCCGGCTTTAACTTTGGTGAACCCTACCGTCACCTACAATCCGGCCCACATCGTGCGCGTAAATTTCAATTCCTATGGCCAAATAGAACTGGACAAAATCTTGGCGGATGCGCAACGCCCCATGGGGTTCCAGTTTGCCAGCGCAGGGTAAAGGTCCACTGAAAAGGGGCTACTTCAGCATTCCTTGTGAAATCCATCGTGAAATGCGTCGTGAAGAAACATTTATCCCCTAGCCCATCGGGTTGGCGTTAGGGAATCCCAGGGCAAATTGGCCAAGGTTCTCGTACGCGCGGTCGCTGACCATCTGATGCTGGGCTGAAGCGTTGATATCTCGAAGACATTTCTGCAATACATTATTGCTGTACATGGCAGTTCCGCCACCGAAGCGAAAGGCTTGGGAAACAACGTCGGCTGCCTCCAACGTGCTGTATGTCCCCGACGCACGCATGCGGGTCTGTAAAGGTGGCGGCGGGGTGATACCCTGGCAGACCAAATCCCAAGCTTCCTCAATCGTCTCTAGCACCAAAGCCCGGGCCGCCCTCAGCCGAAGGTCGGACTCTCCGAGAAAACGCTGGAAAGATCCCCGGTCGGCGACTAGCGTTTCGCTGCCTCGATAGCCCCGCTTCTTCGATTGGGCAAGTTCGGTAACCTCGTCCAGGGCTCGTCGTCCCACTCCCAACGCGAACCCACAATGCCCGGTGGTTTGCATCCCCGGCCGGCCGAGCAGGAAATTTGGTCCGCCACGGAATGGCTGGGACTCGGCGCCGCCCCAAGTGAACCGCTCAGGCACGAAAACGTCGAACAACGAAAACTCACAACTACCGGTCCCCCGCAATCCAACCACATGCCAGTTATCATGGATCTGAACTTGGTCGGTGGGCACAACTATTCGAATCTGCCGAGGTTCTTGGCCTGGTTCCACCAGCATGGCCCCGCACCCAACCCACTGAGAATGCCGTATCCCGCTGGCGAAGGCCCATCTTCCGCTAACTCGGTAGCCACCTTCAACCGCTGTGGCTTCACCGGTGGGCGCCGCGACACCCGCTGCCCTAGGCGCCTTGCCGCCAACAAAAATCTCGTCGATGGCCTCGTCTGTAAGAAAAGCGGCCATGCCCGACAGGGTGCCCGCCCCGATCATCAAGCACCACCCAGCCGACGGATCAATCCGGCTGGCGGCTTCGACCACTTCCATCTGGATCATGGCGTCCGCCTCGGCTCCGCCCAATACCTGGGCCGTTTTGAAGGAAAACAGCCCGGATTCGTAGATGGCGTCCACTGTCGCCTGTGGCAGAGTACCCAATGCTTCGGCTTCATCGGTGCCTGCTACAAAGACGTCGCGCAAGCTTTCAACAGCGTCCAATAAAGCTTGCCTTTTGGCTTCTCGCTGCTCTGGAAAAGTGGCTATCACTTCCAGCCTCCCTGGTCCGGTTTCCGGTACGGTTAACGAGTCAATAGATACGTTAGAAACAGCGGCAATGCCGTCGTGAGCATATTTGACAGGAAGATGAGGCAAAGGCCCTGGTCCCGTTTGCTTGAATACCATGTAGGGCGAAGGCTACAGGCCTGCCACAGGGAAGAGGAAGGACGAGGTGTCAGCGAGTTTAGGCATAGCAAAAGGGAGCGGACCGTGCCGATCCGCTCCCTGGAGACAGAAATGGTGCGGCAGGAGGAACCATTTCCTATCTATCTTTGTACCAAGCCATGGATTTAGAGTCTCGCTGATCACCAGCCTTCAGTGGTACAGTTTTGCTCCGCCTTACTGGTACAATTTCTCTCCGCCCTTGACATCATTAGGTAATTGTCGTCAGCATGATCGGAGGTGGAGGCACTTGATGAGATTGTTCCAGTTAGTCAGAGACAGCACCGCTGAAGCCATCTTAAAAGACGGCTTTCAGGATCTGCCTTTTGAGGTGACTGAGGAGGGCCAACAATTTTTAGGCGTCAAGTTCTTCGATAGTCCAGACGGATGGAACCCCGAAATTAAGGGCGGGAACATTCTGCGTGCAATCGAAATTCCAGAAGACGCTTTAAGCGGGCATGAGGTCTTGGCTATGGAGGATGAACCGGAGATTCGGGAATTCTTAGTACCATCATCGCTGGTCAACTCCTACGGCCCGCCAGTGGTGGAAGACGCAGATATCAACTGGCCGGGGCTTCTGGAGGACATCTACACAGACGACATTGGCGACGACCCCGAATAGAATGACTCTCTAACTCGTCCTGATACCAATCTTCATCCTCATGGTCGCCTGTGTGCCATTCTTGCACATGGCCCTTTATCGGTATCTATCTGGAAGGCTCCCCAACGGCGGCGACCCCGAATAACGTTACAAGTAGGTACTCGCTATCGGGTCTCGCGCCGTAGACCTCAGCCAGCAGTTCCAGCATCTCGTTTTTCTGGGTCATGAGCCTATCTTCCTATCATTGGAGTTTGAGACGGAAGGGTCTTTGGGTAAAAAATTGCACCATGCGAGTGTTTCTCCAGCCTCTACATTCGCAGGCTCGGTAGCGGAAACTCTTTTTATAGAAAAAATGTCGTCAGACCATACATATATCGCTATAAGGCAAATACCTAAGCCATACCCCCTAATGCATTAAGGGACGCTTCTCTCCTGAACGAGTGGCTTGTTCGCTGCTGCCTGTGACACCTGGGCCATGTAGAGGTCGCTTGGTGGTTGCTACGGTATTGGTTCCAGTTCTGCCTCGCTAAACAGTATGTTCTCTACCTTGTGCAGGTCTTCCTCGTTGTCAGGGACCAACAAGTACCTTCCCCCAACCACAGAGTGTACCGCCGGAAGAGCAATTCCCACTATGCCAATTGTGAGGCTATTCTCATACACGGGACGAGCAACTTGGACACGCCTGTTGGCTAGGGTCATTTGCCGTTACCTCGCTCTCTGCTCTGGCTGCTGGTTATAACGCTCTCTTGATAGCTACTGCTTCACTAAGGGTGAAGTTCTTCCGTTCCGTAATGGCAACGTATGCACTCTAGAACTTTTGCTTGTTGCTTACCGTTGCCCCTTGATTTCATTGATAGAGTTTTCCAAAGAAGCACGGTCCTCACCGAGTTCGACGGCCTTATTAACATCGTCTTCGGCCTCGGTGTCTTGCCCGAGTTCGGTGTAGGCTACCGCTCGATTCCCATAAAAAAACGCTTGGAGTGAATCGAGCCTGATGGCTTCGTCATAGTCCTCGATTGCCCTCTCAAACTGCCCTAAGTCGTCGTATGCGATGCCGCGGTTGTTAAAATTAAGGGCACGACCAGGCTCCAACCGGATGGACTCGTCGTAATCCTCGATTGCCCTCTCATATTGACCCCAGTAATTGTATGCGGTGCCGCGGTTGTAAAAAGTAATGGCATCATCGGGGTCCAGCCGGATGGACTCATCAAAGTCCTCGATGGCTCTCTCATACTGCCCTAAGAGGCCGTAGGCAAATCCGCGGTTGTTAAAAGTAATGGCATCATCCGGGTTCAGCCGGATGGCTTCGTCGTAGTCCTCGATTGCCCTCTCATACTGCCCTAAGTCGTGGTAAGCCAATCCGCGGTTGTCAAAAGCGATGGCCCACTGTGGGTCTAACCTGATGGCCTCATCATAGTCCTCGATTGCCCTCTCATACTGACCTAAGAGGCGGTAGGCAAATCCGCGGTTGTTGTAGGCCACGGCCCACTGTGGGTTCAGCCTGATGGCTTCGTCATAGTCCTCGATTGCCCTCTCATACTGCCCTAAGTCGTGGTAAGCCGCTCCACGGTAGTTAAAAGTAATGGCCCACTGTGGGTCTAGCCTGATGGCCTTATCGTATTCAGCAATTGCCTGTTCGTAGGCCCCTTGTTCATAAAGTTCGTCTCCCGCAATCACATGCCTTTCAGCTTCGGAATTCCCTGTCGCGCAGGCCGAAAGGATCAATGCGAGTAACGCGGTTAACAATATTACGGAGGCCGCCCTGTTCGTCATCATGCTCCCCTCTACGATTCGTTTGAGCGATTCTAACCGATATCACGTGCAACGATGGTTAGATTTATGTCTGTGGATAACGCGGAGACAGCTTCATACCGCTCTACGATGTAACCGCGAGTAAATCGCTTACCGGTGTATCATCCAGACACGTATTTAGCAGTCGAATTAGAGACATAGATTAGTAAGGATTCTGAAGCGTAAGCGGCTTTTATATGTCAGGGATTTATCTGGGCATCTTGTCGTTAGTCGCTGGCTCTATTCTGGTCACGATGACAATTCTCGCGGACACTACGTTCCCGAAGGGGGATGCTGGCACGACTGGGAGAAGTTCTGAAGCTGATAAGCGTCGGGAAGCTTTGGTTCGCCAAATGAATTTGGCACCTCCCAAATGGGTTGATGAGTTTCAAAGGCTTGATTGGTTGCTTGGAGCCGGGGGCATCGCTGCCATGGGGGTGGGGTTTTATCTTATCCATGTTGCAGAGACCAAAAGAAAGGCGGCCGAGACATCGTGATCCAGGGACTGAGACCTAACGATATGCTGGATATCTCCGTCAGGAGAGGGCAGCCGCAACGTATTCAGGAGGCTGCTTACGGAGACCATTCCTTCTACGGGTGGAGAGGAACAGGGTTTGTTCCCGTAGTGGTCTCTAACACGGCTTACGCGACAACGGTTTTAATGTTGTGCCTGGGAAACGCCCTTCGTTGCGAAATTAGCCCATCTCCAGTGATCTCTGGCGGTTCAGTTGCACAGTCTTGGTTGTGTGGTCTGGGTCTCCCAGATGGTCGGCCGAACTTGAACCGGATGAAGACATAGCCTTTTTGTAGAAATAATGTTGGCGAGGCATCCATATATACCTACACCGGGATTCCTAAGCCCACCTGGGGGGTCGCCATCATAGTGACCAACGCCGCAGAACCTAGAATTGGCACGAGGCGGCCCTGAAAGCGGCGTCAGTGGCTTGTTCTGGCAGTGTAATTATCCTGGATACCCCGCGTTGGTCTGTGGTGGTCAGTCGTTCCCCGGAACTCTTGACCTTCTCCACCAGGATCATTGGTCCTCATCCGAGCTATCGTCTGCCGTGTACGGGTGTACGGGTGTGCTGGCGTTCAGGAACGGCTCAAACCACTTGTCGAACTCGAGGTTCCCGAAGCCCATCTCATCACCAATGGCATTGTCCTCGATACCGTCAAGCGACATGTTGTAAAGGACCATGATGTCCATGTCATCTTGGAAAGCTTGGTCCTCAAATTCCGTGAAGTCAGCCATTATTCCGCCTGACTCCAAAACGTCCTTCGCTTCCTCGATCAGCACGAACAGAGCCAGTTCCTCGGCGGTGCAGGACAGCAGATGGACCGGCGGCTCGGTCAGGGCCAATTTGTACCCTACCGTCAAGAGTGTTACTAGGAATTTTCGCCTGAATAATCCATCGTAGCGATGCAGAAACTTTGGTGGAAGTGCGGAAACGCAAAGAGCATTGTCCTCATCGGGGTCATTCAGGAAATCATCGACTAGGATGCACAGCGCGTCACTCAATGCGTCGCGGTGATTCTCGGGTAGGCAATCGGCCCAGACATCTCCAATCATCTAAGAGTCTCCCAAGTGGTTGAATCGGACTGAAGGTTCAAAGTATCACCTAAGGAGTCTATCGGCACCTACTTTTGTGCCTAGCGAATGGGCCATTTGAAAATTTGGCGTCCATTTGGCGTCCATTTGGCGTCCATTCCCAGAAATTAAAAGCCCCTCAGAGTGCCCTGAGGGGCTTTTCGTGCCTGAGTTTTGGTGACCCGCCTCGGGGTCGAACCGAGAACCTACTGATTAAGAGTCAGTTGCTCTGCCATTGAGCTAGCGGGCCGCTGCCGTCACTGGGTAAATCCCAACCTACAACCTATCAACAACCTGGGGCAGTGTCAATTTGATTCCACGTCTATATCCACATTTCTCATATGGCTAAAAAGCTCTCTCAGTAATGCGTCGCTGTTATTTCAATTGTTGTCTAATTGTGAGCCAAT
>JAQBXL010000016.1 GCA_027624135.1 Chloroflexota bacterium
CCTTCCGCGGAAGGACGGGGGCCTCTTTTGATTAGCGATACAATTTGACCCGCCAATCTGCTGCGTAACACTTGACCCGCCTGCTGGCTAAAGCGCCGCCAATCCGACCCTCGCGCAGTCTTCGTCCTGCTGGGCGGTGCCGCCGCTGCCTCCGATGGCGCCGACAATCTCACCGTTCTGAACGATGCAAACCGCGCCCTGAGCGGGGACGATGCGGCCTCCCTGAGTGGCCATGATCGCCTGAATCACCGGAGAGTCGCCGGGGATGGCGCCGCTGTCCCGGCCGAAGCCGACGGCGCCGACCGCCTTGCCCTGAGCTGCAACCGCGCTGATGAATATAGCTCCCTCCATGCGGTTGAAGGCCAGCAAGTGTCCGCCAGCGTCGCAGACCGACACGCTCAGCTTGATATTGATTCGGCCGGCCTCCGCTATCGCCGCCTGGACCATCCTGTTTGCATCGCCTAGTGTGAGTGCCATGATCGTCCCTCCTATCTGTCGTTAATCGTGGCCCGAATATTACCTTTGGGAACCGTCTAGCACAACACCGTTTTGATACATAGTTGCCACTAGAATTTCCAATGGCTATAATTCCCGATGTCCTAGGGGGGAGGATAGATTTACGATTTCGCGAATATCGTGAATACTGCCCTGATCTGCGTCGGAATACGTATGAAAGCCCCGTTAATCGAAGGCCACCCTACCCTGGTGGTTCGGAGACCGGGAGCGCGAGGAGGAACGAATGGTTGACCAGCTAAAACGTCCCACAGAACATGCCGAGATCTACTGGTTCTCCGAACAGCCCTACGGGCATGTTGGCGAGGAGGACCTGAAGAAATACGACTCGGGCCGCCTTGGCTTTCCGAACACCTATTTTGATCCGGAAAAGGCGTCGGTCCTCTACAACCAGTACCACGAGCAATACCAGCTGGCGGACGAAGTGGGCTTCGACGGCATCATGAGCAACGAGCACCACGCGTCGTACTGGTGCATGAAACCGGCGGTTAACTTGGATGCCGCCGTCATCGCAAAGTTGACCAAGAAAGTCAAGATTGCCATCCTGGGCAATGTCATCTCGGTCAACGACCCCATCCGCATGGCTGAAGAGATCGCCATGCTTGACTGCTACTCCGGCGGCCGGATCATCTCTGGGTTCGTGCGCGGCACCGCCGTGGAGACTCTGCTATCGGGGAACGACCCGACGGAGAACTTCGCCCGGTTCCAAGAGGCCCACGACCTAATCATCAAATGCTGGACCGTTCCTGGCCCCTTCCGCCACGAGGGAAAGTATTTCAACTACCGGGTGGTCAATCCGTGGGTGAAACCCATGCAAACCCCCCGCCCAGACATCTGGTTCCCCGGCACCGGCAGCCCCGAAAGCGTGGTCTGGGCCGCCACTCACGGCCACCCGTACATGAACCTCGGCGCACTGGTAGACACTACTGAGTGGCTGAAACAGATCTACATCGACACCGCCAAAGACGTCGGCTTCAAGGCAGGGCCGGAACATTTCGGTTACCTCCTCCGATGCGTTGTCGCGGACACTGATGAGAAGGCTATCGAGATTGGCCGCGAGTTCATGTGGACCGCGGACCACCGTCAGAAAGGCCCACGGGAGCACAACGACCCGCCCGGTTACCAGTCCCGTACGGCAGTGGACGTCAAACGCGCACGGCCGGCTCTCGGGACCGGCACCTCAGAGTTCGGAAATCCCACGACCTATGAAGAACTACAGGCCGTCAACAACATCATCGTGGGCAGCCCCGAGACAGTCATTAGGAAATTCACAGAGATCATCGAGCGCCTGAGTCCTGGATACATCCACATCTACGGCAACGAGGGCGCGATGAAACACGAAGACACGATGCGCTCCATCGAGCTGTTGGGCAAAGAAGTCATTCCTGCCCTTCACCAGGTCAAGCTCCGGCCTTACGACGACTAGCCGGCGAAGCCGAATCAGAGGCACTAAGAAGGCTCCTTTCATCAGGAAGGGGCCCTTTCTTATGGGATGCGCCTGACGCGGGAAGGGGCGGGGTACAAGAGCCTGTCTCAAAAAGGCATTGAAAACCCGCCCCTACGTCTATTCCGCTATGTTTCCGGAGGAGAGTACCTTAGCTCAGGGCGGTGATCGTCTCGTCGGTGTTCCGGACTCGTACCAACAACGGCAGCACATGGTTGATAGTCATCTCGTGGACGTCCACCTCGCCGGCGGTGCAGCAATCGCTGACAACGACGCACTGAATGTCGCGATTCTTGGCGTCGCGGGCCGTGCCTTCCACACTACGCTGGGTGGATATACCGCCGACCAAGATTGTCTCAGTGCCCAGGTGGCGGAGGACCTGGTCCAGGTTGGTGCCGTAGAAGGCGCTGAACCGGGGTTTCACCAGCAGGAAGTCCTCGGGCTGCATGGCGAGGTCGTCGATGACATCCACCGCTGAAGAGCCTGGCAGCATGGGATTTCCGGGACCTCCGCCGATGTCGGACACCGTCTTTGGAGCGTCGGCATTGTCTGCTCGGCGGTGGGTCGTGATGTAGATCAGAGGTGTCCCAACCTTTCGGCAGTGGGCAATCATCTTCTGGAAGCTGGCCACGATGTCCTTCCGGTTATCGGGCAGTGTATACGCGGGACCGGGACCGCCTTTGGCGATTGCGTTCACCATGTCAATGATTATGAAAGCGGTCTTTTTGGGGTCCAGGTTTATGGCGTCAGGCATAGTCAGTCTCCATTGCAGAGTGGGCGAAGCTTTTGATGTGGGTTAGCTTAGGTAGGTCTCGGGGCTGGCCAGGAACTTGGTCCGGCAAGCCAAGCCGCAGAAGTACAACCACAGGCCGTCGTGGAAGATGCGTGTGCCCTGTTCAGGATCGACTTCCGAAGCTCCATGAGATGTCACGGAAGTTTGAGATCGCGCTTGTTCCTCGTCAATCTCTTTGCCGCATACGAAGTCTTTCGCCATTGGTCACTCTCCATCGATCAGCCGCTTATCTAGTCGGCGGCTCCCGTTGTTTGAATCGGTTGTTGGTTTTGCTGCGCCCGTTTCATTCTAGGCTCCGACAGGTCTAGGCTCCCACAGGCAGCGGCATTCCCAGCCGTACCTTCCCTGGAACATCCAAGAGCGCCGACGCTATCTTGGCCCGGTGTTCGTAGGTCGTCCCCAGACGCATGGTCCAAGAAGTGACCCGGCGGAACCACAGATGCAAGTCGAATTCCATCATGAATCCGATGCCGCCATGGATCACCTGGGAATGACGAACCACGACCTCACACTTCTCGTTGCAGAATGCCTTGGCCTGGGACACTTCAACTGACGAAGGAAGGCCCTGGTCCATATTCCAAAGGGCCTCGAAGGCCAGCATTTGGCCACCGTCAACGTTGATAATCATGTCGGCCAGCATATGCTGAACAGATTGGAAGGACCCGATGGGCCGCCCGAATGCCACCCGGTTCTTGGCATATTCGATGGCCATCTCGGCGTCTTTTCGGGCTGCACCGACCATCTGGCAGCAAAGCAGCGCGGTGGCCCGGTCCAGCATCCTCTGGACGATGGGCCAACCTTGGTCCACTTCGCCGACCAATGCTGTTCGCTCGACGCGCGCGTTCTGTAGGTCCATCCGGCTCTGCTTGTCCTTGGCCAAGGTGATCAGCGACGTTTGAGTCACGCCGTTGCCGTTGGGGTCAACCAAGAATAGGGAGATTCCCTCGTTGGCGTCTGAAGCAGGGGATGTGCGGCACGCTACCAAGCACCGCTGGGAGACGACCAAGTTGTCGACGAACATCTTGGTGCCGTTCAATATCCAGCCGTCGCCATCGGCGGTGGCCTGCATCTGCATGGCCTCGGGAATCAGGCGAGGATCCCGTTCGTGAACAGCCCAGGTGAGGATCATGCCGCCGTCGGACACTGAAGGCAGTATCTCTTTCTTCTGCTGATCGGTGCCGTCATTGGCGATGGTGAGGGCCGCAACCGAGGTGCTGTGCAGGGGAACCGGCGCCAGCACTCTTCCAGCCTCCTCAAGCACGAGGCCCAAGTAGGTCAGAGGAAGTCCTTGACCGCCATATTCTTCTGGGAGCGCCAGGCCCAGCCACCCAAGGTCTGCCATCTGTTTCCAGAGGGCCGGCGGGTAGCCGATACCGTCAATCTCCATCTCGCGGACCATGGCCGTGGATATCTCTGCTTCCAGAAACTCCCTGGCCACATTCTTTAGCATCTGTTCTTCTTCAGAGGGCAATATATCCATGGTTATCCTTGTCTTATCGTGTGCCTATATGTAATCGATGTCGCACTGAAATGTTTGCTCGGTAATGTCTGCACGGTTCCGCGCGCAGCGCACTAACCGCGGCTGTGCCGCTAGCCTCGGGGTAGGCCTAGGCCGCGGCGGGCCATCTGGTCGCGCATGATCTGGACGCTGCCGTGGTTGATACCCGATTGGAACGAACCCATTAGGTTGTGAGCGAATAGACCGTCTTCGATGGCCTCTTCGGAACTGCTCAACAACTGGGCGTAGGGTCCAAGTATCTGGGAGATGGCCTCCGTGGTGTGCACACCGTGCTCCGGCGCCCAGACCTTTTCGGCCGAGCCTTCATACGTAAAGGTGTCGCCCCGGTTCACCAGAGACATACTCCTCATGGTCATCAGGCGGCAGACCTGAGCCTCGGTCCAGAGTTCGGCCAGCTTGTCGCGCACTGCCGGGTCTTCGGCGGGAGAGTATCCGCCAAAGTCGTTTTCCTTGACCCAGTTGACGATGTCCTCGTCGCGGCGGACCGAGATCAGATACCGGCTGGCGCCGACTCGGTCTAAGTTCAATCCCATGGCGCCCACGTACCAGCCTTGGTTCTCCTCGCCTAGCAAACACGACGCCGGGATGCGCACATTCTCAAAGAAGGTCTCGTTTGTGCGGGCCATGCCGTAGGTCGTGCCTAGCGGAGCGGGCGGGTCACTCTGGATGGTCCACAGTGGCCGCACGGTGATTCCCGGGGTGTCCATGGGGATCAGGAAGATGGAGATGCCCCGATGCCTCGGCGCGTCGGGATCGGTGCGGCACATCATGTAGATATGAGATGAGTAATGGGCAGCGGACGTGTACATCTTCTGTCCGTTGATCACGTACTCGTCTCCGTCCCGCACGGCCCGGGTTTGCAATCCTGCCAAGTCGGCGCCCGCCTGGGGCTCGGTGAATCCCAGAGCAAAGATGATCTCCCCGCGGATCATTCCGGGGATGAAGTACTCTTTCTGCTCTTCAGTCCCGGCGGCGAGGATGGCTGGCGCTCCGCTTCCTGCTCCGCCGATGCCGATGCCCAGCCTCATGAATTCTTCTTCCACTATGTATTGGTCCATCCGGCTGCCGCTCTGGCCGCCGTACTCTTTGGGCCAACTTATGCCGATCCAGCCTTTATCGGCGACCTTCTTCACCAGGTCGCGATATTCCGGGCCACGGCCTCCTTCTTCGCCGCTATCCATCTCGTCAAGGAGACCCTGACTGACGTTACCGGCGATGAATGCCACTACATCCCGGCGAAGGTTCTCTTGATCTTGAGTGTAACCAAAATCCATTTTGTGACTCTCCAATCCTGGGTGAAAACTAGGCCGACCAGCTCCGGAACAGCCCCTTGGATTCACGCTCTGACATTCTCCTGTGCGGTGCATTTGCTGTCAAGTTAAGGCAATCGTCAAGCTTGGCTTAGCTCCAGCAGAATCGGCCTAAGTTCTTCGATCAATGGCGGCAAGAATTCCTCCCAGGTTCCGACGATCCCGAAGTCGGAAGAACGGAACATGACTGCCCTTCGGTTCTGGTTCACTGAGATTATCACTCCCGACCGCTGCAGTCCCACTGTGTGGTTGAACGCGCCCCTGATGCCCACCGCCAGATAGACCGTGGGGGCGATGGTGCGGCCGCTGATGCCAACCTGGACCTGTTGTGGGAGCCAGCCCTCGTGGACCACGTCTCGAGTGGTGGCGACGACTGCCCCGATGGAGCGAGCCATCTCCTGAATCTTGGCCAGGTTCTCTACTCCTGCGATGCCCATACCGACGCCCAGTACAACCGGGGCGTTGGCCAAGGCAATCCCTTCCTGGTCCTCTTGGAACACCTCGTTGAGCAGCCGGACATCTGGACCGTCAAAGGCGGCTGCGGGCAACTGCTCTACCTTGGCTGTGGCAGCCGGTTCCGGAGCGGCGGCGGTGAGCAATCCGGGCCTCAGGGTCACCAGGTTCGGCAGGGTCTTGGATAGGATCGGCGCGATCACGTTGCCGCCAAGGGCCGGTTTCAGTTGCACCAGCCGCCCTTCAGAGTCGATCTCCAGGTCGATGGCGTCGCCGGTTAGACCCAATTCCAATCTCGCCGCCAGCCGGGAAGCCAGGTCGCGGCCGTCGGCGGTGGAGGCGAATAACACGGCGTAAGGAGTTTCTTGCCGGACAGCCTCAGCGAGCGCCTGGCCGACCGCCCGGCCACAGACCGGCCCGATCTCAGAGTTGTCCAACACCAGCGCCCGGTCGGCGCCCTGAGCTGCCAGCTCTGCCACTACATCTTCCCGCTGGGGCGCTATAAGCACTGCTACGACCTCGCTCTTGGTGAACTGGGTTAGCTCACGGGCTTTGCCCAGCATCTCTAGAGTTACGTGGGCCAGGCCTTGGCTGGTGGTCTCAGCAACCACCCAGATGCTCTTGTCTTTGCCGTCGGGGTATCTGGGCAATGCCTCGGCGCTGGTTTCGCCTGATTGGGACGCCAGTTCGGCCAGGCGTTGCCGAAGGGACTCGGCCACCTGTTTGGCGGCGTCCTCGGGCGTGGCGTCTTCCAGCAGGACTCCGAGCCGGTTGGGCTCCACCAGGCGTATCTCATCGACCCAGGTTGGCGAGCCCGCCGATCCGAACTGGGACAGATCAGTGGACAAGTCGGCGCAGGTCACTTGCTCAGCGGTGATCGTCTGGGCCCGGTCCATCTGCTCCTTGTCGGGGTACAGTTCCGGGGCCACTCCCTCGGTGACGCAGATGACAGCGGGCAGGTCGCACTCCAAGGTCTGAAATCCCTCGTCGGTCATGCGCTCAGCAATCACGGCCTTGCCGTCATCACGGAGGTCCAGTTTTCGCACGTTACTGATGTGAGGCAGACCCATGAGTTCCGCGATCTCCGGACCGACCTGACCGGTTTCGCCGTCGGTGCTGTTGCGGCCGCAGATGATCAGGTCTGGCTTCTCCCTCTGGAGCGCAAGGGACAGCGCCCGGGAGGTGGCCAGCGTGTCCGACCCGGCGAGGGCACGGTCAGTGACCAGAACCGCCCTGTCGGCGCCCAAAGCAATGCAATTGGTCAACCCCTCGTTCGCTCCAGGCGGGCCCATGGAGATGACCACTACTTCATCTTCCGGAGACTTTTTCAGCTCGACGGCTCGGACGAGTCCCAACAGATCAAACGGGTTGACCTCAGATGGAACGCCGTCGCGGATGATGGTTTTGGTTTCGTAGTCGAATTTGATACGCGAGATGATCGGCACGTATTTCATGCATACTGCGGTTTTCATGGGTTAACTGCGCCTCAATATTGGATTGGCCGACGGGTACTTCGTTATTTATTCGGGATCTAGTCGCTGTCCGAAACGTTGATGCCCATAACCTCTTCCTGGACCTCCGAGGATAACCGCTCCAGCCGACTGCTGACACTGACCGGGTAGCGGGGCGGGTTATTCAGGGCCTTGAACCGATCGTCCAGAGCAGCGAATTCCTCTTCGAACCTGGTTCTGATCTCTTCGATCGTGGCGGCGGGACCGATCCGCTGGCCGTCCTTCATAAACTCTTCCAGTACCGGTAGCCCGCCTGGCAGGTTCTCGTTCTCCATGGCGATGATATCTTTGGCGAACTTGCCGTTGGCGTCTTTGGTTCGGTACACCTGTTTGGGGCCGGGAAGGGACACTTTTCCGGTGCTGAGTTTTATCACCGGCCGGCCATTGAAATTAACCAGTTTGTAGGCCATGTCTGACCAAGGTGCGTCGGCGGAGACCCCGGCCTTGGTGCCGACACCGAACAGGTCGATGGGCGCTCCGGCTTTTACCAACGCTTCCAGCGCGTATTCATCCAACCCGCCACTGACCACGATCTTTACATAACCTAGACCCGAATCGTCCAATATCTTGCGAACCTGGCGGCTCAGTTCATCGAAGTTCCCTGAGTCCAAGCGTACAGCGACGAGCCTTCCATTATTGGCTACCTCCATCTCCTTGGCCACCTGCACCGCGTTCCGAGTCCCGGTGATGGTGTCGTAGGTGTCCACCAGTAGGGTAGTGCGGTCTGGGAAAGATGCTGCGTAGGCCCGAAATGCGTCCAACTCTGAAGGAAAGCTGGAGATGAAAGAGTGGGCCATGGTCCCGCTGGGCGGCATGCCGTAGAGGCTGGCTGCCAGTACATTGCTGGTCGAGGTGAATCCGGCGATATAGCTGGCGCGGGCCATCTTCAACGCGGCGTCGGTGCCCTGGGTGCGGCGGGAAGCGAAATCGGCGATGCCGCGTCCCTGGGCGGCCCAGACGCAACGGGTCGCCTTGGTGGCGAGCATGCTTTGGAGATTGACCTGGTTGATGATGAAGGTCTCGACGAGTTGGGCTTCGATCAATGGGGCCGTTACTTCGACTGCCGGCTCGTCGGTGAAATATAAACGCCCTTCGGGAATGGCCCGGACGCTTCCGGTGAAACGCAGGCCTCGAAGATACTCCAAGAAATCGTCGGAGAAGATGCCAGTGGCCCGGAGGTAATCGATGGCCCGGCCGCTAAAGTTAAGATTCGAGAGGTAATCCAGCACATCTTCCAGCCCCGCCGATACGAAATAGGCGCGGTTGAGCGGGTAGGTGCGGGTGAACAGACTGAAGGTAGCCGTGGCCGACATTCCCTGGCGGAAGAACGCCTGAGACATGGTCAACTCATAGAGGTCGGTAAACAGGCCCAAGTCTTCTTTGGGTAATTCAGGCGCGTTTAGGCCGGAAGCGCCAGGCGCGTTTAATCTGGACGCGTTCAATCCGGAAAACGGGGGTTTCGGTGTTGTCATCGAATCCGTAACGGAACTAAGGGAATTAGGATGGGTTCGACCGTATTATGTTGGTGTTCCGAAGACGATGTCAACCGAGTTTGAGCGTGAGTCACGCCTAGAACGCCAAAGAGCCCATGGGCGTCGCTCTTCTTGACACGATGACGGCCCCTTAGTAACATTTACATGACCCAAAGGCAGGATTAAAAACCGAAAGGCAGCTCAGAAACCCTTATTCAGAACGGCAGAGGGGACGGCCCTGTGAAGCCTAGCAACCGGTCCTAACTCGGTATCGAGAGCAGGATACGGTGCTAATTCCGGCGTCTGGCGCTGATCAAATAGCGCCCGGCGAAAGATGAGGGGAGCTCAGGATTTCTGTGAGCTTCTCTGTTGAGAAGCTTTTTTGATGTTTGAGACCTGTCGAGAAACTTCGGTCAAATCCTATTGTACAAGGTTCTGGGAGCATATCCGGTGAACGAGATTCGACCCATAGAGTGGGCCAATGGCACGCTCAGGCTGCTGGATCAGACTCGCCTTCCGACCGAAGAAGTGATCGTGGAAGTGCACGGGTATCGCGACGCCGTTGCCGCCATCGAAAATATGCAGGTCCGCGGCGCCCCAGCGATTGGCGTAACCGCCGCCTACGCAGTTGCCATGGCGGCGCATGAGTTGGACTCGTCCGACCGGGCCACATTCCTTCGGCTATTGGCAGAGGCTGGGGGCGAGATAAAAGCCGCTAGGCCCACCGCCGTCAACCTGATGTGGGCTGTTGACCGGATGATGACCGTAGCCAACGCAATGACCGACCCTGGGACTGACCCTTCAGAGATCAAAGAGAGATTAGTGGAAGAAGCGGTCCTGATTCAAAAGGAAGACGAAGCCATAAATCGCCTGATGGGCAGTCACGGCAAAGAACTCATGCCGGACGGCGGTTCAGTTTTGACCCATTGCAACGCCGGCGCTTTGGCCACGGCGGCCTATGGCACCGCTGTGGGAGTCATCAGGGCTGGTTGGGAAGACGGCAAGCGTTTCAAGGTGTTCAACACCGAGACCAGGCCCTTCCTACAGGGCGCCAGGTTGACCGCCTGGGAGTTCAAGAAATTGGGAATACCGTCCACCCTGGTGGTGGACTCGGCAGCAGGCATGTTGATGCACCGCGGCGAGATTGGCTGTGTAATTACCGGGGCGGACCGTATCGCCGCTAACGGAGACACCGCCAACAAGATTGGCACCTATACCCTGGCGGTGCTGGCCAAGGAGAACGGCATACCGTTCTACGTCGCAGCGCCAACAAGCACGATCGACCTAAGCCTGGACAACGGAGACCGGATAGAGATAGAACAGCGACCCCAGAGCGAGGTGACCGAGTTCCGCGGAATTCCTGTGGCCCCGGACGGAGTCGAGGCCCTGAATCCGGGGTTCGACGTAACACCCGCTAGATACGTGAGCGCCATCATAACCGAGGCCGGAGTGGCGCGCCCTCCATTCATTGAGAGCTTGGACTTGGCAGTTAGGTCGGCAAGATAATCGCCAGATGAGCACGACAACGAGAGCAACGATCGGAGTGATTGGCGGCAGCGGTCTCTATGAGATGGACGGCATGACCGGCGTCGAAACCGTTGACGTGAATACGCCCTTCGGAAAACCTAGCGACTCTGTCGTCCTAGGGGAACTGGAAGGCGTTAAGGTGGCGTTTTTGCCTAGGCACGGGCGGGGGCATCGATTCAATCCAACCCACATACCGGCCAGGGCCAACATATTTGCGCTGAAGTCTTTGGGAGTGGAGCGGATCATCTCGGTGAGCGCCGTGGGCAGCCTCAAGGAAGAATTTGAGCCGCTGGACCTGGTGGTGCCAAGTCAGTTGATCGACCGGACCAGGCTACGGGAGAGTACATTTTTCGATACCGATGTGGTGGTGCACGTGGCGATGGCAGACCCGTTCTGCGCCGACACCAGCCATGCGGTCCATCATGCGGCCCAGCAGTTGGACATCACGGTTCATCCCGGCGGCACCATGGTGGTGATGGAAGGACCTGCCTTCTCCACCCGGGCCGAATCATTCATGTACCGTTCTTGGGGAGCAGACATAATTGGCATGACCGCTCTTCCTGAGGCCAAATTGGCCAGGGAAGCAGAGATTTGTTACGCCACCATGGCCTGGATCACCGACTACGACTGCTGGCATCAGGAGTCTGCTTCGGTCACGGTGGACATGGTGATCGCCAATCTGCAGAAGAACGTGGCGACATCTAAAGCATTATTGAGGCAGGTGATTCCCACCCTGGTCGGCGAACGCAAATGCCCCTGTGAATCGGCCCTGAGGGACGCGATAATCACTCGAAAAGATGAGATTCCAGCGGACCTAAAACGAAAACTGGCCCCGGTGACGGGGAGATATTTAAACTGAGGACCGGTGAGGTCCAGGAGGTTTCCAATGCCCAGACAAGACCCAGGCGAGCCATATTTCCGAGTGGATTCCAGAGAAGGACAGTCGATTCTAGAGGCAAACCCAGATGGGACAGTCGTGATCGACGTTAGGCGGGACGACGAATGGGTGACCGGTCACGTGGCCGGCGCGATCCACATACCGGTGGATGACCTGGCCGACCGGATAGACCAGATACCCACGGATAAGAAGATTCTGTTCATCTGTGCGGCGGGCGTCAGAAGCGGGTTAGCCTGCGAGATGGCCTCGGCCCTGGGTTACGAATCGGAGAATCTGATCAATATAGAGGACGGGACTCCCGCCTGGATCGCAGGTGGCCATCCAACGTCCTACGGTGATTAAGCCTAGATCAAGAAGCGTAGATATCAGTCGATCAAATTCAGGTCCGGTGGACCAAAACCGAACGCAAGGAGTACGACTTGGCATCACAAAGAACTAAAGGGGACGTCAAAGACCTGTCCCTGGCTAAAGATGGAGTCAACAAGATTGAATGGGCTGGAAGGGAAATGCCCGTGGTGAAAATCATCCGGGACCGGTTCATCAAAGAGAAGCCTCTGGCTGGCGTTCGACTCTCCGCCTGCCTGCATGTGACCAGCGAGACGGCCAACTTGGCAATCGCTCTGCGGGACGGTGGCGCTGAAGTAGTGCTCTGCGCCAGCAACCCGCTCAGCACTCAGGACGATGTTGCTGCAGCTTTGGTCCAGGAGTACGGAATCCCGACCTACGCCATCAAAGGCGAAAACGACACGACGTACTACCAACATCTGGATGCGGCTCTGGAATCCAAGCCCCAGATGACTATGGACGACGGCGCCGACCTCCTGACATTGCTTCACACGAAGCATCCCGACCTGCTGCCAAATGTCTTGGGCGGCACCGAGGAAACCACCACCGGCGTTATTCGCCTGACTGCCATGGCCGCTGAAGGACAACTAAAGTACCCGGTTATCGCAGTAAACGATGCCGAGACCAAGCACTTCTTCGACAACCGCTACGGCACCGGCCAGAGCACTCTGGACGGCATCACCAGGGCCACCAACATCCTGTGGGCCGGACGGCGCACCGTGGTGTCGGGCTACGGCTGGTGCGGCCGGGGCGTCGCCTCCCGGGCGAAGGGCATGGGCGCCCACGTGATCGTCTGCGAGACCAATCCGGTTCGTGCCCTCGAAGCGGTGATGGATGGCTTCCCGGTCATGCCCATGATCGATGCTTCCAAAACGGGCGAGGTGTTCATCACCGTCACTGGCGGGCTGCACGCCGTCGGGAGGGAACATATCGAAGTGATGGCCAGCGGCGCGATCCTCTCCAACAGCGGTCACTTCAACGACGAGATTGACATCGACTCCCTGAAAGAGATGTCAACGTCCAGCCGCGTGCTGCGTCCTTTCGTCGAAGAATACACCATGAAAGACGGGCGCCTGATCTACCTGTTGGCCGATGGCCGGCTGGTGAACCTGGCTGCCGCAGAAGGACATCCATCAGCGGTGATGGACATGAGCTTCGCAAACCAGGCGTTGTCCGCAGAATATCTGTACCAGAACCGAGGCAAACTCGATATTGGCGTACACGTGGTGCCCCCCGCTATGGACGCTGAGATCGGCCGGCTCAAGCTACAATCCATGGGCATCAACATCGACAAGCTGACCGACGCCCAACAGAAATATCAGGACAGCTGGCAAGAAGGCACCTAGCCTAAAAAACTATAAGGCGGGCAAAACTCAGAGCACCGGCCACGACAGGAGAAATAATTATGCCAATGTTATTCCACGAGTCCCCGAAGTACCTGCTGACCTCGGAATCGGTTACCGAGGGGCACCCCGACAAGCTTTGCGATCAGATCTCAGACGGCGTTTTGGACGCGGTGCTGAAAGACGACCCCATGGGCCGCGTGGCCTGCGAAACAGCCGTTACCAACGGGCTCGTCGTCGTCATGGGCGAGATTACCACCACCTCATATGTGGACGTTCCCAAGATCGTCCGCGAGACCTTGACCAAAGCCGGATACACAAGTTCCGACTACGGCATCGACGCCCAAAGCTGTGGTGTGATCGTCTCCATTCAGGAGCAGTCCCCAGACATCAGTAAAGGCGTCACCACCGCCCTGGAACAACGCGGCGGCGCAGCCGAAGAAGCGATGCTGCAGACCGGCGCTGGTGACCAAGGAATGATGGTTGGGTTCGCCTGTAACGAAACCCCCGAGCTTTTGCCCCTAACCGTCAGCCTTTCCCAACGCTTGGTTGAGCAGTTGGCCCTGGTCCGGAAGGAGGGCATCATCCCTTACCTCCGGCCAGACGGCAAGTCCCAGGTGACTGTCGAGTACAAACACGGCGTCGCGGCCCGGGTCGACACTGTAGTCATTAGTGCCCAGCACGATCCGGAAGCGACCAACGAGCAGATCGAGAAGGACATCACCGAGCATGTCATCAAGAAGATCGTTCCGGCCAACCTGATCGACGAGAACACCAAGATATTAGTGAACCCCAGCGGTCGGTTCGTGATCGGTGGTCCTGCGGCCGACAGCGGACTGACCGGCCGAAAGATTTTGGTTGACACCTACGGCGGTATCGCTCGCCATGGTGGCGGCGCTTTCTCCGGCAAGGACCCGACCAAGGTTGACCGCTCGGCGGCCTACGCGGCCCGCTACGTCGCCAAGAACCTGGTGGCGGCTGGCTTGGCTGAGCGTTGCGAGGTTCTGGTGTCCTACGCCATCGGCGTGGCAACACCCATATCAGTGGCAGTGGAGACTTTCGACACCAACAAGGTCGACAGTGAGACGATCCATGCTTTGGTCGCCAAGCACTTCGACCTGCGTCCCGCGGCGATCATCCGCGATCTGGACCTGCGCCGCCCCATCTACCAGGCCACGGCTGCATACGGACACTTCGGACGGGAGGGCCTCAACCTTAGTTGGGAACGCACCGACAAGGCGGAGGCGCTGCGCAAAGACGCAGGTCTCTAGCCAGCCCTCGTCTATAACTAGCGAACAGCGCAATTTTGGGGCCTGTGGCACTCGACCATAGGCCCCATTTTTTTATGCTGGTAACAGCCGGTGCATCAGGAACGTCCCGGTGCATCAGGACATCCGATGGAGGCGCGGGTATGACAGACATAAGATTTGGCACAGACGGTTGGCGTGCTCTGATCGCCGAAGATTTTACGTTTGAGAACGTGGCCCGCTGCTCGCTGGGTCTCTGCGCCTATCTGAAAGAAGCCGGGACTGCCGATAGAGGGCTGGTCGTCGGCTATGACACCAGGTTCCTCTCTCCCGAGTTCGCCGAAACAGTGGCTGCCGTGTGCTCCGGTCAGGGCATCAAAGTATTTCTTGCCACCAAGTCTGCTCCAACTCCGGTGCTCAGCTATAACGTGTTGCATCACCAGGCGGGAGGAGCGGCGATCATCACCGCCAGCCACAATCCCGGCCAATGGAACGGATTCAAGTTCAAACCCGAGTACGCCGGCAGCGCCACGCAGGAGATAACCGACCGTTTGGAAGAGGCCATAGCCCGGTCAGCTACGGCCATACCACACAGCGGCGCTGAGGGCCGCGAGAGCGGACTAATAGTGGATCTGGACCCCGATCCACCCTATCTGGAACGCATCGCCTCTCTGGTCGACCTGGACGCGATCAAGGCGGCTGGGCTCGACCTAGTCGTGGACGCCATGTATGGGGCTGGCGGCGGGTATCTTCCAGCCATCCTGACGGGCGACAAGACCACTGTCAGAGAGCTTCACGGCAGCCGTAACCCGGCATTTCCAGGCATGGAGCAACCTGAGCCCATTGCCCACAATCTGACCGAGATTTCGTCTCTGATAGCCAAAGATGGCGCGTCGGTGGGAATCGCCCTGGATGGCGACGCCGATCGAGTCGGACTTATAGACGAGCAAGGCCGGTTTGTTACGACTCTGGACACCTTCTCAATGCTTGCCCAATACCTGTTGGAACAGAAGCAACAGCGGGGAGCGTTGGTCAAGGGCGTGACATCGTCCATTGCGCTCAACAAGTTGGGCGAGGCCTACGGAGTGGACGTCCACGAGATGAGAGTGGGCTTCAAGAACATTGGGCCAAAGATGACCGAAGTCGATGCCCTGATGGCCGGGGAAGAGAGCGGCGGCTTTGCATTCCGGGGGCACATCCCCGAGCGCGACGGTATCCTCAGCGGGTTGTATTTTCTGGAGTACATGGCTACCACCGGCGACAGCCCGACGCAGCTGCTGCAGCGTCTCATAGATAAAGTTGGCCTTCACTCCTATCACCGGCGGGACATCGGCTTCCGAGCTTCGGATCGGGAACGGATCCTTCAGAAGTTGAACGACCCAAATCTCACGGAGATTGCCGGCGTCAAGATTCTCGATTCGGACACGATCGACGGCAGGCGGCTCCACGTGGACGACGGTTGGCTGGCGGTGAGGTTCTCCGGCACCGAACCCCTGCTGCGCATCTACGCAGAGGCCGCCACTCCGGAGATGGTGAACCGGCTGCTAGACGGCGCCATGGAATACCTGGGGGTTTAGCCTAGTAGCTTCGGGCGGCATGGGATTGGAGACGTAGGGGCGGGTTTCAAAACCCGCCCCTACACATGTAAAGAGCTTGGCATGGCACTATCAATCCCAGAAACAAAAAGGCCCCTTCTGCGGAAGGGGCCTTTTTTTCTAATTCAACGTGGTCTCTACCGTTTGGTGTACTGAGGCGCACGACGGGCGCGCTTGAGACCGTACTTCTTGCTTTCTTTGATGCGGGCGTCCCTCGTGATGAGGCCGGCCCGGCGGAGAGCCGGTTTGAGGTCGGCGTCAAAGACGACCAAGGCTCTGGCGATACCGTGCCGTATCGCCTCCGCTTGAGAGTTCACTCCGCCGCCGGTGACCTTGACGACCACGCGGAACTTGTTTACGGTGTCGCTGATGCGGAACGCTTTATTAATCGTGTGCTGCCACGGGGCCCAGTTGAAAAATTCGTCCATGGGCTTGCCGTTGACCAAGATTGGGCCGCCGTTATCCGGGTATAAACGTACTCTGGCAATGGAAGTCTTGCGCTTGCCCGTGCCGTAGTAGTAGGTTTGGTTGACTTCAGCTTGTACCAAGGTAAGTTCTATCCTCCGTTAGCTGCGGGGTTTTCGATTGCTACTGGGTGTCCGGTTACCTGGGCTTCATGGGGATGGTCCGGGCCGCTGTATATCTTGAGGCGGCGCAGCATCTGCCTTCCCATGTGGTTCTTGGGCAGCATGCCTTTAACTGCCAACTGCAGCACTCGGTCGGGGCGGGATTCCATCAACTCTCTGAGCCGAAAGGTCTTGAGGTTTCCCACGTAACCGCTGTGCCGGTAATACATCTTCTGGTCCAACTTCTTGCCGGTAACCCGCAGATTGGCGGCGTTGGTCACCACCACGAAGTCGCCCGTGAGAGTATGGCGGGCAAAAGTGGCCCTGTCTTTGCCTTGAAGGGCGATGGCGATGTTCCGTGCCAGACGGCCCAAGGTTTCACCCTGAGCGTTAATCACCCGCCACCGTTCGGGGGTCTCGCCAGGCTTGGCAAAGTATGTGCTGGTTCTTTTCATCTTCTATAATTCCGGTTGTCTTATTCTTGGTCGTCTGTATCTAGTGTTTGCCCGATGCTCATGGAACCTTGATATTGTACACTAATTAGGCAGAGTCCGTGTGCGGGAAGTACAGGAGTTCCAGCGGCAGCTCCTGCCAACGCCTGGGTTACCCGGTCCACTGGATATTTTCCTCTGCCAATCTCTGTCAGTATTCCGTTGGCCCTTCTTATCTGTTGTTTCAAGAAGCCGGTGGCTTCGCACTCGATAACTATGTTGTCTTCAGCCCGCGCCACTTCCCAACGCATCACTTCTCTAACCGCGCTGCGGTCTTTTGGGTGGCCCACAGCCAGTGCCCGGAAGTCGTGGACTCCGACCAGAAGTTCTGCCGCTTCGGCCATCTTTGCTATGTCCAGACGCTCCCGGATCCAGAGGTGGGTGCGCCGCCGCAGCGGTGAGGGCGCAGGCCGGTTTACTATGCTGTATTGATATGTCCTGCTAAGGGCGCATCGCCGGGAATCGAAGTTATCTTCGACCCTATAGGCCTCGAGGACGCTTATGTCTTCGGGGAGGTGAAAGTTCAAAGCGGGCGCGAATTTTTCCAAAGCGTGCCGGGTGCCGGTGAGGAAGTCGACCACTTGTCCCTTGGCGTGGGTCCCGGAGTCGGTGCGGCTGGCTCCTCTGATCCTGGTAGCTCGCCCGGTGAACCGGGCCAAGGCCTTTTCCAACTCCCCCTGGATGGTTGGTGGCCCTGTCTGTAGTTGAAAACCGGCGTAATCGGTTCCTTGGTATTCAACCAAAAGGGCGGCTCGCCAAAGCTGACCGCCCATTTCTAGCGTTTACTCAATGTCTGACTTGTTGTCTATGCCGTTTACGATCTACTGTTGCCCCTGCTACTGATGCCCCTGATGTTCGGTCTGCTAGACGAGCTCGATGATTGCCATCAGAGCGGCGTCTCCATTGCGAGGCCCCAACTTCATGATTCTGGTGTAACCGCCGGCGCGCTCGGCGTACCGAACGGCCACGTCGTCGAATACTTTTTTTACCACGCGAGAGTTGGGTACTTGGGCCATAGCCAATCTACGATGATGCAGATTCCCTTTCTTTCCGTGGGTAATCAGTTTCTCTGCAATCACCCGTGTCTCTTTGGCTTTGGCCAAGGTGGTGGTGATTCGTTCGTGAGTGATAAGTTCCACAACCAGACCCCGCAGTAATGCGACGCGCTGGTCTCGGTACCGGCCTAGTTTTCTACCGGCAACTCTATGGGAGGCCATGATTACTCTTCATCCTCTATTAGGTCATCGTCGTCTGGTTCGTCGTCGTCATCATCGCCTGTGTCGGCCACACCGGTTTCTTCAATCGACATCCCCGGCGCCTGATCAGGCGAATCGGAAGGCACTTCATCGTCGCCCATGAGTTCGCCCAAGTCTTCGGGAGATATATCTCCGATTACCCCGCCAGCCCTTCCCGGCATTTCGGTGATGCCGTGCTCGATAAGCTTCTCTTTCAATTCAATCAGAGATCTCTCTCCGAAATTACGAATCTTAAGCAGCTCGCCGTCGGACATCTCCAATACTTCGCCGACCTTGGAGATGTGGGAGCGTTTCAGGCAGTTAAGTGTGCGCGGAGAGAGCTCCAGCTTTTCAATCGGCATCTGGAATATCTCCGGAGAGACCACTACCGGAGTATCACCGGACTTGGTTGGAGCCTTGTCGATGTTGCTAAATAAGAAGAAATGGGCAACAAGTTTGTCTGCGGCCTGTTGAATCGCTTCAACCGCCTTGATGGTCCCATCAGTCCAAACTTCCAATATCAGGCGTTCATAATCGGTGACTTGACCGACCCTTGTGCGCTCAACATTGTAATTGACCTTACGCACTGGGCTGAACACTGCGTCCACGGGCAGAACACCCACCGGTGGATTGGAGACACCATCATGCGGGGCCGCGGCCTGATAACCGACGCCTTGTTCGACGTTGAACTCGATTGACAGATGCGAATCGTCGGAATCCAGGGTTGCCAGATGCAACTCAGGATTCACAATCTCAAAGTCGCTTGAAGTCGCGATGTCTCCGGCACAAACTAGGCCTTCTCCTTTCACGTCCAAACGCATCTTTCCGGCCCGGTCCGATTGGGACCGAATCCGGATGCGCTTGACGTTGAGGAGGATCTCCATAACTTCCTCTTTAACGCCGGGCACGGCGGCGTACTCATGTACGACGTCTTCTATCTTGACCCATGTGACTGCGCTTCCGTGGGTTGAACTGAGCAGGATCCTCCGAAGAGGGTTTCCAACGGTCAGCCCGAACCCTCTGGGCAACGGCTCGACTGACACCTTTCCGTAGGTGTCGTCTGATTCGATGACCCGAATCTCGGGACTTAATGTTTCTGGACCGGCCTCCGGCGAACCCGGAGTTAATATTAAGGTGTCCAACATGGACAATTTACCTCGAGTAAAACTCTACTATTAGCCTTGAATCTACGATTGCCTGAAGGTCTTCATCTGCGGGGAGGGACACCACAGTGCCGACCATCTCGCCCTGGTCCAGAATTAACCAAGCTGGAACCGTCCGCTTTGGCGCTCCCTGGATGCGCTCTGCATAAAAGTCAGTCCCCTTGAGCTGTTCCTTCCAGGAGATTACATCTCCAGGCCTGACCAGATATGAAGGCACGTCCGTTTTAGTGCCATTGACCCGGAAGTGACCGTGGCAGACGCCCTGACGGCTCTGTTTCCTGGAGTCTGAGAATCCAAGTTGGAACACCACGTTGTCCAGACGGCGTTCCAAGGTCCGAAGAAGGTTCATGCCGGTGACTCCCGGCGAGTTGAACGCTTCCGTCATGTAACGGCGGAATTGGCCTTCTAAGACGCCATAGATGTATCTCGCCTTCTGCTTCTCCAGCAAGTGCACAGCGTAGTCTGTGGGCCTTCTGCGGCGGCGTGAAACATCGCCGGGGGGGTTGCGCCGCTTCTCGAATGCACAACGGGGGGTGAAGCACTTATCGCCTTTGAGAAATAGCTTTTCGCCAGACCGCCGGCAGAGGCGGCAGGAGGGTCCTGTATATCTTCCCATGGGATTGGAGTTACACTCTCCTTCGTTTTGGTGGGCGGCATCCATTGTGGGGAATGGGTGTCACGTCTCGGATACTGGTCACAAATAGTCCTGCGCCTTGCAGAGAGCGAATGGCCGCCTCTCGTCCAGCGCCTGGTCCTTTGATGAGCACGTCAATCTGGCGGAGGCCAAGGTCCATCCCCTTGCGGGCGGCCTGCTCTGCGGCGCGTTGTGCGGCAAAGGCGGTGCCTTTACGGGAACCCTTGAAGCCCACGGTGCCGGCGCTGGCCGAGGAAATCACATTGCCTTGTGGGTCGGTAAGACTCACAAGCGTATTGTTGAATGTGGAGTATATAAACGCCTTTCCTTGGGGCACTGCGCGACGCTCGCGACGCCTGGTTCTGGGTCTAGCCATAAATTATTCTCACTAACCGTGTCTGCTTACTTTTTGGCGCCGGTGCGCTTACCGCGTCCGGCAACTGTGCGGCGGGGGCCTTTTCGGGTGCGGGCGTTTGTCTTGGTCCGCTGGCCTGCCACTGGGAGGTTCCTGCGATGGCGCAATCCCCGGTAGGAACCGATATCAATCAATCGGCGTATGTTCTGGTTAACTTCCCGGCGGAGGTCGCCCTCCGAGAGGTAGTCCCGGTCCACCAACTCCCTGATTCGGTCGATCTGTTCCTCGGTCAGTTCATCCATGCGTGGGGGAATGACAGGATCCAGTTCGGCTTTGATCAGAATCTCTTCCGCAATCTTAGGGCCTATGCCATAGATACTTCGAAGAGCTACGTGAGCCCTCTTTCGGTCGGGAACGTCTACGCCTGCAATACGGACCACTCCGGGCCTCCTCTAACGGCACCTAGTTGCCTGACTAATTCTTTTGAAAACCCGAGGGGGAAATCCCCAAGAGAAAATCCCAGGATCTAACCCTGGCGTTGGGAATGCCGAGCGGTGCTGCAGATAATCCGGACCACGCCCTTGCGCTTGATCACGCGGCAGCTATTGCACCTGGGTTTCACTGATGCTGATACTTTCAAAATTGACGCCTCTGATTTACTTGAACCGGTAGGTGATTCGGCCACGGGTCAGGTCGTAAGGAGAGAGCTCCACCAAGACCCGGTCACCGGGCAACACCCGGATAAAGTGCATCCTAATCTTGCCGGACACGTGGGCTAAAACCTCGTGGTCATTGGGCAGTTCCACCCGGAACATTCCGTTAGGCAGGGCTTCCTTGACGCTGGCCTCTACCTCGATTCCTTGTTTTTTCGCCATAAGTCCTCTTTCGTTCGGATCTTGGCCCGTCCTGTTGTTACCTCAGGAGGAAACCAGGGTTGGCCTTGCGCCGAGTCTAGCTATGGACGGTCAGAATCTCTGGTCCGTCTTCGGTTATTGCTATTGAATGTTCAAAATGGGCCGAGAGTTTGCCATCGGCGGTGATCACGGTCCACTCGTCTTCCAAAATCCTGGTGTGCCAATCGCCCATATTGAACATGGGCTCGATGGCGATGCACATCCCAACGCGGAGCAGAGGACCCATGCCCGCCTGTCCGTAGTTGGGCACCTGGGGGTCTTCGTGCAGAAACCTGCCGACGCCGTGGCCGACGAATTCGCGCACTACCCCGTACCCCAGATTCTCACCGTAGGCCTGAACCGCAGCGCCGATGTCTCCCACCCGGCCTCCGGGCTGGGCTGCTTCGATGCCTTTTTCCAAGCTGATACGAGTGTGTTCCATCAAGGCCATCGCCTCAGGCGAAACCTCGCCAACCGCAATGGATACGGCGGCGTCGCCAATCATGCCCTCGATGGTTGCACCGACATCAACTTTGATGATATCGCCCTCTTTGAGAACCCGTTTACTGGGTATCCCGTGGACGATCTCCTCGTTGATCGACGTACAGATACTGGCTGGAAACCCCCGGTATCCCATGAAAGTGGGTTTGGCGCCCTGCCGAGTAATCTCTTTGAACGCGATGTTGTCGAGCTCCTTGGTGGTCATGCCTGGCGCCACCGAGGCCTTCAACAAGTCGATGACCGCGCCCACAATCCCGCCCGCACGGCGCATCGAATCTAGCTCCTGGGGAGACTTGATCGTGATTCCCCCTGAGTAGCTGGACGCCGAGTTAGAGGCGGTCTCATTTTTTCGGTCACGATTCAACTTGTATATTCTACTTCAGTTTGATTGCCTTGGGAACCCAATGGATTATAGCCATTGTCTGGCCGAAACGCACGGACTATTACGGACTAGGGCGCAATGGCCGAGATAACCTGTTTGTTGACCTCATCAACCGTGTTGTCGCCGGGAATGTCAACCAAGACACCCCGCTCCCGGTAGAACCCAAGAACTGGCTCAGTCTCTTCTCGGTAGATCTCGATCCGCCTCTTGACTGCCTCCGGGTTGTCGTCTTCCCGCTGATAGAGTTCGCCGCCGCATTGGCTGCACTTCTTGGACCCTATATCTTCGCCTTCTCCGAGAGAGCTAGGCGCTTGGCAGCCACGGCAGACCAATCTGCCGCCGAGCCGGCGAAGCAATTCTGGCTGCGAGACGTGGATATGCACAACCTTGTCCACGTTTCTCGAATTGCCAACCAAAGCCTTCTCCAGTTCGTTGGCCTGATGAGGGTTCCTGGGGAACCCGTCTAGAATGAACCCTTCATCGTCGGAGATTGACAAAACTTTGTCTAGAACGATGTCTATAGTCACGCTATCAGGAACTAATTCACCCTTGTTCATGTATCCCTTGGCTTCGAGACCAAGGGGTGTTCCCTGTCGAAGGTGGTGACGGAAGAGGTCGCCCGAACTGATATGGGGAACCTTTAGCCAGTCCTTTAGAAGCTGAGCCTGGGTGCCTTTACCAGCTCCGGGAGGGCCGAACAATACCAATCTCAGTCCCTGGGACATGCTATCTGAGGAAACCTTCGTAGTTTCGCATCATCAACTGGGCTTCAAGTTGACGCAATGTATCCAGGCCGACCCCGACCATAATCAATAAGCTGGTGCTGCTGAGGGATATGGCTTGAACGTCGGTGATGAGCGATGCGATATAGGGCATGATTGCGATGGTGCCCAGGAAGAGGGCGCCACCCAATGTGATTCGAACAATCACCCGGTTGAGATAATCCTGGGTCGGTTTGCCGGGTCTGATTCCGAGCACAAACCCGCCGTTTTTCTGAAGGTTCTCGGCCAATTGCTGCTGATTGAACACCACCAATGTATAGAAGAATGTGAAGATCACCACTAGCACGAAGACCATCACCCAGTACAGCGGCGATGTGGGTATCAACACGTCTGCGAAGAAATTGGCTACATCGCCGACCCAACTGGTGTTGGTGGCGAAGTAGGTTGCGATGGTGCCGGGCAGAATCACGATGGAAAATGCAAAGATAAGGGGAATCATACCCGCCGAATTTATGCGCAATGGTAGATAGGTCGCCCCGCTTTGCCGGTACATCCTACCGCCCCTAAATATGCTGCGGCCGTACTGAACTGGTATACGCCGGTGGGCCTCGTTGAACATCACGATCGCGGCGATTATCACCACGCCGATGATGGCGAAGAAGCCGATGCCCAGCACGTTATCACGGTCCAAGAACCCTTGAGTCAACAATCTGGGGAATCCCGCGACGATCCCAGCGAAGATGATCAGGGAAATACCGTTTCCGATGCCACGCTCCGTGATCATCTCGCCCAGCCAGACCAGGAACATCGTTCCGGCGGCGATGGAGAACAGGGCCGCGACGGTCGGCAGCAGGGCGTCCCCGGTGAATCCCACATCGAATATCACGCCGTTCTGTTCCAAGAGCACCAATTGTCCATACCCCTGTGCAAAAGCGATGGGAATGGTGATCCAGTGAGTTATCCGGTTCATCTTGGCTCGGCCAGATTCGCCTTCGCGAGCCATCTCCTGCAGCGAGGGTATAACCGGAGTCAGCAATTGAATGATGATGGACGAGGTGATATAGGGAAATACACCGAGGGCAACGATGCTCATGCGGCTGAGGGCGCCGCCGCTGAACAGGTCTAAAAAGCCGAGGAGTTCATTGTTCCGGAAGAGGGTGTCCAGCGCGATTTGGTCGATACCAGGAAGGGGGATATGCGCTACGAACCGGTACAGGGCCAGAATCGCCAGCGTGAACAGGATCTTGGCGCGAAGGTCAGGCAGGCTGAAGGCGTCGATGGCCGCCTGAATCAGCTTGGGAAATTTGCCAGTTTGGACATCACCGGAAGTCATCTAGTCATCTAGCCGGATTCTCCTCCGCTGTCCCCTTGGCCGCTTCTATCTTTTCTTTGGCCGAGCGTGTAAATCGGGCTGCCACTACGGTCACAGCCTTACTAATCTCCCCGTCTCCAACGATCTTTACGGGCAGGTTAAGGTTCCGCAGGTAGCCCCGCTCCAAAAGGAGTTGTGGGGTGATTCTTTCCCCAGAATCAAATTTCTCTAAGGTTTCCAATTTGATCAGCGAGTAATAGGTTTTGAACTTGTTGTGGAAGCCCCGCTTCATGGGCAGCCCTTTAATCAAGGGCAATTGGCCGCCCTCAAACCATATGGGCGGTCCGCCACCGGAGCGGGATTTTTGTCCCTTCATACCCCGGCCTGCGGTGCTCCCCTGTCCGGCCGCGTCGCCACGTCCGATCCGTTTTCTGTTTTTCCTGGCACCCTTGCTTGGGGCCAGTTGATGTTCCATCATGGGGCGTGCCTCACTTAGGCTGTTACGCCTATTAGGTTGATTGTAGCCGTGTCTTTGCCGTCAGTAAACGGTATTACGACCGCCGCAATGCTGGTTTGGCGTCCAAAATCGCTTGTTTCCTCGCGATCGCCAAATATCAATATGGGTTGATTAAGCTTCTTCCACCATCACCATGTGGCTGACTTTGTTCACCATGCCACGAATGGTTGGCGAGTCTTGATGGACCACGGTATGGTGCAGGCGCTTAAGTCCTAGGGACTCTATGATCCGCCGCTGCTTCTCAGGACGTCCGATACCGCTTTTGGTCCAGGTTATTTTTATTTCGGCCATAAAATGTCAACCAAGCTTTCCGGACAGCGCGTCCGGCATTTATTATTCAGGAGATTCTTCCGTTGGCTGTCCGGTCGGTGCCTCAGCCGGTGCCTTAGAAGGCATCGGCCGGCCAAGACGGCGGGCCAACTCCACGTCTGGGTCCTTCAACTGCTTCAGGGCTTCAATGGTGGCGTAGACGATGTTTATCGGATTCCGGGAACCCAATGACTTTCCAACGACGTCTTTCACTCCGCCCAGTTCCAGTATGGCGCGCATGGCAGCGTTGGCGATGACCCCCGTTCCTTCGCGTGCCGGTTTGATCATCACGATTGTCGCGCCCTTCTTGACCGTGATCTGCTGGGGTATCGTGCTCCCGCGCATGGGTATATTAATCACGCCTCGCCGGGCAACGGCATTGCCTTTTCTGACCGCGTCTGGGATTACCAACGCCTTGCCAAGTCCAACACCCACCTGGCCTTGACCATCTCCCACCACGACTAGAGCGTTGAAACGGAGACGTCGGCCTCCTTTCACAACCTTGGCGATACGCCGGGTGTAGACAACCCTTTCGGTGAATCCTCCGGTGTCTTCTTCCCGGCCACGACCACGGCCACGGCCACGGTCTCGGTCACGATCGCGGCCTCGGTCAGAGAAAGACCTGTTCGGGGCTTGAACCATAAGCGGGTTAGACCTCCCAGTCTCTGCGGTAAGTTGATTCCATTCTTAGAAGTTGAGCCCGGCTTCCCGGGATGCTTCGGCCAGGGCTTTGACCCGGCCGTGGTACTTGCAACCACCACGGTCGAACACCACTTGGGTGATACCTTCGGCGATGGCTCTCGCCGCGACCAATTTGCCCACTGCGGCGGAGGCGTCGAGCTTTGGGGTGATGGGACTGCCGGCTTCTTTGCTAGCATCGACGCTCGAAGCCGCTACCAGAGTGTGGCCGGTGGTATCGTCAATAACTTGGGCATAGATGTGGTGCAGACTGCGGAATACCGACAGCCTGGGCCGATCCGGCGTTCCGGTTACCTTGTTCCGCAACCGGATGTGCCGTACTTTTCTCAGATATTTTGCGTTTCGATCTTTTGGCATGATTACTCTTGATGTATCACGAGGGTTATTCTTGGGCGGTTAGGCCTTTCTAGCCGCCGCTTTTCCTGCTTTGAAGTGAATTATCTCGTCGGAGTACTTGATCCCTTTTTCTTTGTAGGCGTTGGGCGGGCGGACTCTTCTGACCTGGGCCGCCAGTTGACCAACCTTCTGCTTATCGATACCACGGACGTGGATCCGGGTCGCGCCTTCCACTTCCATGGTTAGCCCTTCTTCGGGATGGATCTCCACCTGATGACTGTAGCCAACGTTAAGAATAATCCCATCACCAGCTGCGGCAACTCTGTAGCCGACCCCCATGATCTCCAGTGACTTAGTGAACCCATCAGATACGCCGGTTACGGCATTGGCGATCAGGCTGCGGGTGAGACCATGCAGCGAATGGTGGAATTTATTGGTCGACTGACGCTCCACCAGAACTTCCCCGTTCTCGACCTTAACGATCACCTCGGGGTGGTATTTCTGCTCTATGGTGCCCCTGGGACCGGTAACTTTGACTCCGCCGTACAGCACCTCTACCTCCACGCCACTGGGCAAAGGTATCGGTTTTCGGCCAATACGGGAGAGGGTTTTTTCTTGTTTTTGCTCGATCACGACCGTATCACCAGATATAACAGATTAGTTCGCCGCCGACGCCTTCGCGCCAAGCCTTTTGCCCGGCCATCACGCCTTTGGACGTGGATACGATGGCCACGCCGAGTCCTCCGTAGACCCTTGGTATCTCACCCCGGCCTACGTAGACCCTCAATCCAGGTTTGCTGACGCGCTTTAGGCCGGAGATAGCGGGCTGCCGTCCCTCGCGGTAGATCAGGTGCAACCGCAGGGTGGGGTGAGCCTGAGCCTGGGGCATGTCGAAATTCCGGATGAATCCCTCATCCTTAAGAATCTTAGCTAGGGCCAATTTCATCTTGGAATGTGGGAGAGTGACAGACTCGTTACGCACCTGTACGGCGTTTCGAATCCTGGTCAGCATGTCCGCTATTGGGTCGGTAACCGGCATTTTAGGTTTATCTCCCGTCTCCGCCTGAAGCTTTTCCTGAGTCTTTTCTGGAAGTTTTCATCAAGCTTTCATCCATTGGTTTCTAGAATAGGTATTGCTTGGTCGAACCCTTGCCTGAACTACAGACTGGCTTTGCGAACGCCGGGTAGTTCACCGTTTAGGGCTAATTCGCGGAAGCAGATACGGCAAACCCCTGCGTATCTGATGTAGGCCCGGGGACGGAAGCAGCGATTGCACCGGTTGTAGCCCCGGACTTTGAATTTAGGCTTTTTGAGCCATTTTTGGACCATCGAAGTCTTTGCCACTATGCCTCCGCCGTGTCTTTGATAAAGGGCATGCCATATAGTTCCAAGAGGCGGATGGCCTCGGCATCATTCTTGGCCGTGGTGGTGATGGTTACCTGTAACCCACGAATCTTTTCAATCTCGTTGTAGTCAATCTCCGGGAAGATAATCTGTTCCCGGATACCGATTGAGAAATTCCCGCGTCCGTCCAACCCGCGTCTGGCTAATCCACGGAAGTCCCGAATACGCGGCAGGGCGGTGTTTATCAACCGGTCTAAGAAATGGTACATCCGGGCGCCTCGAAGGGTAACCGCAGTACCGACGGGGTTTCCCTCCCTGAGCTTGAACCCCGCGATCGAACGCCGAGCTTTAGTCACGATCGGCTTTTGACCGGTGATTATCGTCAGGTCTTTAACGGACGATTCCATAGCCCGTCCGTTGGTTAGCGCCTCGCCAACGCCGATGTTCACAACGATCTTCTGGAGCCTTGGGACCTCCATTGGGTTCCCATAATTGAACTCCTGCATCATGGAGGGAATAATCTCGTTCTTGAACCGGCCATAGAGGCGGGGCGGAGGCGGTGGTTCCGTCGGCGGTTCAAGTGCGGCTGTTGCCGATCCGCCGCGGACTGAACGCCCACCGCGTTGGCTTTGCTGACGGGATGAAACTGTTTGCCGGCCTTCAGCCTCGACAGCAACGTTCTCACCGTCTTCTTGATCGGCAGCGCCAATCGACTCCCCGGGCTCCCCTGAGGTTTCTTCCGACTCGTCTAGGCCCTCTGGTTGTTGTTTTTCTTCATCGAGCATCGTCGATAACTTCCTGACATTTAATACATTTGCGCACTCTGGCTCCGGTATCCAAGAAAGATGTCTTGGGTTTCGTAGGAGCGTTGCACTTGTTACAGATCAGCACCACATTCGAAGCGTGAATCGGCCCCTCTTTTTGGATGCGTCCGGATTGTCTCACGCCAGGTTGGCCCTTCATGTGCCGCGTGACTAAGTTTACACCCTCAACGACCACCCGGTCTTGCTCGGGGAATTGCCGCTCCACGCGCCCGGTCTTGCCCTTTTCTTTGCCAGCGATGACCAGCACGGTATCTCCAGTGCGGATCCGCATTAGACCACCTCTGGTGCGAGGGATACGATACGCATGAAACCCTTGTCTCTTAACTCGCGGGCCACCGGACCGAAGATGCGAGTGCCCCTGGGGAGTTGGTCGTCGGAGATCAACACCGCTGCGTTGTCATCAAATTTGATGTATGTCCCATCGGGACGGCGGCGAGGCTGAGCTTGGCGAACCACAACAGCCTTCACGATCTCGCCTTTGCGGACCGGCGAGTTGGGGGCGGCCTCTCTCACGTTGCAGACGATGATGTCTCCAAGGTGGGCGTATCGGCGCTTACTGCTACCTGGAATATTGATGAGGCGAATCACTTTGGCCCCACTATTGTCGGCCACCGTCAGCCGTGTATAGGTCTGAATCATTTCTCTTCTTCCTGTTCGTCCGGAGCATCGGCCTCAGGCGCCTCTTCCGTAGCATCCGGCTCATCGGCCGCCTCTTCTTCTGGCTCGGGTTCTTCCTCGACAGCCTCTTCTTCTGGCTCTTCGGCTTCGGAACCGACAGCCTCTTCCTCTGGCTCTTCAGCTTCGGGATCGACAGCTTCTTCGGCAGATTCAGCGGCTTCGGCTCTGGCTTCAGCAGCCAGGATGCGCGGCTGTGTTATCTCCAGAGCGACATCGCTTTCCAGATCGATTGGCCGGACGTCAGCAACCTGCTTGCGCTCCAGAATCTCCATAAGACGCCAGTGCTTGGTCTTGGAGATCGGCCGGGTTTCTTCGATGCGGACGGTATCGCCCAGGCGGCATTGGTTCTCTGGGTCATGTACATAGAACCGGGCCACGCGGCGCATCTGTTTGTGATAGAGGCGATGACGCTGTTTCCAGATCATCTCCACGATGGCAGTTTTGTCTTGGTTGGTCCGCACGACTTCGCCGATGCGGCCCTTGCGCATGATTTTTGCCACTAGCCAGCCTCCTGAATCTGCCGTTCTTTGATAACTGTCTGAAGTCTGGCGATGGTTTTCTTGACCTGGCGTGGCTCGTTGGTGTTGGTCAACTGGTTAGTCGAGGCGCGGAACCGAAGGTTCATCAGTTCTCGTCTGGATTTAGTCAGCTCCTCGTACAACTGGTCGTTGCTCAGATCTCTTACCTCGTGGGTGCGCATTTTAGGTCAATCCGTTGGCTACCGCAGCGGCCAAACGGTCTCTGACGACAGTCTTAGTGGGTATGGGCAACTTCCGGGAAGCCAGACGAAGCGCCTGCACGGCTTCATCGTTGGGCACTCCAGCCACTTCGAAGAGTATCCTGCCGGGCTTGACCACTGCCACCCAATAGTCACCGGCGGCTTTTCCGCCGCCCATCCTGGTCTCGGCGGCTTTCTTGCTGACCGATTTGTCGGGGAAGACCCGAACCCAGACCTGTCCACCGCGCTTCAAGTGCCGGGTTACGGCGACACGCGCGGATTCAATCTGACGGGCGGTGATCCACGAGGCCTCCATGGCCTTGAGACCAATCTCCCCAAAGGAGACGGAGCTTCCAGTGGAGGCGGCGCCCCGCATCTTGCCACGGAAGTGTTTCCTATATTTTGTTCGTTTGGGCTGTAGCATGAATCGCTCCTAGTCCGGTTTCTATTCCGGGTTTTCCAGGTCGACGGCTTCCAAGGCTTCCTCTATGTCCTCGGCCTGGACGGTAACTTCTATGTTATCTAATTCCTCAACCACTTCCGGCTGGGGGGGCAGGATCTCGCCATGATAGACCCAGGTTTTAACCCCAACCTGTCCCATCGCCGTGTGGGCTTCGGCCAACGAGTAGTCGATGTCGGCCCTGAGAGTATGGAGCGGAACCCGTCCTATCATCAATTTTTCAACGCGGGCAATCTCTGAGCCGGTGATGCGGCCCTTGATGATGATCTTGATTCCTTGGGCCCCAGCCTGCATTGCCCTTTGGGCGGCTTGGCGCATGGCCCGGCGGTAGGCGACCCGGCGCTCCAATTGGTCGGCCACGTTTCGACCCACCAGATATGCGTTGGTTTCCGGTTGTTCAATCTCAACTATATTGAGCTGTATGCGGCTCTCCGCAATGGCTTCAAGCTTGGCGCGTAGATTCTTTACTCGCTCGCCATCCCGGCCAATCAGTATCCCAGGCCTGGCAGAGTGGATGTTTATCACGCTGTCTTGAGCGCCGCGGTCAATCTCGACCCGGGCGATGCCGGCATCGGAGAACGCTTTGTATTCGTTCTTAATGCTTTCGCGCAGGCGGATGTCCTGGATCACCAGATTACGGTACGAAGCACCGTTTCCCGCGTACCAGTGAGCTTTCCAGTCCTTGATTATGCCGAGCCGGAACCCGTATGGGTGGGTCTTATGCCCCATGCCTAGCTCCTACCTTCGTCTTCGTCCACTTCCACTATCACGTGGCTGGACCGTTTGATTATCGGGCCGATTCGGCCTCTGGCTCTGGGCCGGAAGCGTTTCAACGACTTGGCCTGGTCCGCCGATATCCGTACGATCCGCAGATTGTCCCGGTTCATTAGCATGTTGTTCTCGGCGTTGGCGGCTGCCGACGCGACAACTTTGGCCACTGTCTTGGCCCAAGGTGAGGCGAGTAAGCTCAGGGTATTCAAGGCGTCTTCTACCCGTTGCCCCCTGACCAAGTCCAAGATGGGCTTTAGTTTCTTCTGAGATGTTCCTAATTGTTTGGCTACTGCTCTGACCGGCGGCAATCGGTTACCTCACCCGGCTGGTCCGTTCGGACCTTGATATATGTCCACGGAAGGTCCTGGTGGGAGAGAACTCTCCCAATCGGTGACCAACCATGTTTTCTGTAACAAACACCGGCACGTGCCGGCGGCCGTCATGCACCCCGATGGTTAGACCAACCATTTCGGGCATGATCATAGAAGCGCGGGCCCAGGTTCGAATGACGGTATTGGCTCCAGAGCGTTGTACCGCCTCCACGTGCTTCATCAGCTTGGGGTGTACGTAAGGCCCCTTTTTTATCGAACGGGACATCTTACCGTCTCCTGGTTCTGCGCATGATAAATTTGCTGGACCCCTTGTTCTTGCGTCTCGTCTTGTAACCCAATGTAGGTTTACCCCAAGGGGTTTTGGGACCTGGCATGCCGATGGGAGACCGTCCTTCACCGCCACCATGGGGATGGTCCACCGGGTTTTTCGCCACGCCGCGCACGTGGGGGCGGCGGCCTAAATGCCGGGATGCTCCCGCTTTACCCAGACTTTCGTTCTTGTGGTCGGGGTTTGAAAGCTGCCCGACACTGGCCCGGCAGCGAAGCAAGATTCGGCGCATCTCGCCCGATGGCAGGCGTACGATTACGTATTCGCCTTCCCGTGACAATACCTGTGCGCCGGTTCCGGCGCCACGAACCATCTGACCACCACTCCCCGGAGTTAACTCCAGGTTGTGAACCACCGTTCCCGTGGGAATGTTGGTCAAAGGCAGGCAATTGCCCAGGCTGATCTCGGCATCGGGCCCCGATTGCACGAAGGCCCCCACTTCCAATCCGTGGGGAGCCAGGATATAGCTCTTCTCACCGTCGACGTAGTAGATCAAGGCGATGCGTGTGGTCCGGTTCGGATCGTACTCTATGGACTTTACGCGGCCCGGGACGCCGTCCTTGACTCGCTTGAAATCGACTTTGCGGTACATGCGCCGAGACCCACCGCCTCGGGCCCGCGTGGTGATGCGGCCCCGGTTGTTGCGTCCGGCATGGTTCCGCTGTGCCTCAAGCAGGGATTTCTCCGGCTTTTGGGTGGTTATCTCTTCAAAAGAGGGCCGCACCGCGTTCCGGGTTCCCGGCGTTATTGGTTTTAGGTTCTTCAACGGCATTGGGAAGTCTCTACAGCCCCTCGATCAGGTTGATGCGGTCGCCCTGTTGCAGGGTGACAACCGCCTTCTTGGTGTCGGGTTGCTTTGTGATGCGCGGACCGTAGCGCTTCATCTTCCCGCGCAACTTTGTAATGTTCACGTCCAACACGGTAACGCCAAAGTGTTTCTCGACGGCCTCTTTGACCTCTACCTTGTTCGCCCGAGGGGCGATCTGGAAGGTGTACTTGCCCGACTCTTGCAGGAGAGTGCTTTTCTCTGTGATGGTGGGCTTGATGAGCACGTGGTGGATATCCATCTAAGCCTCTTCATCCTGGGTGTCAGCTGTCGGACTGTCCGTAGAGCCGGTTTCTGGTTCCGTGGACTCGGCAGTGGACTCTTCAGCGGCGCTGGCAGTGGTGCGTCGACGGCGAGGCGTGGGCGCTGGAGTTTCCTCTTCCGCTGGCGCCTTGGCAGTAGCGTCTGCTTCCGTTGTACTAGCGGCGGATCGACGTCGGGGCCTGGGCGTTGGAGTTTTTTCTTCTGCCGATGGCTCGGGAGTGGCTTCTTCCGGCTCTGCGACTACAGTTTCAATCGAAGCTACGGAATCCGTAGCAGTCGAGGCGGCGTTGGCCCATTTTGTGCCACGCCTCCCGTGGGAGTCCTCAGCCAGGGTCTCTTCGACCCACCTGGCAGCTTCCACGGTCATAATCACAATGTCTCGGGCCAGTAATTCCTGGGCATTCAACTGGTTAACGGGAAGGGTCCATATCTTAGGCAGATTATGGGCAGCCTGGACAACGTCCCGGATGGAACCCAAGGTGACAACCAAAGCCGATCCGGAAATGGAGAGGTTCTGTAATAGTTGGGCCATTGACTTGGTCTTGCCATCAATGGTGTTGGTGGAGTCGAGACAGACCAGACGATCCTGCCTGGCTTTGTCCGAAAGCATGCAACGCAGAGCCTGTCTCTTCATGCGCTTGGGCAACGCTGCCCGGTAGCTGCGGGGATGAGGGCCGAAGACCACGCCGCCGTGACGCCATTGGGGAGCTCTAGTGCTGCCCTGCCGGGCGCGGCCGGTGTGCTTTTGTATCCACGGCTTTCGACCGCCTCCGGACACCTGGGCCCGGGTTTTGGTGTCGCTGGTTCCATGGCGCTTATTGCCTTGGTAGATGACCATGGCCTGGTGCACCAAGGATTGGTTCATGGGCACGTTGAAGACCGCATCATTTAGATCGATGCTATCAAGCAAGTCCCCATTCTGATTTTTGACTGAGATCTGCATATGTGTTTTCTAACGTCCGGCCGCGCGGTTAAGCGCCGGTCCTTCGGATCTGGACCAGGCTATTAGGGGCGCCTGGTATGCCGCCCTTAACTAGTAGTAGATTACGCTCGGTGTCAACTTCAATAATCTCCAGGCCCTTCACAGTGATACGACGGTTGCCCATGTGTCCGCCCATCTTCAGACCCTTATAGACTCTACCGGGTGTGGTGCCGCCACCGATGGATCCCGGCGCCCTGGCCCGGTCGGACTGACCGTGGGTTTTCGGCCCGCCGCCGAATCCCCAGCGCTTCATCACACCGGCGAACCCACGGCCTTTGGACCGGCCAATGACATCTACTTTCTCGCCGGTCTTGAAGATATCCACGCCGATCATTTGGCCGACCTGAAATTCACCGGTATCGTCGGCTGTTACCTCACGAAGGTACCGGCTCAGACGGCTGTCTTTCAGATGGCCGCTCAATGGTTTATTCCGGCGTTTGACATCGCCAAACCCCAATTGGACCGCCTCGTAGCCGTCGGTTTCCTTGGTCTTAACCTGAGTTACGACACAAGGTCCGGCCTCAATCACGGTGACAGGAACCACCCTTCCGTCTTCACGGAAGATCTGGGTCATGCCAATCTTTCTCCCCAGGTATCCCTGGATCATCTTAAGTTGCCTTTCCTATACTAATTCAATCTTGGTGACTAGAGCTTTATGGAGATGTCTACGCCAGCTGGCAGGTTCAACCTGGTCAGAGAATCAATCGTCTTGGAGGTAGGCTCCAAGATATCGATCAGGCGTTTGTGGGTCCGTATCTCAAAATGTTCGCGAGAGTCTTTATCCACGTGAGGACCGCGAATCACGCAGAACCGCCGAATATGAGTGGGTAGGGGCACCGGTCCGGCCACGCGTGCGCCGGTCCGTTCGGCCGTCTCCACGATCTGTCCAGTGGAAAGATCCAGCATCTTGTGGTCAAAGGCCTTCAAGATGATCCGTACTTTTTGCCGAGTTACCATATACCTGCTTCTTAGTCCGCCGTTTATTTAGACTGGATGTTTAGAGTAGTAATCGCGCCGGATCTATGCCGTGGCCAGAGTCTTAACTATGTGCTCCGGCACCGGCTCGTAATATTTGAATTCCATCGTGTACGAGGCACGGCCCTGGCTCAGGGAACGAAGCGCGGTTGTATACGAGAATGTTTCGCCCAGCGGCAATAACGCTCGCACCGACTGCGAATCTTCGTGGCCTTCGATATTCTGAATCTGGGCTCTCCGCGAACCTAAATCCCCGATGATGTCACCGAGGTATTCCCCGGGCGTCACCACTTCCAGATCGGTGATTGGCTCAAGCAAGACGGGACCGCACCTGGGAGTTCCTTCCCTGATGGCGAGCATCCCAGCGCTCCGGAAAGCCATTTCTGAAGAGTCTACGTCGTGGTAGCTGCCATCCACCAATGAGATTCTTAAATCCACCAGAGGATACCCGGCCAGAGGGCCGTTGTCTAGAGCGTCCCTCACTCCCTTCTCGACGGCGGATATATATTCCCGGGGAATCGCTCCCCCTCTGATTTTGTTTTCGAAAACGATGCCCTCGCCTCGTTCCAATGGCTCGATGTCTAGAATCACGTGACCAAACTGTCCGTGACCGCCAGTTTGCCTGATGAACCGGCCTTCAATCTGACGGGCGATGGTCAAAGTTTCACGGTAGGAGACTCGAGGCATTCCGACCTGGGCGTCAACGCTGAATTCTCGACGCATGCGGTCAACCAACACCTCAAGGTGAAGCTCGCCCATGCCCGACATGATGGTCTGGCCGGTCTCGTTGTTTACGCTGACGACAAACGTTGGATCTTCGTCGGCCAATTTCCGCAGGGCGTCAGTCAGGCGGTCTTGATCGGCCTTGGTAGATGGCTCGATGGCCACCGAGACGACCGGTTTCGGGAACTTGGGCGGTTCCAAGATCACCGGATGATCCTGTGTTCCGATCGTATCGCCGGTGAACGTGTTCTTCAGACCGATCGCGGCGCAGATGTTGCCAGCGGACACTTCTGCAAGTTCTTCTCTGGAGTTGGCATGCATACGCAACAGGCGCCCCATTCGTTCGCGGCCTTTCTTGGTGACATTGTTCACCACGGCCCCGGCTTCAACCGTGCCCGAATAGACACGTAAGAACACAAGGCGGCCAACGTATGGATCGGTTGCCACTTTGAATGCCAATGCGGAGAGCGGGGCCTTCGGGTCGGGATACCGAAGTTCGGTCTCGCCATTTGCCGGGTTAATGCCTTCCACGGGCGGAACGTCAGCGGGCGAAGGGAGGTACCAAACGATGGCGTCTAGCAGGGAATGGATACCCTTGGCGAACATTGCGCTACCGCACAGTACCGGCTGCAATTTCAGGTCGAATGTGGCCTGCTTTAACGCCTCTCGCAGCTCATCGTTAGTGATTTCCTCGCCTTCCAAGTACTTGAGGAGTAAATCTTCATCGGTCTCGACGACTTTCTCGATCATGGCTTGGCGGTATACGTCGTACTGTTCTTGGTACTCGGGCGGCATGTCGACCTCTTCCGGACGTTCAACAAGGCCTTCATTCAACCGACCCAATGGGTACATAGTGGCTTTGCCCGTGATCAGGTCAATCATCCCGCCAAATTGGTCTTCAGCGCCGATGGGCAACTGGATGGCCACCGGATTGCCGTTCAGGCGGCGTCGGATTGATTCAATAGTGCGTTCGAAGCTGGCGCCGACCCGGTCCATCTTATTGACGAAACAGATACGCGGCACTTTGTAGGTGTTGGCTTGACGCCAGACGGTTTCTGACTGGGGTTGGACGCCTGCGACGGCGTCGAGCACTATGATTCCGCCGTCCAAGACGCGGAGACTGCGTTCTACTTCAGCGGTGAAATCTACGTGGCCGGGGGTGTCGATTACATTGATGCGGCATTCGTTCCAGTAGGTGGTGGTGGCCGCGGCGGTGATTGTGATGCCCCTTTCTTTCTCTTGGGCCATCCAGTCCATAGCGGTGTTGCCATCATCAACACCGCCCGCGCGATGGATGCGGCCAGTGACGAATAAGACCTGTTCGGTTGTGGTGGTCTTGCCAGCGTCAATATGGGCGATAAACCCGATATTGCGAATCTTCTCTATTGAATAATCAGCTTCCATAAGCTGGGCACAGGATACTGGACTATGACGACTGGGCTCTGGGGCCTACTGGGAAAATTCTGGAAAGAGAATTACCTACGGTAGTGCACGAAGGCCCGGTTGGCTTCCGCCATCCGGTGCAATTCCTCCCTTCTACGGACCGCCGAACCCTCGCCACGGGAGGCATCCATCAATTCTTGGGCCAATCCCCGCCGCATCGGGATCCCATTACGGGACCTAGCTCCTCTAATGAGCCAGCGCATGGCAAGCGCCTCGCTGCGCACCGGACGTAATTCCGTCGGCACTTGGATAGTGGAGCCGCCGACACGCTTGGGGCGGACCTCCATTGCGGGGGTAGTATTCCTTAGTGCTTGTTGGAAGACCTCCAGAGGTTCTCTGTTGGATTCTTCCTGAATGATGTCAAATGCTTTGTAGGTTATACGTTGGGCAACGGACTTTTTGCCCTTGATCATCAACCTATTGATGAATCTGGCCAACTCCACGTCGTTAAACCGCGGATCGGGTGCAATTATTCTTCTTTCAGCGCGTCGTCTTCTAGACATAGGTACTCACACCTGCGTATAGGTCCAACCATAATCCAGGGGAAATCTTTAGGAAGTGGGAGCCGTGGAGATCGGCTAACCGCCATCCCGGGGTCTGGTTGCCCCGTATTTGCTGCGGCCTCGCCGACGGTCCGGCACACCCTCGCAGTCGAGAGCGGCGCGAACTATGTGGTATCGGACACCCGGCAGGTCTTTGACGCGGCCACCTCTGATCAACACCACCGAGTGCTCTTGGAGGTTATGCCCTTCACCGCCGATGTATGCGGTGACTTCTACTCCGTTGGTCAAGCGAACCCTGGCGATCTTTCGAAGAGCCGAGTTTGGCTTCTTCGGCGTCATGGTTCGAACCTGGATGCAAACACCCCGCCGCTGTGGGCAGCCGGGCCCCCATTTCGTCCGATTGGTGAGGGAATTTTGCACCCAATGCATAGCCGGAGCTTTCGTCTTTTTGGCGACGGGCTTTCGGCCTTTTCTTACTAGTTGGTTCACTGTTGGCATAGATAATCCCTTCGCAGCATTTGGCGCGAGGACTAACTCTATCAATCGCGGGTTGGAATGTCAACAGAATTTACTCGTGATTCAGTCTTGATCCAACATAACAATACGCGGGACCATACGCGGGTCGAAATTATGAGTCGGCACTTGGACTAGATCGCCGCCGAACTTCAGGGCAATCGCATCTCATAGGGATAACACCTTGAGAAGGTAGTCTTCATCCCAACCGGCCCTCAG